>JASHRW010000294.1 GCA_030037065.1 Xanthobacteraceae bacterium
GGCGGGCCACGTGCTCGGCTCGGCGCAGATCGCCGTGGAAGCCGCCGGGCTGCGCGTCGTCGCCTCCGGCGATTACAAAAACATATCCGACCCGACCTGCGCGCCGTTCGAGCTTGTCCCGTGCGATGTATTCATCACCGAGGCGACGTTCGCGCTGCCGGTCTTCCGCCACGGCGACCCGAGCGACGAAATTGGCAAGCTGCTGCGCTCGGTCGCTTTGTTTCCCGAGCGTGCCCATCTCGTCGGCGCTTACTCGCTCGGCAAGGCGCAGCGTGTGATCGCGCTGCTGCGCCGGGCTGGTTACGGCAGTCCGATCTATCTGCACGGCGCCATGGAGCGCATCGCCGGCTATTATGCCGCGCGCGGGATCCCACTCGGCGAAGTGCGGGTGGTACGCGGCGCCGATAAGGCCGATCTTGCCGGCACGATCACGCTGTGTCCGCCGTCAGCCTTGAATGATCTTTGGACGCGCCGTTTCCCCGATCCGGTGGCCGCCTTTGCGTCCGGCTGGATGCGGGTGCGCGCACGGGCGCGTCAGCAAGGCGTCGCCTTGCCGCTGGTGATTTCCGATCATGCCGATTGGGATGGGCTCACTTCCACGGTCGCCGCCACCGGAGCGTCCGAGATCTGGGTAACCCACGGCCAAGAGGATGCGCTGGTGCATTGGTGCGGCACGCGCGGCCTAAAGGCGCGGCCGCTCGATATCGTCGGCTACGGCGAAGAGGAAGAGCCCGGAGAGCGGGACGCCGCTGGAGCGGAGCAATGAACCGCCTCGCCGAGCTTTTGGACCGCCTCGCCTACGAGCCGGCGCGCAACGCCAAGCTGCGGCTGATGACGGAGTATTTTCGCTCGACGGGCGATCCCGAGCGCGGCTGGGCGCTCGCCGCGCTCACAGGCGCCCTGAGCTTCCCGCACGCTAAGCCGGGATTGATCCGCAATCTCATCGCCGAACGCACTGACCCGGTGCTGTTCGAGCTGTCATACGATTATGTCGGTGACCTCTCCGAGACCATCGCGCTGATGTGGCCTGCACAGAAATCACCTCTCCCCAGTGGGGAGAGGCCGGCGAGCCGCGAAGTCGGCGAGCCGGGTGAGAGGGAATCGATATCGGTAATATCCCCCTCACCCGACCTCGCTGGCGCTCGGTCGACCTCTCCCCACCGGGGAGAGGTGAAGGAAATTTCTCTTACCTCCGTCGTCGAGACTCTCGCCACCCTCGGCAAGGCGCAGTTGCCGCAGCAGTTGGCGCGGTGGCTCGACATGCTCGACGAGAACGGCCGCTGGGCGCTGATCAAGCTGGTTACCGGCGGGCTGCGTGTCGGAGTTTCGGCGCGGCTCGCGAAAACGGCGGTGGCGGCGCTTGGCGCCAGCGACGTGCAGGACGTCGAATTGCTCTGGCCCGGCCTGGCGCCGCCTTATGCCGCGCTGTTCGCGTGGCTCGAAGGCCGCGGGCGGAAACCGGCAAGCGCCGATCCCGCGCCCTTCCGCCCACCGATGCTCGCCCACGCGCTCGATGATACGGACCTCGCAGGCCTCGATCCGGCGGATTTCTTGGCCGAATGGAAATGGGACGGCATCCGCGTGCAGGCGGTCGCGGCGCGGCGCGACGGCGGCACGCTCGCGCGACTCTATTCGCGCACCGGGGAGGATATTTCCAAGAGCTTCCCCGATCTGGTCGACGCGCTCCGCCTGCCCGGCGCCGTAGACGGCGAGCTTCTGATCCGGCGCGATGGATTGGTGCAGTCCTTCAACGTGCTGCAGCAGCGACTCAACCGCAAAAGCGTGACAGCAAAGCTGTTGGCCGAATTTCCCGCGCACCTGCGCGCCTACGATCTGCTCGCCGATGGCGACGAGGACTTGCGCGGGCTGTCCTTCGCCGCGCGCCGGGCGCGGCTGGAAGATTTTGTCACCCGCCTCGACGAGCCGCGCGTCGACCTGTCGCCCCTGGTGGAATTTAGAAGCTGGAAGGAACTCGCCGCCGCGCGAAAGGACCCGGCCGCAGTCGGAGCAGGCGCGGATGCCGCCGCGGTTGAGGGCATCATGCTCAAGCGCCGCGCCGCGCTCTACGTGCCCGGACGGCCGAAAGGGCCGTGGTGGAAGTGGAAGCGCGATCCATTCGTCATCGATACCGTGCTGATGTACGCGCAGCGCGGCCACGGCAAGCGTTCGTCGTATTATTCCGATTACACGTTCGGCGTCTGGACGCGCGGCGAGGCCGGCAACGAGTTGGTCCCGGTCGGCAAAGCCTATTTCGGCTTCACCGATGAGGAATTGCTGCAGATCGACCGCTTCGTACGTCGCAATACAATCGAACGCTTCGGCCCGGTGCGCGAAGTCGTGCATGAGCCGGATCAAGGATTGGTGCTGGAAGTCGCCTTTGAGGGCTTGCAGCGATCGACGCGTCACAAAGCGGGGCTGGCGATGCGCTTCCCCCGCATCAATCGCCTGCGCTGGGATAAGCCGCCGGGCGAGGCCGACCGGTTGGAGCGGCTGGAAACGATGATTGCCCGCATCGAACAGGGGCGGATGACGTGACAAAATCGCCGAACCGGGCGCTGCCGCCGGCAAAACTTCGGCGCGGACGTTTGGCCGACCTCGATGCGCTCATTGCCCTCGAACGGGACTTCTTCACCGCCGACCATGTCATCTCACGGCGCGGCTTTCGCCATTTCATCACCTCGCCGAAATCGACATTGATCGTCGCCGATGTCGACGGCAAAGTCGCGGGCTGCGCGCTGGTGAATTACCGTCAAGCCTCGCAACGCGCCCGCCTCTACACCATCTCCGTCGGCAGGGAGTTCCAGCGGCGCGGCATCGCGCGTCAGCTTCTGGCCGCGGCCGAGCAAAGCGCCAGGGGCCGCCGCTGCCGGTTCATGCGGCTTGAGGTCCGAGCCGACGATCCCGGTGCCATCGCATTGTACGAATCCTCGGGCTACGCGCGATTCGGCAGGCGCAGCCGCTATTATGACAACCGCATCGACGCTCTCCGCTTTGAAAAGCCGCTCAGCCGCCTCCGAAATGCCACCTGACTCCCAAGCCCGAATCGGTTTTCATGGTGGACATCGCAAACGGCGCTGTCGCCAAGCGTTTTGCTTCGGGCTAAGAGACGGTGCCGCCCCAGACTTCAAGCGCATGATCGGCCGAACTCTACATCTTGCCTGGGATACGAAAGGGACCCGCCCATGACCGGCTGGGTCATCCTCGTCGACCAGCCCCGCGATCTGCCCAACGCCGAGACCCCGCACAAGGTCATCACCACGAGCGAGTACTTGGCGCGGCCTCGTCTCTTCGACATGGGCCGGCCCAAGCTCGTCAATCTGGCGCGCTCCTACGCCTATCAGTCGAAGGGCTATTACGCCTCGCTGTTGGCCGAGGCGCGCGGCCATCGCGTGGTGCCGACCGTGGAGACGATGCTGGAGCTGCGCGAGCAGAAGCTCTACGAACACGCGCTACCGGAACTCGAGGACGAATTGAACCGGTGCGCCCGCCGCGCCGATTTTCAGCCCGACGGCGAATTCAAGTTGCTGGTCTGCTTCGGCATCGCCCGCGATACCCGCTTCGAGCCCTTTGGACGGCTGCTGTTCGACTGGTTCCGCTGCCCGGCGCTGGAAGTGATCGTCGACCCGGGCGAATGGCTGTCGATCGACCGCATCCGCCCGCGCAACATCACCCGGCTCGCCAACGGCGAGGCCGAATTCTTCCGCGAGTCGCTGCACAATCACACCAAACGCGAATGGCGCGATCCGAAGACACGCACGGTCTCCAAGTACGATCTCGCCGTGCTGTACGATCCGAACGAGAAAATGGCGCCATCGTCGCCGAACTCGATCAAGCATTTTGCCCGCATCGCCGAGAAACTATCGGTCGATGTCGAACCGGTCACCAAGCGCCAGCTTGCCGAATTGGCCGAATACGACGGCTTGCTCATCCGCGAAACAACCTCGATCGATAACCATACGTATCGGTTTGCCCGACGCGCTTGGCAGGAGGGCATGCCGGTCATCGATGATCCGATTTCGATGATCCGCTGCACCAACAAAGTGTTCCTGATGGAACTGTTGCAGCAGAACCAGGTGCCGACGCCGCCGACGGTCATCATCGCCGAAGATTCCGACCTCACCAAAGCGATCGACGAACTGGGCCTGCCGCTGGTGGTGAAAATCCCCGACGGATCGTTCTCGCGCGGCGTGCACAAGATCGAATCGGCCGCCGAGTTCAAGCGCATTTGCGACGAACTTTTCGAGGAAACGGACCTGCTGCTGGCGCAGAAGTTCCTGCCGACCGAGTTCGACTGGCGGGTCGGCGTGCTCGCCGGCGAGCCACTATTCACTTGCCAGTACAGGATGGCGCGCGGCCATTGGCAGGTCGTGAAGTACCGGGCCGATGGCTCGTCGCGCGAGGGCGGATTCCGCGCCTTCGATCTCGACCAGGCGCCGCGCGATGTGATCGACATCGCGGTGCGGGCCGCGCGGCCGATCGGCGAGGGCTTCTACGGTGTCGACCTCAAGCAGACCGACAACGGTATCGTGGTCATGGAGGTCAACGATAATCCCAACCTCGAACACGGCATCGA
>JASHRW010000295.1 GCA_030037065.1 Xanthobacteraceae bacterium
CCAGCCGCAGTGCAGCGTAGCTATGTACGGACGGGATAACCGCTGAAGGCATCTAAGCGGGAAACCCACCTCGAAACGAGTTCTCCCTTGAGAGCCGTGGTAGACCACCACGTTGATAGGCCGGGTGTGTAAGCGCGGTGACGCGTTCAGCTTACCGGTACTAATCGCTCGATCGGCTTGATCGTCTCTCATTAGTCGATGTCCATCGACCGACGACAGAAGTCGGACGACGGACGACAGATTAAGAGTCAGCTTGCTTCAGACGGATGGATGACACGATGTGATGACGGAAACTCGTTTTCCGTCCTCCGTCGTCTGTCCTCCGTCGTCCGTTCTTGGCCGGCCTGGTGGCTATAGCGAGGAGCCTATACCCGATCCCATCCCGAACTCGGCCGTCAAAGTCCTCTGCGCCGATGGTACTAAGCCTCAAGGCTTGGAAGAGTAGGTCGCTGCCAGGCCTGCCAAGGACGGAATTTCCTCTTCATGAATCTTATTTCGGAAAGCCGCTGCGGATGACCTCCGCGGCGGCTTTTTTGCGTTTGAAAAATCGGACTGGACCGTTTATATCAATACTGATATAATCCACTGCGATGAAGCCGGTCGTGTTCGTTGGGACTCGATTGCGCGGCTCCGGGCGTTCCCCGACGGCGCGCGTCGTGACGCCGGATTTCAGCTCGAATGAAACAGCAACGTTTCCATAGCGTTTGGGATGCCATCGAGCGTTCGCCGGCGCAAGCCGCCAACATGAAGGCGCGCGGCGAGATGATGGTGGCCATTCGCGACACGGTGGAAGGATGGGGCGTAACGCAAGCGGCTGCAGCCAAGCGGCTTGGCCTGACCCAGCCCAGGATGAATGATCTCGTCCGCGGCCGCATCAACAAGTTCAGTCTTGACGCGCTGATCAATCTCGCCGCGCGGGGCGGACTTTCCGTCCGCGTCGAAGTCGTGCGCCCAGCGGCCTAGACCGCAAAGAGTCGAACTCGCCGTCAAAGTCCTCTGCGCCGATGACTTAAGCCTCAAGGCTGGGAAGAGGTGGTCGCTGCCAGGCCTGCCAAGGACGGGATCTTCTCTTCACAATCCTAACAAAAGCGCTGAGATCTTCCGCGGGATCTTAATTGCCCACACTTGTGTGACCTTCATACACTCGGATTGAAATACGCCTCCACCTCGTCGGCTGCAGTGCCGAACAGTTCGAGGCCGCGTTCGACAAGTGAATGAATGCGATCCGGTCCCTCATCTGCACTGTAGGCACGAGCGAAATCCAGAACGATGTCTGCATGAGAGGGGCCATCGACATGCGGGACCGTGTGCACGATCATCCAATAGGCTTTCCCTCGTTGCCCATCCGGCCTTCCTTCCTGAAACAGGATGCCATAGGTCGGATTGAAAGCAAGCCGTTCACCAAGTTCTTCTGCCATGAATTCCGTCGCGGCGAGCGACCCAGCGAAGAATTCCACAAGATCGTCGACATGTGCCGCGTCAATGAGCCTCTGGACGCCGGGAACGACGTAAGCCTGTTCCAATTCCGATCGAGTAACGCCGAGTGCCATCGCGTCGTGGACCCAGTGATGCCAATGTGTCCACTCATCGCGCTGCATGTCCATGAGTTCGCGTTCGGCTTTACTGAAGACAGCTTCCAACTCGCTTCTTTGCAATTGCCGCACGTTCCTCGCGTTGGCCAGCAAAGTTGCTCGCGCGGCGTCACGCCCGAACTTTTCATAGAGTGTCTGGCGTGGCAGCTTACTCGAATTGGCCTTCCGATCAATTGCGGCCTGAAATTCTGCGACGTAAGGATGAAAGCCGATTTTGAGCGCGATCGCTGCATTGCGATCACCCTTCGCGCACCGGGCGATTAACGATGAGCGATCGACTACCGCACGTGCTTTGGAGCGGAGGCGCCGAATGTTGAAGTATTTCTCGTTATCCATATGAAAGAGGTTGTGCGCACTCTCTTGCGGGTGCGCCACCAGATCGATGTTGTTCATAGAAGCTTCCCCGCGGTGCCCACGGTCCCATTCAGCCGGCTCAATTCGGCTCAAAAAGGCTCGCGATAAATACCTAGTATACTAGGTGGAAAGCGGGCAAGCAATGCTCTTGCTATCCGGCCATGTCACTTGGCGGGATTGTGGCTAGAAATATTAGGCGCATTCGGCGTGAGCGCGGGCTGTCGCAGGAAGAGCTGGCAAGTCTTGTAAGTATCAATCGAAATTACGTCGGAATGATTGAGCGTCAGGAAAATTCGCCCACTGTTGCTATGGTCGAGAGAATCGCCAAAGCATTACGGATTGAGCCTGCTCGGCTGTTTGAAGAGAAGTAGCGTGTAGGACGGATTGGCGAAGCGTAATCCGCCGATTGTTGCGAACGTGATGGCGGGTTACGCCTGCGGCTAACCCGCCCTACAATGTGTGCATGTCCTCCGACCTCCCGCTCCGCTGCCGGTGTGGCCATGTGCGCGGCGTCGCGCACGAGGTGGCGCCATCCGCGGGCTTTCGCTTCGTCTGTTACTGCACGGATTGCCAGGCGTTCGCGCAGTATCTCGAACGGCCGGACGTGCTCGACGCGGCCGGCGGCACCGATATTTTTCAGATGCCGGCGGGGCGCGTGAGGCTCACTGCGGGGACGGACGCCGTGCGCTGCGGAACCTTTTCCGGGAAGGTGTTGCGCTGGTACACCGATTGTTGCCGGACGCCGGTCGCCAACACCGCCGCGGCGGCGCGCTTCCCGGTCGTCGCGCTCATTCATCCGTTCATGGACCACGAAGCCGGCGGTCATTGGCGCGACGAGGCCATGGGGCCGCCGCTATGCCGCATCTACCAACGCTCCGCCACCGGGCTGCTGCCACCGGATGCTCCGCCGCCGCCGTCGCTTGCGACGTTCGCCCGTCGCACATCAAAAATTCTCGGCTGGTGGCTGTGCGGGCTGGGCCGGCCAAATCCGTTCTTCAACGATCGCACTGGCGCACCAATCATCGCGCCGCAGATTTCTTGTCGTCATGGACCCACGGCGCAAGCCCGCGGGTGATGAAGGCGATCTGGACTTTCGTCTCAAGCATCGGTCATAAGGCGCCATGACGCCAAACCTCTCCATG
>JASHRW010000038.1 GCA_030037065.1 Xanthobacteraceae bacterium
GACCAGTTCACCGGCGAACACGACATGATCGAGCGCGGTCATGGCCCTGCCCTGACGCGCGCCTTTGTCGCAAAACTGTTCGCCGCCGGCACACCACGCGTGATAACCGACCCAGATCCGGCCAATCGGCGCGCCGTGCGCGCCTACGAGAAAGCCGGTTTTCGAGCCGAGCGGCTGGTCGAAACGCCCTGGGGCCGGACGCTTCTCATGGTGTGTCAAGCATGAGCGACTTCTCTCCCCGCGAAATCGTCTCCGAGCTCGATCGCTTCATCGTCGGCCAAGGCGATGCCAAGCGCGCGGTGGCGATCGCGTTGCGCAACCGCTGGCGTCGGCTGCAGCTCGACGAACGGCTGCGCGAGGAAGTGCTGCCGAAGAACATTCTGATGATCGGCCCGACCGGCGTCGGCAAAACCGAAATCTCCCGTCGGCTCGCGAAGCTCGCCGGGGCGCCTTTCCTCAAGATCGAGGCGACGAAATTCACCGAAGTCGGTTATGTCGGCCGCGACGTCGAGCAGATCGTGCGCGACTTGGTCGAGATCGCCATCGCACAGGCGCGCGAGCGGAAGCGCAAGGACGTGCAGGCGAAGGCGCAGCAGGCCGCCGAGGACCGCGTGCTCGACGCGCTGGTCGGCGCCAATGCCAGCGCCGCGACCAAGGAAGCGTTCCGCAAAAAGCTCCGCACCGGCGAGCTCAATGACAAGGAAATCGAGATCGAAACGCAGTCGGGCGGCGGCGGCATGCCGCTGTTCGATATTCCCGGCATGCCGGGCGCGCAGATGGGCGCCATCTCGATCGGCGACATTTTCGGCAAGCTCGGCGGTGGCCGCACCAAGACGCGGCGCGTCACCGTGCAGGATTCCTACGACATCCTGATCAACGAGGAATCCGACAAGCTGCTCGACACCGATCAACTGACGCAGGAAGCGATCCGAGCCGTCGAGCAGAACGGCATCGTCTTCCTAGACGAGATCGACAAGATCTGCGCACGCGATGGTCGCATCGGCGCCGATGTGTCGCGTGAGGGCGTGCAGCGCGATCTCTTGCCGCTGATCGAGGGCACCACGGTGGCCACCAAGCACGGTTCGGTAAAGACCGACCACATCCTGTTCATCGCCTCGGGCGCTTTCCACATTTCCAAGCCGTCGGACCTGTTGCCCGAATTGCAGGGCCGCCTGCCGATCCGTGTCGAACTGAAGGCGCTCACGCGCGACGATATGCGTCGCGTCCTCACCGAACCCGAGGCGTCGTTGATCAAGCAATATGTTGCGCTGATGGCGACCGAAGGCGTCACGCTCGAATTTTCCGAAGATGCCATCGATGCGGTGGCCGACGTGGCGGTGGCGGTAAACTCAAGCGTGGAGAATATCGGCGCGCGGCGGCTGCAGACGGTGATGGAACGCGTGCTCGACGAGGTTTCATTCGCCGCGCCCGACCGCAACGGCGAAACCATCAACATCGACGCCGCATACGTGCATAAGCACATCGGCGATCTCGCCAAGAACGCCGATTTGAGCCGGTTTATTTTGTAGCGTACCGGATTGCACTGTGCCGGGCGCAGCCGGGGCGCCGTCCCGCAGGGTTGCGCGCTTTTGCGGTGGGAGACTGGGCAACCGGCCTAGGTTCGTTTTGCCGCGGATAGCTACTGTGGGAGCGGACACTGGGTTTGTCGGCGATGTGCCACTTGTGTCTTATGGCACCGCACTTGTTTCGGCAGTCCAATTTTGCGCCGCCTTCACTCTTGACCCCGGCAGGATCGTCCATGACTATTTGCAATGACGCATCCGGAAATCGTCCCATCTGAAGGAGAGAAGATCGTACCCATCCGAGCGCATTGTGCGAGTAGCAAGCGAAAAAGACCTACGAATATAGCCAGTCACTCATAGAATGCGGTTTCGAGGACGGAGGTTAAGACTGTGTGTTGCTCTGTCTCGTGGATCAGCCGACGTTCTTTTTTTGCTGCTCTTTCAGCACTTGCCGCAATGACTCTGGCGGGGTGCGGTTCGAGAAACACGTTCGTCCCTCCGCCGCCCCCGAAAGTCGTTGTCGCGCAACCCCTGCAACAACCGGTCACCCTGTATCTTTACCTGACCGGCAACACCGCAGCATACAGAACAGCGAATCTGGTCGCGCGCGTTCAGGGCTACCTGGAATCGATCGATTATAAGGATGGCGCCGCGGTCACGAAGGGAACGCAGCTGTTCGGCATCGAGCGCGACACCTATCAAGCGCAGCTCGATCAGGCCAAAGCGCAATTGGCAAAAGACCAATCGGTGCTCGCACAGGCGCAGGTCAATCTGACCCGTTATCAAACATTGGAACAGCAAAAATCAATTGCAGCTCAGCAAGCGCAGGACCAAGCCTTCGTCGTTGAACAGGACAAGGCCACCGTCGGACTTGATCAGGCCAATGTCCAAACCGCGAACATCAACCTTGGCTTTACCAAGGTTCTCGCCCCCTTCGACGGCATCGTCACCAATCATCAAGTCGATCTCGGCAATCTCGTTGGCGCATCCGGACCGACCACGCTCGCAACCATCGTTCAGAACGACCCGATCTACGTCAATTTCTCGCTGAGCGAGCCGCAAATCTTGGCTATCCGGAAAAGCGTCGCCAAGGCGGGGCATTCGCTCGGTAAAGCGGACCTGACTTACATTTCGAGCATCCCGGTCGAGATCGGTCTGCAGGATGAGGTGGGCTATCCGCACAAAGGGCATCTCGACTACGTCTCGCCGCAAGTCGACCCCTCCACCGGCACGATCGCCGCGCGCGCGATATTCGATAATAAGGATCATGTGCTGCTGCCGGGCTTTTTCGTGCGCGTCCGGGGACCGATCGGGCATCTCGACAAGGCGCTGCTGACGCGAAATGATGCGATCGGGACGAGCCAAGAGGGAAGCTATGTCCTGGTGGTCGACGCGGACAATGTCGTTCGGCGCAAAACCGTCAAAACCGGACAACGGCAGGGTCAGCTCCGGATCATCGAATCCGGACTCGATGCCGATGACTGGGTGGTGATCGAAGGCATTCAGCTGGCCTTTCCCGGCGCCAAGGTCGAGCCGCAACGATCTGTGCTGAAGTCGGCCGAAGCCGGCTCATCGGACGAAGCCAAGACGAGCACTCCCGACCGGACGCCGAAATGAAAGGTCGCGAGGGACTTGCATGATCCCGCGGTTTTTCATCGATCGACCGGTGCTCGCCAACGTGCTGGCATTGGTTTTCGTGCTGATCGGCTTGGTCGCGCTCATTCAATTGCCGACCGCCGAATATCCGAATGTGGTCCCGCCGACGATACAGGTCTCGACGCGGTACCCCGGCGCGACCGCCAAAACGCTGATTGACACGGTCGCTTTGCCGATCGAGCAGCAGGTCAACGGCGTCGAGGGCATGCTCTACATGCAGTCGACCAGCGCGAGCGACGGCACCTACAACCTGACCGTCACTTTCGCGATCGGCACCGACCCCGACAAAGCGCAGATTCTGGTTCAGAACCAGGTTTCCGCCGCGCTTTCTTCGTTGCCGCCGGCCGTGCAAAGCCAGGGCGTTACCGTAACAAAGAAGTCGAGTTCCTTTCTCGAATTCATCACGTTGGTTTCGCCCGACAGCCGCTTCGACAGCCTGTTTCTGTCGAACTACGCCGTGATCAACCTGCAGAACGAACTGGCTCGCCTCAAGGGCGTCGGCGCCGTGACGATCTTCGGCGCCGGTCAATACGCCATGCGGATTTGGATGAATCCGGATCTGCTGCAAGCGCGCGGCCTGACGCCGCAGGACGTGATCAACGCGATCGAGGAGCAGAGCCAACAAGTTACCGCCGGCCAGCTCGGCGCGCCGCAGGCGCCCAAGGGCCAGGATTTCCAATATACGCTCGATATCAAAGGCCGCCTGGACGATGTTGCCGAATTCGAAAACATCGTGGTCAAGGCCGCTGCCGCGAATGGCGGACAAATCACCAGAATCCGCGACATCGGCCGCGTCGAACTCGGCGCGCAGACCTACAGCCAATCCTTCAAGCTCGACGGCCGTCCGGCAGCCGGGATCGCCATCTCGCTGTTGCCGGACGCCAACGCCATTGCGGTCGCCGGCGAGGTCAAGGCGAAGATGGAAGAGCTCGCCAAGAGCTTCCCGCACGGCGTCAGCTATTCGACGCCCTACGACACCACCAAGTTCGTGAAAGCCGCGATCGACGAGGTCTATCTGACCCTGTTCGAGGCCGCGATTCTGGTGCTGATCGTCATTCTCGTCTTCCTGCAGGACTGGCGGGCGATGCTCGTCCCGGCGACAACCGTTCCGGTGACACTCATCGGCGCCTTCGCCGCGATGGCTGCGCTAGGTTTTAGCATCAATCTGGCGACGCTGTTCGCCATCGTGCTGGCGATCGGCATCGTCGTGGACGATGCGATCATCATCGTCGAGGGTGTCTCGCGCTATATCGAACAGGGCATTCCTGGCCGCGAGGCGGCAGGCCGGGCAATGGACGATCTGACGGGCCCGGTCATCGGCATCACGCTGGTGCTGATGTCGGTGTTTATTCCGGCCGCTTTCATGCCGGGCCTGACCGGCCAGCTCTATCGGCAATTCGCGCTGGTCATCGCCGCCACCGCCTTCATCAGCGCGATCAACGCCCTGACCTTGAAGCCGACGCAAAGCGCGTTGTGGCTGCGAGCGCCGACCCCGCTTGAGCGGCGCAACTTTTTCTATCGCGGCTTCAACGCGGCCTTTGCCGCCACCGAGCGGAGCTACGTTCGACTCATCGAAACGATGACGCGCCGCAGCGTCGCCATGGTGATCATTGCACTCGTTCTCGTCGTCGTTGCCATCT
>JASHRW010000296.1 GCA_030037065.1 Xanthobacteraceae bacterium
GAAAGGCCGGCTGGATCCACCACCATCAAGTAGCTCGTTCCAGAACTTGACATCCGATGCAAGGCGTCGGCTTCACGCTCTCCCTCGCCGGGCCTGCGCCCGGCAACGCAAAATGACGCTCGTGGCACGTCACGACGCGAGGTCTGATGGCCCCAATCGACGCGATCGGTAGTGTAGCCGACGTGCAATCATCGAGCCGAGCCGGGCGATTCCGTAGCATGAAACGCCGCGACCATCATCTCGGCTGGGTCGGCCCGCTATTCTGGCCCTATGCCTACGGCAACGCCGTTTACTCCGCGCTTTGGCCCGACGAGTACGGCTATTTCGACCCGTTCTGGCTCTACGGCTACGGCGAGATCTACGAGGGAATTTTCTCTCCCTATAGCTACGATGAATTCGTCCAAGGACCCGACGCGCAGGTGCGCATGAGTGCGCTGACGCGAAGCGTTGCGCAAAGTTGCGACAACGAAGCGGCCGAGGTCACCGGTTGGCCGATCGATCGAATCCAGGATACGGTAGGGCCCAACGCGCAACAGAGCGCGCTGCTCGACGACCTCGGCAACGCCATCGTCAAGGCGAGCGAGGTGATCAAGTCTCATTGTCCGACGACAGCGTCATTCACGCCGACGGGCCGCCTCGCCGACATGCAGCAGCGCCTGGAAGGTCTGGTGCAGGCCATTGCTATCGTAGAACCGCCGCTGGCTAAATTTTATCACTCGCTGAGCGACGAGCAGAAGGCTCGGTTCAACGAGCTTGGCGCGGCTTCGTCCCGGTGGCATACCAACGTCCGCAGGCCTCGCAAAATCCACAAGCCGAATGTGGCAAAAACGTCGTTGCGTGGCCAACCGACCAGGTTGAGTGCAACCGAACGACGCTCAGAGCGCAAAGCTTGATGCTCTGCAGTCGGCGGCCACGCAGCAGGCAGTGAAGATAATCCAAGCCGCGTGCCCAAGCGAACTTTCAAGCACCCCGCCGGGCCGCCTCGATGCCGAGGGCAAGCGGCTGCAAGCCATGCTGCAGGCGCTGCAAACAATCCGCCCGCCGCTGGACGATTTCTACAATACGCTTAGCGATGAATAAAAAGCACGCTTCAACGCCTTGGGCTTGAAACTCTTCGCCGCGAACGGCGGATAAGCCGAGCATCGGGGCAAACGGCGGGCGAGGTCTAAAGAAATCGTCGATGAAATCTGGGTGGTCGGTTTTCGCCGCTTCCGATGGAGACCGGCCTCCGGCCGCAATCATGGTGCGATGCCACAGCACGCAATTGGCACAAAGTGTCGTTCGCTGCGGCGCAGCGGCATCTCGGAGATTGGTGCATAGCGACCATTCGGAAATCAACAAGCGTTCGGCCACTGCCGTCGATCCAAAGCTGTGGCGACGGATGGTGTTAACACCAACGCGGTGCTGGCTCGTCATAGTGAGATAATGCCGCATGGACATATCACCTCGGATTTATAAATTGAGTTCTTGGGCGTCGATCAGGACGCCGTAATGGCGCCGATCCGGCTCACACAGCATGGTTGGCAGGGTTTGCCTTTAAACGATGGAAGCACCGGTTGAATTCACGTCCGACGGGCTTGCCTTGCGCGGAATATTGCACACGCCCGTGGCTGCCGCGGGCAAGCACCCTGGGCTTGTCCTCTGCCACGGCTTCGGCGGTTCGTGCCGCGGAGCGGGACACCCCGAGCTTGCTCGCGCCTTGGAGAAGGCCGGCTATGTCGTGCTGCGCTTCGATTTCCGCGGCTGCGGGCAGAGCGAGGGGAGACGGGGCAGTGTCATCTGCGCCGAGGAAGCGGCCGACCTCGGCCGCGCGCTCGATTTCCTTGCCGCGCATCCCGCCGTGGACAAGGACCACTTGGGTGCCATCGGCGCTAGCCTCGGCGGCTCGCTTGCCATCGACGTCGCCGCGCGCGATCCACGCATCAAGCTGTGTGTTGCGAACGGTGCTATAGGCGATGGCAAGCGCCGTGCGCGCCACCAATATCCCGACGAGACGTCCTGGCAGGCCTTCCTGCAGAAGATCGACGATGCCGAGCGCGCGGGCACGACGCTCAACCGGTACGATGTGATCTACATTCCCGAGCAAAATCGCGGCGGGCTCCCGCCGGGCGCAACGATGGATTTTACGCCCGAGACCGCTTTGAGCCTCTTGGAATTGAAGCCCGAGGCTGTCATCGGCCGCATCGCGCCGCGCCCGGTGCTGCTGGTCCACGCGCGCGGCGACCGCGTCGTGCCGGTCGGTGAAACCGAGGCGCTTGCCGCGGCGGGTGGCGCAAATTGCGACACGCACATTCTCGAAAGCCAAGACCATTTCAGCTCGGGTACTCCTGCGTTGACCGCGATTTTGCTGGACTTCCTCGGCCGACATTTGCCGGCGCGCTGAAGGTCACACGCCGCGAACGGATTGAGCAAAGACACACGCGGGTAGAAGTTTCACCCGTGCGAGTGGTCCTTGATCGAGCAATGTTACTGCACCGCCATTCGTCTCTTATTGCACTTTGTGTCGTGCAACGAAGTCCGTTCTTTTTCCGTTTTCGGGGCTGAAGCCGACATGGCCCAATGTTCATGGCCCAATGTTTTTGACGACGCCCGATGGGCGCCCGCGCAGCCAACCAGGGGCATCCTAAACACGATATCGTGATTGGCGACTATTTTGGACTTTTGTCACTTGTCTTTCGTCGCATTTTGTGACATATAATCGCCATCCTGCTCGGCCAAGGGACGTCAACCGGTGACGGCCGATTGATGCGAGCGGGGAGCGGTGCCCGGGATGGGGCTCGTAACTCCATTCCGAGGCGGTTCGGAAACTCGCCCGGCCTGCCACGACGCAGGTCTGCCAGGAGCTGGCTGCCCGGGGCGCGGATCGGTTGTCCGCGACCATGAAGCGCGGGACCGTACTGAGCTAAAGGCCGCAAGGCCTTTGGCGAGAGCCGCGGTAGAGCGCCGAGAGGCGAGCCGCCCCCTCCCATACCCTCCCCCGCAAGCGGGGGAGGGTATAGGTGGGGGCGGCGCCGCAGCGAAACGCAGTCAGGCGGCGACGTCTGCTTGCGTGAGCGCGGCCACTACCATGCGTCTTTCGGCGCTCCGCCTCCCTTCTTGGGAGGCGAATGGCGAGTAGCGAATTGCGAACAGGGACTATCCCTATTCGCTACTCACCATTCGCCATTCGCTCCTTTCAAACTCGGGTGCGAATCAAAAAACCGCGCCGCGAGAACGGGCATGCTTGTCCACCTCTCCTCGCGTGCGGTAAATCTTGAGCGCGGGTTCGGACCGGAGTGAAAGCGCCGAGGCGCACACCTAAATGCGAGATATGTCCGACCCATCACCCCCCTCCCGGCTGCCTTCGTCAGGCGACTTCCCCATAAAGGGGGGAGCTGCGAGCGATGGCGGCCGGCTCGCCGAGAACATCCTCTA
>JASHRW010000297.1 GCA_030037065.1 Xanthobacteraceae bacterium
GCGTTGGTCTTGCCGAACGGAATCGTGCAGTCAAAGCCGAGCTTGGCGCCGGTGCGTGCGCCTTGCAGGGACGGATCAAGCGGCACCACGCGGAAGCCCGAGCCGGTGACGAGATCGCGGTCGGCCTGAAATCGCGTGGCGAACGCCCAGTCGCAATCGGCGTCGGAGAACACGTCGATATCCGGATCGTAGACGAAAACGTGCTTGGCTTCGGCGTGCGAGCTGAACAGCGCAGCGATGGCGTTCTTGGCGTCGCCGGGCACGCGCTGGCGCAACGAGACGCGCACGTTGTACATGCCGCCGCTCGACGATGTCGCGTAGACCGCGAGCGGCTCGCGCACCGACGCCATCAGCGCCGCCCATGCCGCCGACTCGGTCTTCACGGCGGAAAGCTGCGTGGTGTCGGTATGCATCAGCGTGCGGCCGCTGATGGTCAGCGTCTGAAACAGCGCGTCTTCGCGGTGGGTGATCGCGGTGATGTGCAGCACCGGATTGCGCTTCACCACGCCGTAATAGCCGACATATTCGCCGAATGGCCCCTCGGGCTCGACGTGACCTGCGGGATCCAAATAGCCCTCGATGACGTATTCGGCATCGGCCGGCACGTAGATGTCGCTGGTGATGCATTTGACCACTGGCACCGGCACTCCGCGCACCGCACCGACGACGTCGAGTTCATCGATCGAGGGCAGCGCCACCATGGCCGCCAGAAAATCCGCGGGATGCGAGCCGACCGCATAGGCGACCGGCACCGGCTCCTTGCGCGCGGCGCCTTCCAGATAGATGGCGCGCATGTCGCTGGGCGCGATCAGGTCGACGCCGGCTTGCCGCCTGCCGCGCAGCATGATGCGGCGGCAGCCCACATTGGTGTGGCCCGAGCCGGGAAACAGCGCGTAATCGATGCCGGCGGAAATGTACGGCGCGCCGTCGGCGCCGTGCTGCAGGTGCACCGGCAGCGCGGTGAGGTCGGCCTCGTCGTCCTTGAGTACGACCTGCTGCACCGGCGCCTGCTGCGACGACACTTTGATCGGCGGCTGCAGGCGATTGAGACGTTGGCTCAATGCGCCCAACAGTCCGCGCGCGTCGGTGCCGAGCGCGCTGGCGAGCCGCTGGCGCGAGCCCATGACGTTGCCGACCAATTCGGCCTTTTCCGGACCGGCGGCCTTGAACAGCACCGCGCGCGGATTGCCCTCGAGCACGCCGGCCACGTCGGCTAGTTCAATCGGCTTGTCGTGCACCTCGCATTCGCCGGTGTCGACGAGGTGTTCGACGAAATTGCGCAGCCGGAAACGCTCGGTATCGATCGTAGGCATGGGCGGCCTCCCAACGGCGCGTGGTATGAGCGTCAATTGAAGGCGATTTAGCAATGGCTGCGCGCGGGTGTAAATGCCACCCCGTCATTCCGGGGCCGCGCGAAGCGCGGAGCCCGGAATCCACAACCACAGAGCCTGGCGGGAGTGGTCGCCGGTGTGCCTCCTTTTAAAATTGTGATTATGGATTCCGGCTCTCGCTCGCTTTGCTGGCTCGGCCGGAATGACAAAGGAGAGACTTATGCCCCCGACGCTTCGGCTTTACGAGGACGTGCTGTCGAGCGATGCGGCGGCGGTCAATCTGCCGGCGCTGCCGCGCATGATCTTCGTCGCGCACGGTGCGATCGCGGCGGCGGAGCGCACATTGCACGACGGCGAAGCGTTCGGCAGCGAGGATGCGCTCAAGCTCAAGGCCGGTGGCGAAGGCACGACGCTGTGGCGCTGGGAATTTGCTTCCGGGAATGCGGGCGCGGGTGCGCTTTCAGGACCTGGCGTCTCCTCGCGCGAAAAGCTCACCGTGGGGCTCGACACGTTGCCGCAAGGGCAGCTCCTCCTGCGCGGCGACAGCGTCGCTTTTCCGGCCGGCGGCTGCGCCTATCTGCACCGGCATCAGGGCCCCGGCATTCGTTGTCTGCTCGAGGGCGGCATCCGCATCGACGCGCACGGCCGCTCGACGTCCTACGGTCCGGGCGGTGCCTGGTACGAAAGCGGACCAGATCCGGTGTTTGCTCAGGCTGCCGACCGGCCGACGCGGTTCATTCGCACCATGATCCTGCCGGCGTCTTATCTCGGCAAAAGCTCCGCCGAGTATCTGCGCGAGGAGGACAAGGCGAAGCCGAAGGTGCAGCAGTACAAGATTTTTGTTGATATGGCGCTTTCCGTCATTCCGGCCGAGCGCTAGCGAGGGCCGGAATCCATAGACACGGTTCGTGCAGAACAGGGGCAGACTGTGGATATGGATTCCGGGCTCGCGCTTCGCGCGCCCCGGAATGACAAGATCACACCGGCTTGTAATTGCGCTCCATGGGCACGTCGATTAGAAGCGGCGCGTTGCTCGCCAATCCCTTGGCGATCAGGTCGGTGGTATCGTGCACGGTCTTGGCGCGCTCGGCGGCGATGCCGAGCGAGCGGGCAAGGCCGACGTAATCGATTGCCGGATTCTCCAGCTCCATGCCGACGAAGCGGTCGACCTGGGCGGCGAAGCCGCGCTGCGCGAACAGCCGCTGCTTGAGAATGCGGTAAGACGTGTTGTTGAAGATCACAAAGACGACGGGGATGCGGTCGTGCGCCGCCGTCCACAGTGCCTGACAGGTGTACATGGCGCTGCCATCGCCCACGAGCGCCACCACCGGCCGGTCAGGCAGCGCGAGCTTGACGCCGAGCGCCGCCGGCAGACCCCAGCCGATGCCGCCGCCGCGCAGGCCGAAGAAGCTTTGCGGATCGTCGCTCTTAATGAGCGAGCGGATACCGGCGCCTGACGAGACGGTCTCGTCGATCACCACCGCGTCCTTCGGCAGCATGTCGCCGATGGCGCTGAGCAGCGCCAATGGCTGCACCGGCGTCGCGCCTGCCATCGCGCGCGCCTTGGCTTTGAGCGCCTCGCGCTCGGCAAGTGTCGCCTGCTTCGCCGCATCGAGCCGCTCGCGCGCCGCGCCGCGCGCGCCGCTGGTCATTTGTTCGCGCACCGCCTTGGTGAGGTCGGGCAGCGTGGTCTTGGGATCGCCGAGGATCGCGACCTGTGGTGGATAATTTTTGCCAAGCTCCCACGGATCGTTGTCGAGATGAATGAGCGTCAGATTCTCCGGCATCGGCTCTATGTCGGACGGCAGCGACAGCGTGAATAGATCGCCACCGACCGAGAACAGCACATCGAATTGTTCGAGCACTTTTCTGATTGGCCCCTGCATGCGAGTCATGCCGCCGCGGAACAGCGGATGCGACGCCGGGAATGACGCGGTCGAGGGCACGAGTTCGGCATAGACCGGCGCACCGAGCAGTTCGGCGAGTTCGGCGAGTTCGGCATGCGCCCGCCCGCGCGCCACCGCATCGCCGGCGATGATCAGCGGGCGCTTGGCCTGCGCCAGAATCGCCGCGGCTTCGGCCACCGCCGCCGGATCGCCGCGCATAAACGGCGCCACCCGCGTCGGCGCCAAGAGATCGACCTCGCCTTCGAATGTGAGAATGTCGCCGGGTAACGACAAAAACACCGGCCCGGTCGGCGGCGCCAAAGCGGTCTTGGCGGCGCGATGAAGGAGCCGCGGCAGATCGGCCAGGCGATGCACCTCGGTCGACCATTTCGTGAGCGGCCGCGCGATCGGCGGCAGGTCGGCCCACAGGATCGGCTCGGTCTGGTTGAATCTCTGGTCGTGCTGCCCGGCGGTGACCAGGATAGGCGAGCCCGCCTTCTGTGCGTCGTAGAGCATGCCCATGGCGTTGCCGAGTCCGGGCGTGACGTGCAGGTTGACCACCGCGAGCTTGCCGGAGGCCTGGGCATAACCGTCGGCCATGCCGATGACGGATGCTTCCTGCAGGCCGAGCACGTAACGCAGCTCGTTGTCGACCGCGAGCGCGTCCATCAGCGGCAATTCGGTGGTGCCGGGATTGCCGAAGATGATTTCGACGCCCTCCTGTTTGAGCAGTTCCAGGAAGGCGCGTTTTCCACTCATTGCGGGCAAGTTTGTCTCCCTCGTTCATTCTTCGGCGGATGATATACGCGACCGGAATTCGTCATCGCGATATTCGCAGTTTTGCGACGAGGTGACTATGCCGCCCCGGGTGAGGAGTTTGCGGCAGGCCGCGCGCCTCCACACTCATGGGGTTAAGGCTTGGCGCCGCTCAGCCTTGCGGATCGTTGCCGCAAAACCGCAGGGTGGCGTACGCTAACGAAGAAATCCGCGCGCCGCCGCATCGCACCGGAATGTGAGACGAATGGCCAA
>JASHRW010000298.1 GCA_030037065.1 Xanthobacteraceae bacterium
TGATTGTCATCGCAGAATGCTTCTCGTGGTATGCCGTGCTGACTACCAACTATTTGGGCAACGCCATCGAAAATTCGATGTGGGCCGTCGCCTTCTCGGCGGTTGGCATCGGGCTGTGCCGATTGCTGGCGGACTTTGATGGCCCGGTTCGCGTGGTCCTCGTCATCGCGATCACTGGGATTGTCGGCTATCTGACTTTTCTCATCGCGGTCGACGTCCCGATGTACTTGAATCGATGGCGCGCCAAGGTTTCCAATGGGGGCAAGCTTATGAGACCCGTCGAGGGGCTGCGTGACGCGAGCACGCGTTGGGTCGTGACACACGATCTTGCCGAATGGAGGGACGAGATTACCTGGATGTCGCTTTATTTCAGCGCGGCCGTGTGGGCGAGCCTGGCACTATGCGTTTTTTATTCACTTGAGAGTAATCTTGCGCGCTGCGGTACCGAAGCGACTGTCGCAAGCTGTTTCGTCGAACACATCCGCGCCAAGTAACCAGCAGCCCTGCGAGTGCTGGCCGCCTGGCACGGGGCGGGTGGAGCGATATGCCTTCTCACCTTGCCTGCCCGTGATACACGCTGTTCGGCCGCATGTCGGTGGCGGACGCTACGCGGTTGGTCATGTTGAAGAAGCCGGCGACTGCGGCAATGTCCCAGATGTCGCGGTCGGAGAAGCCCGCGCGCCGCAGCGCCGTGCGGTCGTCCTCTCCGGCCAGCCACGGCTCGGCGGTGAGCTTGACGGCAAAATCGAGCATGGCACGCTCGCGCTTCGACAGGCGCGCGGTGCGATAGTTCATGACCATTAGTTCGCCGAGCACCGGGTCGCCGGAGAGCGCCCGGACCGCGGCGCCGTGGGCGACCAGACAGTAATAGCAGCGGTTGTGCGCCGACACCGCGACCGCGATCATCTCGCGTTCGAGTTTGCTCAGGCCCGAGGGTGCCAGCATCAAATCGTTGTACATGGCGACAAAGGCGGAAAGCTTTGCCATGTCGAACGCATAGGCCTTGAGCACGTTAGGCACAAAGCCGAGCTTTTCCTCGCATTTGCCGAAATAAGCTTCCATGTCAGCCGACAGCGACGCTGCCGGAAGCGAAAGCGCAGTGATCGCGGTGTCATCACCCGCCGCTGCGCTCGCCCGTTTATTCGCGGGGCGTCCTGGCGGCAGGCGTTTACTGTTGCGCGTGGTCATCTTGATTCCTCGTGTCGTCTTGTCACGCCGCCGTCAGCGGCGTTCGCTACCCTGGCATTATAGAGGTCGCTGTAGCGGATGTGGGCGCCGCGCGAGTAGTATTGAAAGAGATTCGGGTGCGACCGCAGAGGGGAATTACGACCATGCAGGATAGTCCCCGCGATAAGGGCGGTAGTTCGCCGCTGATCGGCGCCGTCAGCGTGGCGCTGGCACAACACGAGCCGAGCCTGCCGGCGGAGTTTTTGACGGAACTTTTCGGCCTTGCCGTGCCCGAGGATCTCGATCGCTATAGTCGCGAAGAATTGACCGCGATAGCCGTGGACTCGTGGCGGTTTCTTGCCCAGCGCACGCCGGGTTGGCCAAAAGTGCGGCTGGCGCCAGCCCCGGCGGCGTCGGGCCTGTGGGTACTCGATGTCGTTAACGACGATATGCCGTTTCTGCTCGATTCGGTGGTCAGCGAAATTCACGAACGCGCGCTCGATATTCTGCTTCTGGTGCATCCGGTATTCTCAGTCGAACGCGACGAGGCTGGAAAGCTCATCGACTTCGGCGGCACGCGCAAGGGCGAGGGCCGGCGCGAAAGCTTCATCCAGATTCACCTCGGCGGCTTGGACGATGCGGCGGTGCGGGCAGACATCGTCTCCACGCTGGAAGATATCCTCGCCGACGTGCGTGTCTGCGTTCAAGACTGGCAGCCCATGCTTGCGCGTGCGCGCGAGGTTATATCCGATCTGCGAAGAGACCCGCCTCCGCTGCCGGTCGAGGATATTGCCGAGGCGGTTCAATTCCTGGAATGGCTCGCAGGGGACAATTTCACCCTGCTCGGCGCACGCGACTATGCTTATACGAACAGCGAGCAGGCGCTGCAGCCGATATTCGAGACCGGGCTCGGCCTCCTTCGGCGGCGTGAGATGCGGCTGCTTCGCCGCGGCAACCAGCTCGTCACCATCACTCCGGAAATCCGCGAATTCCTCGAGGAGCCCCGGTTGCTCATCGTTACCAAGGCGGCGGTGCGATCGCGCGTGCACCGGCGCGTGCATCTCGATTACATCGGGATCAAGCGCTTCGACGGCGACGGCCGGCTAGTCGGCGAGCGCCGGTTTTGCGGTCTGTTCACCTCGACCGCCTACACCCGCTCGACGCGCGCCATCCCGTACCTGCGGCGCAAGGTAGACAACATCATCCGCCGCGCCGGATTCGATCCATCCAGTCATTCCGGCAAGGCGCTGGTTAACGTGCTGGAGACTTATCCGCGCGACGAGTTGTTTCAGAACGACGAAGACACGCTTTATCAGTTCGCTCTTGCCGTCCTGCAGCTCGACGCGCGGCCGCGCGTGCGCGTCCTGCCGCGGCGCGATCGCTTCGACCGCTTTGTTTCGGTCCTCGTCTACGTCCCGCGCGATCGCTACGACAGCCGGATCAGGGCGGCGATCGGCGATTATCTCGCCACTGCCTTCAAGGGGCGGGTGCGCGCTTTCTATCCATTCTTCCCCGAAGGTCCGCTGGTTCGCGTTCATTTCATCATCGGCCGCTACGAGGGCACAACACCGAATCCCAATCGTCAAATTCTCGACCGCGCGGTGGAAGAAATCGTCCGCAGTTGGGTCGACGGTCTCGATGAGGCGATCGCCGCGGCGCATGAACCGGAGCCTGCCCGCGCGTTGCTCGACCGTTACCGCGAAGCCTTTCCGATCGATTATCGCGAAGTCTATCCGCCGGCGACTGCCGTCGCCGACATGCGGTTGGTCCAAACACTGACGCCGGAGCATCCGCTAGGCGTCGACCTTTACCGCCCGGGAGGCGTAGGGCCGGCGCGCCTGGCCCTTAAAGTCTTCAGTCAAAGCCGGCCGATCTCGCTCTCGGAGCGCGTGCCGATTTTGGAGAATATGGGTTTCAGGGTTGTCGACGAGCGCACCTACCACATCCGGCCGAAGGACGCACCGGACGTTTGGTTCCACGATGTGGAACTCGAGAGCGCGCCGGGCGATTCAATCGATCTTCCCGCGCGCAAAAAGCAATTAGAGGATTGCTTCCTGGCGGTCATGAGTCGGGCCGCCGAAAACGACGGCTATAACGCGCTCGTACTCGCCACCGGGCTCGTTTGGCGCGATGTCGCCCTCATCCGCACCATCTCGCGTTTCCTGCGCCAGATTCGCGTGCCCTATTCGCAAGACTACATGTGGGCGACACTGCGCAAGCATGCCGGCATCGCCGCCCGCATCGTTGCATTATTCCACGCGCGGTTCGATCCGCACTCTGCCGTGTCGGAGAGCGAACGGGCGGCACGCACCGACGAAACCGCAGCCGCGATCGAAACCGCGTTGCAGACCGTCGACAGTCTCGACGAGGACCGTATCCTTCGCCATTTTGTCAACGCCGTTACCGCCGCGATCCGCACCAACTTCTATCAGCACGATGCAGACGGCCGCGACAAGGAACTGATCGCTATAAAATTTTCCAGCCGCAAGGTCGATGGCATGCCGTTGCCGCGGCCGCTTTACGAAGTCTTTCTGTATTCGCCGCGGCTTGAAGCCGTGCATCTGCGCTTCGGCAAGGTGGCGCGTGGCGGTATTCGCTGGTCGGATCGTCCGCAGGACTTCCGCACCGAGATTCTCGGCTTGGTCAAGGCGCAGAATGTCAAGAATGCGGTGATCGT
>JASHRW010000299.1 GCA_030037065.1 Xanthobacteraceae bacterium
GAGATGGGCCAGATCGGCAAACAACCAATGGTGCGCGGCGCACTGACGCAGGGGCGCACGGCGATCTTGAATGCAATCAGCGCAGCGGCTCGCGACCGGCACTGATTGCCTTTCCTGTGAGGCGCCGCCCTCATCCACAGCCCGTTTAGACTATAGTTTCCGCTGATAATTGTGCTAAAAGTTCTGCGCCCGGGCTATTTCAGGCCCATTTGATAGGGGGGGTTGATAATGCGCGTTCAAAGTTTGTCATGTCTCGCAATGGCCGGACTCGTCGCGGCTGCGATGTCCATTTCGTTCACCGGCAGCGCCCGTGCAGCGGCATGCGACGAGGTGTGGAAGCCAGTGTGCGGCACGGTCAATGGTTCCCAGCACACCTTCACCAACATGTGCTGGGCAAAAACGGAAAAGGCCACGAAAATCCATAAGGGCGAGTGCAAGTGGAAATAACGGCCTAACGTCTCGCCGAAGGCGGGGCCGGATCGTCTGTTCCGCGCCAAGGCAGCCAGGTCATAAAAAAACTCCGGCGTGCGCTTCTGCGTCGTGTGATCGACGCGGGGCCACGCCGAAATGCTTTCAAAAGATCAAATCATTCGCGGCTATCGGCGCTTTTTGCCTTTACGAGCCGCATGTGGCGCGGCGCGCGTGGACTTCACGCCGCCGCGGCGCAAGGTGGAGGTGGGCTCAGCCCGCGCGCTCCAATATTCCCAAGTCCGCGTCACGACGTTGGGCAAGCGGCTGATCGCGCCCGCAAGCTCGACTTCGCCGTGATGCAGCGGAGCAGGCGTGCCGAGCATGAGCGCACGCAGTTGGTACTCGGCGTTCTGGCACATGAAGATCGAACGCGACACCAGCTCCTTGATTGTGCCGCCGACGACGGTGGCGCCATGTCGGTTCATCAGCACCGCCGGATGGTTCCCCAGCGCCCGCGCCAGCGAGCGACCCTCTTCCGGCTTGACGACCAGCAGGTTCGTGTCTCCGAACTCATCGTGCTGGTCCCAGAATGGCATGTCCTCGCCACCGGCTGCGCCGAGATGAAATACCGGCACGATCGGCTTGCCGGCGATCGCGAACGGCATCACCGCCGGCGCGTGATGGTGGCAGATCGCCATTACGTCCGGCCGCGCCTGATAGATGCAGCCGTGAATGACGCGCTCGGCATAAAGATGCACGGTCGGCGGCTTGACCGGCTGGGAGTCGAGCGTGAATTGCAGAATGTCGCCCGACTCGACCAGCCCCGGCGAACGCGCGCGCGGCAACAGATAGCGCCCCGGATCGTCCGGATGGCGCGCGCTAACATGGCCGAAGGCGTCGAGCACGCCCTCGTTGGCGAGAATGCGGTTGGCGAGTGCCAGCTCCTCGATAAGGTCGTTCAGCGTGTTAGCCACGATCAGTCCTCGCGTTGCGGCAGCACCGGGTGCTGTGCGGTCTGCCTATGATTCATTGGTATAGCGGGTCGATGAGAAGGCTCGCCGCTTCGCCTGGAGCGCCGAGCAGCACCGGCGCGCCGATTGGCACGGCCTGCCCGTTGATGGCAAGCGTGGCTTGCACCGACACCAGCGCTCCTGGTGACGGCGGATTGGCAGCATCGAGCCGCGATCCCATCAGCGGTTCGAGCGGCTGCGCCATACGGCAGCCTTCAACCAGATAGGAGCTGAAACCCGAGGCAAAGCCACGCTCGGACGGCAATTGCGCGGCAGCTTGGGCAAAATGTATTGTGGCTTCGCGCACGACCTCGGACGCACAGAATGTGCGTACCAAGCGCACCCAGACACCTTTGTAAGCAACGGTGGCCCGCAGCGCGAAACTCTCGCCCAACGTCGGCTCGTCTTCAACGCGCATGAAGCGCGGCGCGCGCGAGAGATCGGGCGCCGCGGCAATGTAGATTTCCTCCGCACCGAGCAGCCGCGCCTCGCGTTCGACGGCCGCAATCATCGCATTGAGCGTTTTGCCGTCGGCCTGAGCCAAGGCGCGGCGCGCGATCATGGCGGCCTTGGCTGCGAGCGCAATCTCTGCCGGATCGGCCTTACTGCGCAGCCTTGCAAACAACGCGCTGGCGTCGCGCAATGTCAACTCGGGACCGCCCTCGCGCAAATCGTCGGCAATGCCGACCGGCAGATTGTCGAAATCGACAACGCCGACCGCGGTATTTTTCTGTCGTGCGGCGATCTGTTGGGCCGCCTTCAGGCCAACCCGCGGGTTATGCAAGACATCGCCGAGACGGCTCACGCGCTCGATCCAGGTTTTGACTCTGAAAGTCAGCGCGGCAACCAGATAGGGCAGCCCGTCGCGAGGCACGACCAACAGGGCCTCGGACCAGTACGGCACGAAGCCGGTCAACCATGACACGCCGGCTGGACGCGTATTGTTGGTGTAGACAATAAGCGCATCGAGCTGTGCCTCTCGCATCGCCGCTCGGACGCGGCCGAGCCGCGCATCAAGCACGGCATCGGGCAGTTCTACCGGTGAGCGTGCGATCAGTCCGCGGCGCATCGTCTTTTCGCGTTTTTACTACGCTGCTACTTCGAACAACTGGCGCGGCATCCTACACAATACTTCGGCGCCCCTCTCGGTCACCAGCACGGCGTCGCCGAGCACGATGTAGCCGGCATCCGGATGGTAGGTGTTGGGATGCACGATCAATGTCATGCCGGGTTGCAGCACGGTGTTCACGTCTTCCAGAATGTGCGGCTTGGAATCGACGAACAAGCCCATGCCGTGGCCGCGCACGCGCGTCCACTGGCTGGTCGTGTACTCGCCGAGGCCGTGCTTGCGGAACACATCGTTCTCGGCCTTCGCCACGTCGCCTGCGCGCGCGCCCGGCCGCACCGCGGCGATGCCCGCCTCCAGCGCTTCGGCAAAGACACCAAACGCACGGCGCTGCGCTTCGCTCGCCTTGCCCACCACCAGCGTGCGGCAAATCTGGGCGAAGTAACCGTCGACGGCTGGCGTCAGTTCCGTGGTCACGAGATCGCCCAGGGCGACGCGGCGTTCAGACGGCGGCGTCATGCCCAAAACATCCTTGCCGCCGGAGCCGATGATCATGAAATTGTCCGGGCAGCCCGCATGCCGCAAATGCGCTTCGATGTCGGCGACAATTTCATATTGACGACGCCCCGGTCTGACGGCCTTGCGGAATTCGACGTAGGCTTCATCCGCGATCTGGGCGGCGCGGCGCACCGCCGCGACCTCGCTTCTGCTCTTTTGCATGAGCAGCGTGTCAAGGAGTCCGGTTGCGTCGCTCAGCGCAAAACTGCGCGCTGGATCGGCGAGAAAGCGCGGCAGAAAGCGCCGTGGCGCCGCAGCGAGCCGCTCATGGCCGACGCGATCGAGCCGTGCGCCGACTGCGCGCGCGATATCCGCGGTGAAATGCACGCGCACGCGCGGCGTTTCCAGCTCCGCGCGTTCAGCCTCCACTGCGCTGTCGAGATAAAGCTCGGTTGCGCCATCGGCGGCGACGAGAGCGATCCCGTGGCCTTCGAGGATGCCGAAGTCGGCGCCGTAACGCAGGTAGTCGCCCTGCCAGGCATTGCCGTAAAGCAGCAGATGGCCGATGCCGGCCTCACGCATCGCCGCAGCGAGCCGTTGCCGCCGTTCCTCGGCAAGTGTTTGCTCCGTCATGGGCCCGTATCTCGGCTCCTACACCGCGCCGCTTTTCTTCCGCGTTTGCGTCCTCTTCAGCCTTCGTCAGATT
>JASHRW010000039.1 GCA_030037065.1 Xanthobacteraceae bacterium
ACGACCGGCGAGCCAGGTGCTTGGCTTAAGCGCGGTCCAAAGGCGAAGGTAACGCCTTCGCACTTTTCCGCGCGAAGCGCGGCCTGGACCGACTCGACAGCGTTCGCCCTGCGACGAAAGCCGCGGCGGAGCGTCGAAAGGCGAGCGCGCCCGAAGCGGATGATTCGCGTAAGCGAATCATTCGTGGCGCGCGCCGCGCCCGCAGCACGATCAGGCGGTAACGTCTGAGAGTGTGGCGCGGCTGGTATTGCGTATGCGCCTTTCGGCGCTCCGCCTCCCTCTTTTTTGGGAGGCAACAGCTTGGCGTGCCGTGCCGGCAAAACTCGGGTGCGAATCGAAAACGCATCGCGAGAGCGAGATCGCTTTGATTCGCCTCTCCCCAGTGGGGAGAGGCCGACTTGTGAGCGCAGCGAGCGAGTCGGGTGAGGGGCGCTGACGCAAATGCAGGGCCGTGAGGTTGAAATGTCCGGCAAGGCTCCCTCACCCAGCTCGGTCGCGCTGCCCGCGCGACCTCGCCGCCCTCTCCCCGCAAGCGGGGAGAGGGCGATGTCCACAGGCGCTTTTCGGGCGAATCGGTGCTGAGCGTAGGATGAAACGAGCCACCAACACCCGCGCGAATGGCCACAATGCGCTTCCACGCCGACCTGCACGTTCATTCGAAATATTCGCGCGCCACCAGCCGCGACCTCGACCTGGAGCATCTGTTTGCCTGGGCCGCCCGCAAGGGCATCGGCGTGGTCGGCACCGGCGATTTCTGCCATCCGGCCTGGCGCGCCGAGTTGAAGGACAAGCTGGTGCCGGCGGAGCCGGGTTTGTTCCGGCTCCGCCCCGAGATCGAGCAGGCCATTGCGCGAACCTTGCCGCCGCCCTGCACGACGCGCGCGCGCTTCATGCTCTCGGTCGAAATCTCGACGATTTATAAGAAGGGCGAAAAGACCCGGAAAATCCATCACCTCATCTATGCGCCGGATTTTGCCACGGTCGACCGCATTTCCGATCGCCTGGCGCGCATCGGCAATATCGCCTCGGACGGGCGGCCGATTCTCGGGCTCGATTCGCGCGATCTGCTGGAGATCGCGCTCACGTCGAGCCCGGATGCATATTTCATCCCGGCGCATATCTGGACGCCATGGTTCGCCGCGCTCGGCTCGCAATCCGGCTTCGATTCCATCAAGGAATGCTACGGCGACCTCGCCGATCACATTTTCGCGCTTGAAACCGGCTTGTCATCCGATCCGCCGATGAATTGGCGGCTGTCGATGCTCGACCGCTACCGGCTCGTCTCCAATTCGGACGCCCATTCGCCCGGCAAGCTCGGGCGCGAGGCGACCACATTCGAGTGTGCGCTCGACTATTTCGCCATCCGCAAGGCAATAGAGATCGGCGATGGCTATGTCGGCACCGTCGAGTTTTTTCCCGAGGAGGGCAAATATCATCTCGACGGCCACCGCAAATGCGGCATCAAACTGTCGCCGCGCGAGACGCTCGCGCAGGGCGGCCGTTGTCCGGTCTGCGGCGGCCCGATCACGATCGGCGTTCTGCATCGCGTCGAACAACTCGCCGACCGCATCGAGCAGGCGGCGCTGCCACCGCCGACCGGCGGCGACGTGTCAAATCTCGTGCCGTTGCCGGAAGTCTTAAGCGAGATCGCCGCCAGCGGGCCTTCGAGCAAGACCGTTGAACGAAGCTACGGCAAACTGGTGGCAGCGCTCGGCTCGGAGCTCTCCATCCTGCAATCGGTGCCGTTCGAAGACATCGCGCGCGCGGACTCTTCGCTGCTCGCCGAAGCCATCGCCCGGCTGCGCGCCGGAAAGGTGATCCGCGATGCCGGCTACGACGGCGAATATGGTGTCATCCGGCTGTTTGCCGACGACGAATTGAAGCAGCGGACTGCCGGCGGATTGCTGTTCGAAATGCCAAATGCATTGCCAAGCCCTCCCCCTGAAAGGGGGAGGGGGGCGCCGAAGGCGCCAGGTGGGGGTCAATCATTATCCGACTGCCCAACGGCCCCCCACCCGACCGCTGTGCGGTCGACCTCCCCCTTTCAGGAGGAGGTAAAGGACGCCCTCTCTTCGCTCGATGCCGACCAGCGCGCAGCGGCCTCAATCGTCGACGGCCCACTCGTCATCGTCGCCGGGCCCGGCTCGGGAAAAACTCGTACTGTCACCCAGCGCATCGTTCATCTGATCGCCGAGCACGGCGTTGCCGGCGAGCAGTGTCTCGCCATTACGTTTACGCGCCGCGCTGCCGGCGAGATGCGGCAGCGGCTGCGTGACAGCCTCGGCGCACGATCGAGCGAGATCGCGGTCCACACCTTCCATTCGCTCGGACTTTCGCTGCTGCGCCGGCACGCCAATGCGGCCGGACTGCAGCGCGGCTTCCGCATTGCCGGCGAGGCGGAGCGCGCCGCCGCTTTGGCGGCGGTGCTCGATCTCCCCCTGCCGCGGGCGCAAAACCTCATTCGCGCCATCTCTAAATCCGAGCGTATGGAGATTGCGCCGGAAGGCGAGATAGCGCAGGCCCGCGCCGCTTATCAAAGACTTCTCGCCAGCAATAACTGGATCGATTTCGACAGTCTGCTCGGCCTCGCCGTGCGCCTGCTTGAGAACAATCCTGACGTCTCGGCGTTCTATCGAGAGCGATTTCGCTTCGTTTCGGTCGACGAATTCCAGGACGTCGATGCCCGGCAATATCGTCTGCTCACTTTGATTGCTCCGCCGCCTGTCGGCAATCTCTGCGTCATCGGCGATCCGCACCAGGCGATTTACGG
>JASHRW010000300.1 GCA_030037065.1 Xanthobacteraceae bacterium
TAAGGCAGTGTCAAACAGGCGCAAAGACCCGTCAGGCATTTGTTTCGCGCTTGAAGATGGTCCACGATAACCGGCACACGACTTTAGGGCGGATCGTTCGAGACGCACAGACAAGGAATAAATCGCATGAATGAACACAGAGGAGACGCATTGCCGCACCATAAGCTGCGCTTCGGCATGTTCATGGGGCCGTTCCATGCGCCCGACCTCGACCCGACTTACGCGATCGAACGCGATCTGCAACTGGTGACGCTGCTCGACACGCTCGGCTTTGACGAGGCGTGGATCGGCGAGCACCATTCCGGCGGCTTCGAGATCATCGCCTCGCCCGAAGTCTTTATCGCCGCGGCAGCGGAGCGCACCAAGCACATTCGATTGGGCACCGGGGTAAAGTCCCTACCCTATCATCATCCGTTCATCGTCGCCGAGACGATGGCGCAGCTCGACCACATGACCCGCGGCCGCGTCATGTTCGGCGCCGGGCCGGGCGCACTGCCGTCGGACGCCAGGATGTTCGGCATAAAGCCGGTCGATTCGCGCCCGCGCATGGATGAAGCGCTCGATTGCATCGTCGCGCTGTTGCGCGGTGAGACCGTGACGAAGAAGACCGCCTGGTTCGAGCTCAATGACGCGCGGCTGTCGGTCGGTTGTTATTCCAAGCCGACCATGGAGCTTGCGGTTGCGGCGATCCGCTCGCCGGCGGGCGCGATCGCGGCGGGACGCCACGGTGCGAGCCTACTCGTGCTCTCGGCCGTCGATGATGCCTCGCTCAAGCATCACCTCTCCAACTGGAAAATCTACGAGGAGACCTGCAGCCTTTATGGCCATGTGGCCGATCGTTTGCGCTGGCAGTTCGCGCTGCAGATTCATTTGGCGGAAAGCCGCGAGCAGGCGCGCAAGGACGTGGCATACGGCCTGGAAAAGTGGATCGGCTACGCCAACGACATCGTGCCGGCGCCCAATCCGCCGCCGCGCGGGCTTCCTGATCCAGCGGGCTGGATGGTCGACAACGAGCGCGCCATCATCGGCACGCCGGACGATGCGGTGAAAAAAATCGAACACATGCTGGAAGTCACCGGCGGCTTCGGCGGCGTGCTGATGTTCGCGCAGGACTGGGCCAATTGGGGGGCGACGCAAAGGAGCCTGCAACTGATCGCCGAGGAAGTGCGGCCGAAACTCAACGGCAGCAACTTTTTGCGGCAGGCGAGCTACGATCGCAACGCGCCGATAACGGACACCAATCGCGCGCTGGCGCAGACCGCGGTCGACGAGGCGCAGGCCCGCTATGCGGCGGGCAAGATGCGAGGGTAGCGGCGTACGTCCTCCCTGGGCAACGCAGCGCGCAATAGTGCCGCTGACGATAGGATTGGCAGCCACATTTGTGATCGTAATCGCTCTGGTAGTATCCAGAGTTTTTCGCACATTTGGTTGAGCTGAGCGGCGCTCGGCACTGGCTTACGCGGTGATGGCTCCTCTCATCTGCCGGTCCCTCAGCAGCTCGATGCTCGGATAACGTTTGGTCGACCAAGCTGTGCCGGCGATGTGACGCAGCCTGGCCGCGGCAAGGTTGAGTGCGGATTGGCCGTCCGCCAATCCGCCGATCAACGCTCCGATCACCACTCATGCGCTCTGAGCGCGTGACACCCCCAGGTCCGCTTGTGCAGGTGCCAATTGGCTCGGCGACTTGAGCCGGGAATTGATCATCGGCCGCAGCACGAAGAAGCCGAGCAGCGCCGCGATCAGATTCATGATGCAGCCGACCGCGTAAACCGCATGCCACGAGCCGGTGTAGTGGGTCAGTACGTTGCCGATCGGTACCAGTAGCGAGGCTACGCCCTTGGCCGTATACATCAGCCCGTAATTGACGGTGACATATTGCCGACCAAACGCATCGCCGACCGTGGCGGCGAACAGGCTGAAGATATCGCCCCAGAACAGGAACACCAGCGCGTCGGTAATGACGAAAGAGACGGCCGACGTGCCGAAGAAACCGAACGCGGCGATGCACAGCGCCTCGATGCCGAAGGCAAGCCCCATCATGTTGGCTCGCCCGATGTGATCGGAAATCCAGCCGTTGAGCGGGCGGCCGACCCCGTTGGTGATGCTGTGCAGTGTCAGCGCCGCCACGATGGCGGTCGTACTGATGCCGAACAGCGTGATCGGCATATCGGCGATGCCGCGTTCGTGGGCGATCGGGGCGAGCTGCGCGGCCGACATCAGACCGCCGGCTGCGACCAAAAAGAACATCAGATACATGATCCAGAACATCGGCGAGAGCAGCGCCCGCGAGGGCGGCAAATCCTCGGTGCCCTGGGCGACTTTGATCTTGACCGTTGCCGGAACGTCCTGGGGGCGCGGCGCGCGGAGGAAATTGGACACCACCACGATGATGACGCCGTATATGATTGCAAACACCAGGAACGTGTGCTGGTAGCCGCTGGATGCGATCATCGCCCGGATCGGCGCGATGGTAATCGCCGCGCCGGCTCCGAATCCTGCGGCGGTGAGGCCGCCGCACAATCCGCGTTTATCGGGAAACCACTTAAGCGCATTGCCCACGCAGGTGCCGTAAACCGCGCCTCCGGCGAAGCCGGCGATCGCGCCGCCGAGGTACAGCATGCCGAGCGACGTAGCGTGTGAATCAATGAACCAAGCCAGGAAAGTGGCGACGCCGCCGGCGCACACCATCCAGCGCGGCCCGATACGATCGACGATCGCCCCTTCGAACGGAACCAGCCAAGTTTCCAACAGAATGAAGATCGAGAAGGCGACTTGGATTTCGGCCTTCGACCATCCCCACTGATGCTGGATCGGCAAGACAAATAACGTCCAGCCGTATTGCAGGTTGGCGACGCTCGCCATGCAAATGATGCCGAGAATCAACTGGACCCAACGCGTCGAGCTTGAAGTGCGGGAGCCCTCAGTTGATGTGTTAAATGACATGGTTTGCATCCCCTTTGGCGCGCCGAATTCCGACACGCTCTTTTTTGACCGACTTCATTTGGCGCAATTTGCCTGCACTGCTCGTGAGAACGCCTTTGATCCAAAAGCGCGCCGGCACGCATTGCCGCACTGATGTACTACCTTGCGCGATTTCCGGATCGTTGCGACTCCTTGCCGCATCGGTCGAACCGCCGCAGGGATACGTGATCTGATCAGGGCGGCGTCATGTTGCTCATTCTGCGATCGCGTCGCCTCGATCCACGATCTGGCGGGCGATTCACGACCGTCAACGATTGTGCAATTACGAATCCAGCACGTTCGCCGCGAACAGCTCTTCCATTTTCATGATCCGTTGAGTCAGACCTTGTTGGTTGGAATATTTCGCTGCGAGTTCGAGCGTCGCGCGATTGGCCTTGAGTCCGTAATTGACCAGCCGCGTCGCCAGCGGCTTACGACAGTCCGGCGGCACGAGGCCGGTCTCCAGATGATAGGCCACATGCTCGCGCCGCTCGGCCTCGGCGATGTCGTTCGCCGCGTTGAACGCCTTGAGGATGTTGATGACAACCCAGGGTTCCCGCTCGAACACCACCCGCTTGAGGGCCATGCCGTGATTGATCGGATAGATGCCGGTCTTTTTGTAATAGCGGATGCCTTCGACGGTCGGATCGGGGAACAGCGGCCTGATGTTGGAATGATTCGCGAGGTCCACAGTGCTGCGATCGATGAGGCCGGGGCTGCCGCCGAAATACGCCATGCAGGCATCAAGCTCGCCCGCGAGCATCATCGAGGCGATGCTCTTCTCCGGTGGGATCTGGTCGATGGTGACGCCGGCCGGCGCCGCAAAGCCAATCGCGCCGGCATGGCTGCGCGCCGGCAGGCGCTCCATGAAAAAAGTCATGTCCTTAGGCGTGACGCCGAACTCGTTCTCAAGAACGCCGCGGGTCCACAGCGCCGCGGTCTGCACGTATTCCGGCACGCCGACGCGCTTACGCTTCAGATCGGCGGGGCCGGTGATCCCGGCGCCCTGACGCACCAACATCATGGTGTGGTAGAAGCGCCGGGTGGTGAACACCGGGATACCGACGAATCTATCGTCGCCCCGGCTGCGGATCATCATCAGCTCCGACATCGATATTTCCGAAACGTCGAACTCGGCAAAACTGAGTTGCCGCCAGAACATTTCCGCCGGGCCGAGCACGGTCTTGATGAAATCGATCCCGTCGGCTTTGACGTGCCCATCGATGATCGGCCGGGTGCGCGGATTATTGGTGATGGCGAGACTGAGTTGCAGATTGGCCATGCTGGTCCCCGAAAACCGCTATTCCGCGGCGGCGCCGTATAATAAATTCGCGCAAGGCACGCGGGGAAGAGGCCGTTTCATGATCGCACCGCATCGCTATGGCACTCTAGCGGCTATCATCGCCGTCGCGCTGTTTGCCACGATGCGGCGATGACAACGAAAGCTGCCAAGGGCCCGGCATGACGATCCTGCTCGTGCGTCATGGCGAGACTGACGGCAACGCGGCGCGCATTCTGCAGCGCCCCGAAGTGCCGCTCAACGAACGCGGAATTCGTCAGGCGCAACGACTGGCGCGGCGTTTGCTGGCCCAGGGTTTCGTTCACATCCTCTGCAGCGACTTGTTGCGCGCTCGCATGACGGCGGCGCCGCTTGCCGCCGGTTCGGCAATTGCGATCGACGAAAGCCCGCTCTTGCAGGAGCGCAACTTCGGCGATTTACGCGGTGTGCCCTATGCGGCGCTAGCTGAAAGCCCGTTTGGACCAGACTTTGCGCCGCCCAACGGCGAAGACTGGCCGGCATTTCACGCGCGCGTTGCCGACGCATTCGCCTTGATTGTGGACAAGCGCCGCAGAGTCAACGGAACGCTGGTGGTGATCACGCATGCTTTGGTCTGCCGGGCTCTCGTCGAGCGGCATGCGCAATTGCCTGAAGGCATTGCCGCTCCGGAGCGTTTCGACAATACCGGCGTCACCGTGCTGCATGCGGATGCACCGCACAGCGTGAGCCTGATCAATTGCACGCGGCATCTCGTGACGCCGCTCGAAATGGACCGCGACCGTGGCCCAGCCTAGCATGACGCGCTTGCCATCCGGGGAGACGATGAATGGGACAGCTTGCCGACGGCAAATGGCGCACCGAGAACATTCTCTTCAATCACGATGAGCGAGGGCTCTACTTCAAGCGCGACTCAGTTTTCCGCGACCGCATCAGCAACGAAGCCGGAGCAAAATTTCCCGCCGAGCCCGGCCGCTATCATCTTTATTGCGCGGTTGCCTGCCCGTGGGCGCATCGCACCACATTGATGCGCACGCTGAAGAAACTCGAGTCGTTCGTGACGCTGACCAACACGTTTCAAGAAGTCGATGGCCAGAGTTGGTCGTTCGGGGAATCCGGCCACATCGTACCCGGCACCGATCGGCGCGTGCGCTTCCTGCACGAGCTTTATACGATCGGTGATCCGTCTTGTACCACCCGCGTGACTGTTCCGACTTTGTGGGACGCCACGACGCGGCGCGTGGTCAACAACGAATCGTCCGAAATCATCCGCATGTTCAATACGGCCTTCACCGGCATTGCCGAGCCGACGCCGGACTATTATCCCGAGCCGCTGCGCCCCGCGATCGACGCCGCCAACGCGCTGGTGCTCAAAGGCGTTAATAACGCCGTCAACGGCTGCGGCTACTCGATCTCGCAGGAGGCTTATGACGGCTCGGTCAAACTATTGTTCGAGACGCTGGACGGGCTGGAGCAGCGGCTTTCGCAGCAACGCTACCTGTGCGGCAAGGTCGAGACGGAGGCAGACTGGCGGCTGTTCCCGAGCCTGGTGCGGTTCGATCCGTGCTATTACGTCGGCTATAAATGTAACCTGCACCGTCTCGACGAGTACCACAATCTGTCAAATTATCTGCGCGAGCTTTACCAGACACCCGGCATCGCCGAGGTCTGCGACATCATTGGCATGAAGCGCGGCGTGTTCAGCAAGACCGGCCCGGTCGGCGCCAACGGCATCATTCCTGCCGGCCCGACTGTCGACTATGGGCTGCCGCACGACCGCGGCCGCTTTGCGCAGCGCCATTGAATTTCGGCGCTTCCTGCCTCATCAAGGCCCTTCCTGGCGCATCGAGGGGACTTCATGGACCTGCCTGCGAAGGGTTCCGGCATCGGCCAGCCGGTGCGCCGCCGCGAAGATTTGCGGCTCGTGCGCGGCGGCGGCCGCTACACTGCCGACGAAAATCTGCCGGGGCAGGTCTACGCCGTGATGGTGCGCTCACCGCATGCGCACGCAATGATCCGCGGCATCGATAAGGCGGAGGCGCTCGAAACCCCCGGCGTGCTCGCCGTGCTGACCGGCGCCGATTTTCTCGCCGACGGCTTGCAACCCATTCCGCACAAGGTGTGGTCGCCGCATCCGGCCGAAATGCAGCTCAAGGACCGCGAAGGCGCAACGTTCTTCGAGGCGCCGCATTACCCGCTGCCGACCGACAAGGCGCGCTTCGTTGGCGAGGCGGTGGCGATGGTGGTCGGCGAGAGCGTGAACGCGGCGAAGGACGGCGCCGAGCAGCTTGCCATCGATTACGAGCCGCTGCCGGCGGTTACGGTGACCACCGACGCGGCGCGTCAGGACGCTCCGCACGTCCACGCAACGCCGTCGAACGTCTGCCTCGACGCGCAGATCGGCGATGCGGCGGCGACGGCGGCGGCATTCGCGCGCGCCGCGCACGTCACCCGGTTCGAAACCTGGGTGAAGCGAGTAACCGGCGTGCCGATGGAACCGCGCGCGGCGCTCGCCGACTTCGACAAGGCGAGCGGCCGTTACACCGTCTATGCCGGCAACGGCGGCGCGGTGCGGCTCAAGAACGATCTCGCTACTATTCTCAACGTCGAGCCCAAAGACGTGCGCGTGTTGATGGGCGACGTCGGCGGCAATTTCGGCACACGCGGCATGATCTATGCCGAATTCGCGCTGGTCGCCTGGGCAGCGAAGAAAGTCGGCCGGCCGGTGAAGTGGGTCATCGAGCGCCATGAGTCGTTTGTTTCCGACTACCAGGCACGCGATCTCGCGGTGGAGGCCGAGCTGGCGCTTGACGACAAAGGCCGCTTCCTGGCGCTGCGCGGCTCCAATCTCGGCAATCTCGGCGGCCATTCCACCAATTTCTCGATGGTGCAGAAGGGTGTGCAGATGATGTCGAGCATCTACCGCATACCGGCCGCGCATTTCCGCGCCCGCGCCACGCTGTCGAATACCTCGCCGACGCGCCCGTACCGCAGCGCCGGCCGCCCGGAAGTGATTTTCGTCATCGAGCGGCTGATCGATCTCGCCGCGCGCGAGTGCAACATCGACCGCGTTGCGCTCCGCCGACGCAATCTCGTGACCGTCAAGGAGATGCC
>JASHRW010000301.1 GCA_030037065.1 Xanthobacteraceae bacterium
CCGCCGAATTTCTGCACCGGCTGTCCCGAGCGGCCGGTATTCGCCGCCATCAAGCTCGCGCAGCGCGAGATCGGTCCGACCCATATCAGTGCCGACATCGGTTGCCATTCGTTCGCAACCTTCGCGCCGTTCTCCCTCGGCAATTCGATCCTCGGCTACGGCATGTCGCTCGCCAGCGCCGCCGCCGTCGGCCCGAATATGGAAAAGCGGCCGATTGCAGTGATGGGCGATGGCGGCTTCTGGCACAACGGCCTCATCACCGGCGTCGCCTCCAATTTGTTCAACAAGGGCGACGGCGTGCTCATCGTTATGCAAAACGGCTATGCCTCCGCGACAGGGCAGCAATATTTGCCGTCGAGCGCGGCCAACCGCAGCGGCACCCCAACCGGCATCAGCATCGAAAAGACGCTGCGCTCGCTCGGAGTCACCTGGCTGCGCACCGTGCGTACTTACAGCGTGTCCACCATGGTGGACACGCTGAAGCAAGCCATGCGCACGGCCGAGCGCGGGCTCAAAGTGATCATCGCCGACGGCGAATGCATGCTGGCGCGTCAGCGCCGGCTGCGCGCGGAAAATGCGCAAAAGCTTAAGAATGGCGAACGGGTGGTAACGACGCGCTACGGCGTCGACGACGAAATCTGCACCGGCGATCATTCCTGCATCCGGCTTTCCGGCTGCCCGTCGTTGACCGTCAAGCCCAATCCCGATCCGCTGCGAACCGATCCAGTGGCGACCGTGATCGAAAGCTGCGTCGGCTGCGGCTTGTGCGGCGAAGTCGCGCACGCGGCCGTGCTTTGCCCATCGTTCTATCGCACCGATGTCATCAGCAATCCGAGCTGGTGGGACCGCGCGCTGTTTCGCGTGCGCAGCGCGGTGATTGGTTGGCTCAGCGGAACCGGCAAAACTCCTCCCTCTCCCCAGGCGGGAGAGGGAGGAGTGAGGGGGATCGGGCCTGTCGGCGAAATCGCCCAAGATTCCCGAACCCCCTCACCCCAACCCTCTTCCCTGCGGGGAGAGGGAGTGCGCATCAGCGAGCCGCAAGCGAGCGTACGTCCGCTCACGGTTCTCATTGCCGCGCTCGGCGGCGAGGGCGGCGGCGTGCTCACCGACTGGATCGTGGCCGCAGCAACGAGCCAAGGATTTCCGGTCCAATCGACCTCGATTCCCGGTGTTGCTCAGCGCACCGGGGCCACGACCTATCACATCGAGATGGTGCCCAAAGCGTTCGCTCCGACTGACGCGCGCCGGCCGATCCTGGCGCTTGCGCCGGGCGTCGGCGATGTCGATCTCGTTGTCGCCAGCGAATTAATGGAAGCCGGCCGCGCCGTTGTCGGCGGCTATGTGACGCCGGGCCGCACCACGACCATCGCCTCGACCAGCCGTTCCTATCTGGTGGTGGAAAAGATGGCGATGGGCGATGGACGCTACGATCCGAAGCGGCTCATTGCGGCGGTCAAGACCAATTCGCAAAAAGCGCTGTTCCTCGATCTGGAAGCGATCGCGCGAGAGAATGGCGCCATGATCAATGCGGTGATGCTTGGCGTCGTCGCCGGAGCCGATGCACTGCCGATCCCGGCCGAAGGGTTCGAGGCGGCCATCCGCGCCGACGGTAAGGCGGTGGAGTCAAACCTGCGCGGCTTCCGCGCCGGCGTGGCGGCGGCGCGAGAAGGCGCGCGCGCGCAATCCGTTGCCGTCAAGCGTGCCCATGCCGGTATTTCGTCACTCACCGATCTCGAAGCCGAGATCGAGCGCATGCCGGCGCCGGCGCGCACATTTATGACGGAAGGTGTTCGGCGACTCGCAACGTATCAGAATCTCGCTTACGCGCGGCTTTATCTCGATCGGCTCGCGCCTATCCGGGATGCCGATGCGAAGTCCGAGACCGACGGGCGGCTTCTGGCGGAGACGGCGCGGCATCTCGCCGTGCGCATGTCCTATGAGGACGTGATCCGCGTCGCGCAGGCGAAGATCGACCCGGCCCGAATGGGTCGGATCGCCGCACAAATGGCAATTAAGGCGGGGCAGCCCTTTGCTGTCACCGAATTCCTCAAGCCCGGCGTCGAGGAATTCTGCTCGGTCCTGCCGCATTGGCTCGGAGCCCGCATTCTGGCCTTCGCTGATCGTCATCCGGCGCTGGCCCGCACGCATTGGGGTATGGAGCTCAACACGACGTCGGTGTTCGGCTACTTGCGCTTCTATCTGCTCGACAAGCTGCGCGCCGTCCGCCCGAAGACTTACCGCTATGGTGAAGAGCAGCGCGCGATCGAGGCTTGGCTGCGCCAGATCGTGCAAGCCGCGCCGCTGTCGGCGGAGCTGGCGATCGAGATCGCCGAATGCGCACGCCTCATCAAGGGCTATGGCGATACCCATAAGCGCGGCACCGGCAATTACCACTTGATCGAGAAAGAGCTGATCCTCCCCGCACTCGCCGGCGCCAGGCCGCCGCGCCAAGCCGCAGAAGCCATCGCCAATGCGCGCACCGCGGCGTTACTTGATCCGGAAGGCGAGGCGCTCGGCAAATGCCTTGCCGAGATTGCAGCGCAATCGAGCCGCCAGATCGCGGCGGAATAGCTACCCGTAGGCGCCAAACGAGGAAACTCGGAACAAATTCCGCTAGCGCTGCTTTCTCCATGCAGATTGTGCAAGGGAGTTTGCCGATGGCCAAAAGCACCGCTCGCCGTAAAGTGTCGCCCCCCAAGCCATCGCACCGGCAAACAAGCCGCCGCAAAGGCGGGCGCTATTGGTCCAGCCGTGTGACCCGCGAGAGCGACGCGCTCGACCTCAAAGGCGGCGTGTTCAAGGGGCGCGATCCCAAGCGCATCGCCGCTTCGCTGAAACGCTCGGCGGAGCGCAGCCGGCGGCGCAAGTCCGATCCCTATCGGTCGGCGATGTCGATGCTGGTCTTCTATATCAACCGCGCCGGCAAGAATCTGCCCGCCAACCGCCGCAGCACGCTGGAAAAAGCCAAAACCGAATTGCGCCGCCAGTTCGGGCGTGAATAATATCTCCATTGCGAAGGATGGAGAGCCGCCGATGCAGACGACGGGATTCGTTAGCTCGGAGACTTGGCAGCCGGCAGATCAATTGCGGACGCGGCCGTTATCGCCGGCGCTCGGCGCCGAGATCATCGGAATCGACTTGAGTCTGCCGATGAGTGACACGCTGTTCGCAAAAATTCGCCAATGCTGGCACGACAACCTCGTGATTTTGTTCCGCGATCAGCACTTGAGCGAGGTCGATCAGGTGCGTTTTGCCGAACGGTTCGGCCCGCTGGCGGTCAGCCATACCCGCCGCTTCACCACCGCCAACCCTGCGGTCATGCTGATTTCAAATATTCGCGAGAACGGCAAACAAATCGGCGCCCTGCCCGATGGCGAAATGCAGTTTCACTCCGATCAA
>JASHRW010000302.1 GCA_030037065.1 Xanthobacteraceae bacterium
CCCTGGCGCCTCCCGGCGCTCCATTTCCCCATGCGGGGAGCTTGCGCGTTTGCAAAGCTCGGGCGCGGATCGCGTCGCGAGAACGATTTTCTATTTCGTCATTGCCGGACTTGGTTTGGCAATTCATGCTGACGTGACGGCATATGAGAGCTTCGCGAGGCCTATCGGGGAGCGGGAAGGAAACGCATGGCCACCATGATGGCGGCGCGGCTACATGCCTATGGCCAACCGATGACGCTCGACCGCATCGAGGTGCCGGAGCCGCGGCCGACCGACGTGTTGGTCGAGGTCAAGGCCTGCGGCGTGGTGCCCAATCTCGCCCGCGTGGTCAGCAATTTCTTCGGCACGCTGACGCCCGACAACAAAATGATGCCGCCGCTGCCGGCGATTTTCGGTCTCGATCCGGCCGGCGTGGTCGCCAAGGTCGGCTCGCAAGTTTTCGGCGTCCGCCCCGGCGAGCGCGTCTATGTCAATCCGGCGCGCGCATGTGGCTCGTGCCGCATGTGCCGCAGCGGCCAGCCGTACGATTGTCCGAACTGGACGTTGCAAGGCTATTTCGGCCGCTCGCAAGAGATCATGCACGCCTATCCTTACGGCGGGCTGGCGCAATTCATCACCGCGCCGGCGACCGCTTTGGTCAAGCTGCCGGACAATTTGAGCTTCGAAGCCGCGGCGCGGTTCGGCTATCTCGGCACCGCCTATGCGGCGCTGAAGAAGATCGGCGTCGGCCCCGGGCAGGCGCTGCTCATCAACGGCATCAGCGGGCAGCTCGGGCTCAATGCCGCGCAAATCGCCTTGGCGATGGGCTCAACCAAAATCCTCGGCACCGGGCGCAATCAGGCTTTGCTTGATCGGGTCAAAAAACTCTCGCCACAACGGATCGACGTCTTTTCGGTCCCGAATGCGCCGCCCGGTCCGTCCGACCCGCTTGTGTCCTGGGCAAAGAAGGCGACCGACGAGCACGGCGTCGACGGCATGATCGACTGCCTGCCGCCCGGCGCGCCGGCGAGCGCGATGATGCGCGCGCTGTTCTGCCTGCGCCGCGGCGGCCGCGCGGTGAACGTCGGCGCCGTCATGGAGACGCTGCCGCTCAACGCCTTCTGGATGATGACCAACCGCATCGGGCTGCAGGGCTCGGTGTGGTTCACGACCGGTGAGGGTGAAGACATGGCGTCGATGGCGGGGGTGGGCACGCTGGACCTTTCCATCCTCGAACATCGCGTTTCGCCGCTGTCCAAAGTCAATGAAGTGCTTGCCGGAATGGATGACCGCAATGGCGGATTTACCAATTTTGTGATTGATCCAGCCCGGCTGCGGTAATCCTGTCTCGCATGACGAGGAGTGGGTCACCCCACGTGAACGCACCGCGAAAACCTGCTAATTGTCGGCTCAGAAACAAGCCCCAGTGAGGACGTCATGTACGGTAATCTCGAACTCTTCATCGACGGCAAATGGCTCGGCGGCGACGGCCGCAAGGGCGAGGATGTGATCAATCCGGCGACGGAAAAGCCGCTCGCCCATCTGCCGCACGCCAGCAAAGCCGATCTCGACCAAGCGCTCGAAGCCGCGAAGAAGGGCCTTGCGGTGTGGCGCGCCACGTCGGCCTATGACCGCTGCAAGATCATGCGCAAGGCCGCCGATCTGATGCGCGAGCGTTATGACGCGATCTCCAAGATCATGGTGCTGGAGCAGGGCAAGGTCTATCCGGAAGCGCGCGCCGAGGTGATCACATCGGCCGACATCATCGAATGGTACGCCGAGGAAGGCCGCCGCTCCTATGGCCGCATTGTACCGGGCCGCGGCAAGGGCGTGCGCCAACTGGTCGTGCAGGAGCCGATCGGCATCGTCGCCGCGTTCACGCCGTGGAATTTTCCGGTGCTCACGCCGGCGCGCAAAATCGGTGGCGCGCTGGCCGCCGGCTGCTCGCTCATTCTCAAAGCGTCGGAAGAAACGCCGGGCGCCTGCGTCGAGATGGTGCGCTGCTTTGCCGACGCCGGCCTGCCTGCCGGCGTGCTCAATCTGGTGTTCGGCGTGCCGGCGGAAGTCTCCGAGTATCTGCTCGCCAAGGACGCGATTCGCAAGATTTCGTTCACCGGCTCGATCCCGGTCGGCAAGCATCTCGCTGCACTCGCCGCCAAGGGCATGAAGCGCACCACCATGGAGCTGGGCGGCCATTCGCCGGTCGTCGTATTCGGCGATGCCGATCCGGAGAAGGCCGCCGATACCATCGCTGCGTTCAAGTACCGCAATGCCGGCCAAGTCTGCATCTCGCCGACGCGCTTCTACGTGCAGGAGGACGTGTATTCGCGTTTCGTCAAGCGGTTCACCGAATACGCCAATGGCATCAAAGTCGGCGACGGCTTGGAGCGTGGTATCACCATGGGTCCGATGGCGAACTCGCGACGCATCGACACCATGGAGAGCTTCGTCAACGACGCCAAAGCGCACGGCGGCAGGATTCAGACCGGCGGTAAGCGGCGCGGCAACCAGGGTTACTTCTACGAGCCGACCGTAATCACCGACGTGCCGGATGACTGCAAGGTGATGACGCAAGAACCATTCGGGCCGCTGGCGCCGGTGGTAACGTTCAAGACGTTCGATGAGGTGGTGGAGCGCGCCAATTCGCTGGAATACGGGCTCGCCGCCTATGCCTTCACCACGTCGAACGCGACCGCGGCGGCCATCGGCGACGCGCTGGAATCCGGCATGGTCGGCGTCAACTCGATCGCGATTTCAACGCCGGAAACGCCATTCGGCGGTGTCAAGGAAAGCGGCCATGGCAGCGAGGGCGGCATCGAGGGCTTGGGCGCCTATTTGGTCACCAAGTTCATTTCGCAGGCTTGATCTTGTGCTCGGAGGAGAATTCGATCTGCTTTTAGGCCGGTGAGCGGTAGGACGCGGCATCCGCTTGCGACAAATCGTCCTGGTTCGCGCTTGATTGTAACAATTCAGGCACTCGCGGGTCTGTAAGCCCGAAATGCGGCCCGAGCAGCCGGCGCGCGCGCTGCATCGCGTAGCGAGCAAGATATGCGTCGAGGGCGACGCGGACCAGCCGCCGCAATTGTGCGGGTCGCGCAATGAGTTCGCGCAATACCGCCGCGCCGTCAGCGCGCGGCCCTGAACCCATGCCCAAAAGCGCTGCCGGCGGTATCGTACGATCAGCCGGATCGACAATAACGCGTAGGGCGGTAAACGCGAGGCCATGAGCCGCCGCGATCCGGGCGACGACGTGCGATTCCATATCGACTGCGGCGGCGCCCGTTGTCTGGTGGAGCGCCCGCTTGGTTGTCGGCTCGGCAACGGGGATATCGACGCCGATGATCGGCGCGTAATTGGCTCCGGCGATCGCATCGCGCAGCCTGTTCGACCACGCTAGGTCGGTAGCGTGTGTTTTATCCGACGTAACGATTGCAGATGCGACGACCCAATCGCCCGGACGCAAATCCGAAGCGAGCCCTCCGGCGACCCCAAAGCTGATAATGCCGCGATAGCCGAGCCGTGCGGCGTCCTTGGCGGCTGCGGTTAATTCGCGCCGCGAGTCGCGCGAGAGAACGAGGACGCCGGGACCGGCGGCAATATTGGCCTCGAAGGCCATGCCGACAAAGGCGATGACGGCGGGGCGATGGTGAAGCAAGGCCGAAGGATCGGTCGCTCGACCGATGTCTTCGCCATCCCCCAGCAAGCTTTCCGCGAGAGGCGGGCCGGTGAATTGCGCTTCGAATGCCATGGGTTTGACTAAAACCCCCGACTGTGATCGATCCTCGATCAAACCCCTCAAGACGGCGCGCACGCCGACCGCTCTTCCCCGATCCGGCTCAAACACCAAAAGAAGTCAATTTCTTTATATTACCGATTAAGAAAAGTGCTGCTCCCCCGATTCGTTCCCGCACTGGTCGAAACAGCAGCATGGTGCTTTGACTTTGGATTGGCCTCTCGTGGGAGAGCACACAAATACGCACGGACATATTAGCATAGACAGCGACGGTTTGCCATGCGGGGCAGTGCACAAACGTTGGTCACGGGTGCGTCAGGATTTGTCGGCTCGGCCGTGGCAAGAACGCTGATCGGTGCGGGATTTCGGGTTCGGGCAATGGTGCGCCGCGGCAGTCCGCGCTTTCATCTCGATGGGCTCGATCTGGAGTTTGTCGAAGGCGATCTCCGCGACGCCGATTCGGTTCGTCGCGCGGTCGCCGATGCTCGCTACGTGTTTCACGTCGCCGCTGATTATCGGCTGTGGGCCCGTGACCGCCGCGAGATTTATGCCGCCAATGTAGACGGCACGCGCAATGTCATGCAGGAGGCACTTCGCGCCGGCGTCGAGCGGGTCGTTTACACCAGCAGCGTTGCCACGTTGGGTCTGCGGTCGGACGGATCGTCCGCGGATGAATCGGTGGCGCTGGCCGAGGAAGAGGGGATCGGCGCCTATAAGCGCAGCAAGATCGCGGCGGAACGGTTGGTCGAGAGGATGATTGTGAGCGAGCGACTTCCCGCAATCATCGTCAATCCGTCGACACCGATCGGCCCGCGCGACGTGAAGCCTACTCCGACTGGCCGTATCATCGTCGAGGCTGCGCGCGGCCGAATTCCCGGATTCGTCGACACCGGCCTGAACCTTGTCCATGTCGACGACGTGGCCGAGGGACACGTCGCGGCGCTAAAGCGCGGCATCATCGGACAACGTTACATTCTCGGCGGAACCAACGTGGCGTTTGCCGAAATGCTCGCCGATATCGCGCGCCTGGTCGGCCGCAATCCGCCGCGATTGCGTATTCCCCATGCCGCCGCGCTGCCGGTCGCCTTTGTGGCGGAGGCGGTGGCCCAAATCACCGGACGCGAGCCATTCGCGACCGTGGACGGCATCCGCATGGCCGCACACCGGATGTACTTTACCTCGGCCAAGGCCGAGCGCGATTTGGGCTTTCGGCCGCGGCCCTATGTGCAGGGGATTGAGGACGCGATCCGCTGGTTCCGGCAGGCCGGTTATTTGGATCGCAAGTGAAGCGGCTTAAACCTTGGCGACGTCGCAAGGCCGGCCCAGCACGCCGGCTTGCCCGGTGCCGATGACCGGATGCTTCAGCGGACCAGCGCCCGCCGCTCACGGAGGAAAGAAAAAAACTCGATCCCCTCGCGCAGCCGGCGCATCATCACTTCCGGGCTGCGCACCATTTCTGCGACGATCGAGGCGATTTTCGGCGCGCGGAAATAGAAGCGCCGATAGAAGTCCTCCACCGACTGAAAAATCTCGGCGTGGGTCAGATGCGGGTAATGCAGCGGCGCGATCTGCACGCCGCTCGAATCGACCAGCTCCGCGTGCGCTTCGTCGAGCCAGCCGTGTTCGAGCGCTTCGCGGTACAGCTCGGTGCCCGGATAAGGTGCCGCGAGCGAGACCTGGATTGTGTGCGGATTGATCTCGGCGGCAAACCGGATGGTCTCCTCGATGGTTTCCCGGCTCTCACCGGGCAGCCCAAGAATGAAAGTGCCATGGATGGTGATGCCGAGCTCGTGACAGTCCTTGGTGAAGCGGCGCGCCACGTCGACGCGCATACCCTTTCTGATGTTGTGGAGAATCTGCTGATTGCCGCTTTCATAGCCGACAAGCAGGAGCCGCAGCCCGTTGTCGCGCATGACTTTGAGCGTGTCGCGCGGGACGTTGGCTTTGGCATTGCATGACCAGGTGACACCGAGCTTGCCCAGCTCGCGCGCGATCGCCTCGGTGCGCGGCCGGTCGTCCGTGAAGGTGTCGTCGTCGAAGAAGAATTCCTTCACTTGCGGAAACGCCGCCTTCGCCCAGCGGATTTCGTCGATGACGTGGCCGACGCTGCGCGTGCGATAGCGGTGACCGCCGACCGTCTGCGGCCACAGACAGAACGTGCAGCGCGATTTGCAGCCGCGGCCGGTGTAGAGCGACAGATACGGATGTTTGAGATAACCGATGAAGTAATTTTCGATGGCCAGGTCGCGCTTGTAGACCGGAGTGACGAAGGGAAGATCGTCCATATTCTGCAGAAGCGGGCGCAGCGGATTGTGGTGGATCAAGCCCGCGGCATCGCGGTAGGACAGTCCGGTGATGCCGCTCCAGTTGCGCCCCTCGGCGATCTCCTTGATGGTGAAGTCGAATTCATTGCCGGCGACGAAATCGATCGCGCCCGATCTGGCAAGGCTGGCCTCCGGCTCGACCGCGACTTTGGCGCCGACAAAGCCCGCCTTCAGCTTCGGGTTGGCACCCTTGAGCGCTTCGAGCACGCTGACGTCGGAGGAGAACGAAGGGGTGGACGTGTGCAGTACCGCCAGATCGTAGTCGCGCGCTTTGCTGAGCACGTCGGCGAGCGTGATATGATGCGGCGCGGCGTCGATGAGTTTGCTGCCCGGGATGACGGCCGCGACCTGGGCGAGCCAGGTCGGGAACCAATAGGAGCGGATTTCGCGCCTCGCCTGATAGCGCGATCCGGCGCCGCCATCGAACCCGTCGAAGGACGGGGCCTGCAGACACAAGGTTCGCATCATGGGCGCCTCAGGTCTTCCTCGACAAGAGTGCCATCGCCCGCGACGTGATAGTCGGCGCCTTGCCAGTGAACGGTCGCCCCGAAAAAGCTCGCCACATAGACGGCAAATGCAATAATGTCTTGCAGCGGAATGAGCCAGAGGTTTTCTCGCGGCAATCCGAAGCGCCGTTCGACGCAGCGGCAGACCGCGACGCGAGACGCCAACGCCGCGACCGCAACCAGGGCGGCGGCGGTGCTCCCCGAAAGCATTCCGAGAAGCGCCAGCGGCCACGGATGGGTGATGATGGTCCCGGCGTAACCGATCGGATCGATGTTTTTGATCGTGCGGGCGATCCGGATCTGATGCAGCACGAGTTGGCGCAGGCTGCGTTCGAAGCAACGATGGCCGACCAGAAATGGTGCGGTAGCGACCTCGTAGCCTGCAGCGCGCACGGCCATTCCAATCGCATAATCGTCGGCAAGCTCGTCCGCAAAGCGGCCGAAGCCGCCGATTCGTTCAAGCGTCGAGCGCTCCACGGCGATCGTGGCGCCGAAGCAGGGCTTAGTCACCTTAATGGCCAATCCCGTAATCGCCTGCGGCAGAAAATGCGAATTGATGGCGAGAGCCGAAAGGCGCGACCACAGCCCGTCGCCGCCGATACCGTGATAGAGGCAGGTCACGGCGCCGATGCGGGGGTCTTCCAGCAGTGCGACGAGAGCACGCACATAGCCGCGGTGAACCACGATATCGCTGTCAGAGAGGATAATCGTATCGTGCCGCACACGCGGCATCATGTTGATCAGATTCGATATTTTGCGATTGCTGCCTTGCCGGCGCGGATCGACGTTGAGTTCGATAGCCGCGTCCGGATGCTCGCGTTTTACCGACCGTACGGCGGTAATGGAAGTCGCGGCGGAATCCGGCGCGCCGCAGAGGATCTGAATGGGCCGCCCGTAGTCCTGCCGGCAAAAGGCCGCGAGACGGGCTGCAAGGCCCGGCTCGGCGCCGTGCAGCGGTTTGAGAATCGTAACCGGCGGCTGCACTGTGCCGTCGACGGGCTTTTCATCGTGAAAGCTCAACACGAAACCCGCCTCGAACAGCATAAGTATGCAACCGACGAATGCGGCGGCGAGACAGATGTCGCATAGCGATACAACGAACGACGCCATGTCGGGAATCGAATGAACAATACTCATCATACTTCTCCGGCAGTCACCTCATTCACATTGCCGAATTTTTGCGCAAGCTCTCGGCGAGAAAGATAAATCGGCACGCGCACTCGCATGAGCGTATCGGGGCGCAGCGCCGGCGCGTTCTGCGCGAATATGGTCAGCGAGATCAGGATATTTTCACCGAGCCGATGAATGCGTTCGCGCAGCGGCAATCGCTCGTATTCCATGACCGTCTCGAAACCGTAATATCCCATGATGTATTCGATTTGCTGACATTGCGCTTTGGTGGCAGCCGATGGGACGTCGCCGCAGACCACGCAGATGTCGTGCAAATCGGGCCGCGACTGCAGATAACGCGCCAGTTCGCGAAGCGACGTCGAAATGTTCTTCTGCATCCGCCGCGCCCAGCTAAACGTCGCTCCTTTTTGCGGAACGGGCGGTATGTGTTCGTTCCAAAAATGGAGCTGGACCATGCGTTGGCCGGCTTTTAGATGCGTGCCGTCGCGAAGCGTGAGCGTCCGGCGCGAGCGCGCAATGCCAAGCCGGAAAATGCACGACGGGTGGGAGCTGTACTCGACGATCGCCTGATGCCGCCGCAACCGGATGTCGAGCGCAAAAATGATCCCCGCCAGCCACGGATGGCTGTACCGCGTCTCGACGCTTTGCCTTGCGGAATCCCACACCGCCATAAGCGGGTCTCCGCTTACCACCGCCCCACGGGGCAACTTTCCGACCCCAAAAAAGTTGCCATACGGCCAGACTATAGCCGAAATTTTTGTCCTGTGGGAGATGTCGCCGATGCAGACGCGGAAGGTCGAGTGCGCGTATAGTTCATGCGCTTTCGTCTCCGTAGAGAGTCGCCAACGTGCTTTTGATCAGCAATGCGACCGGAACGGCGAGAATGATGCCTGGAATGCCGAATACGACGCCTCCGGCGAGAAAGCAGAAGATGATCAGCACTGGGTGCACGTGTGCTGCGGTGCCGAGCACGATCGGGCCGAGGAGCTGGTCGATGGAAAGCCGCAACGCGGTCGCATAGAGCGCATAATCCAAAATGCTCATGAATCCGGTCGCTGTTTGCAGCGACACCAAACCGGCGATGACCGCCGCAGAGGTCGGGCCGATCACCGGGACGGTTTCGAGAATGCCGGTCAGCAGCGCCAAGAGAATCGCATGATGGATACCGAGGACCAGGTCCAACCCGATGTACGACGCTGTCGTCGCGTACATCACCACCACGATCATGCCGACGAAATAGCGCATCAGCACGGGATCAAGCCGGCTCCAGATGCGCCTGACCAGTCCGCGGCGATGCGGCGGAGCAATCCATAACAGTCCGCGCGCAATGCGCTCGCCGCTGGCCAGAAAGTAGAACAGCAGCACTGCGGACAGAAACACGCCCATGATCGCGCCCAGACTGTATCCGGCAAGCAGCGCGAGGCGATCGGTCTGGCCGATCCAAGTGCCGATCCGGTCGATCACTGTCTGGGCGATCTGATGTGCATTGAGCGTATGTCCGAGGAATTGCACTTGGCCGCTTCCGAACGCCTCGGTGAGGAATTTTTCCAGGAGCGACTGCAAATCCGCGCCTAATCCCGTCGCCTGCGCCGCAATGCGCGTCGCTGCAAACGTGGCGAACAGCCCGGCAATAATCAGAATCCCGAGGAAGAACATGACCGCGAACAGCAGGCGCGGCCATCGCGTGCGCTTGGCCAGCCAATCCAAAGCCGGTGTGCAGATGTAGGCCAGGATGGCCGGCAGCACGAACGGCAGCAATATCAGCTTGATGAAATAGAGGAAGACTGTGAGTCCGGCGGCTGCGAGGATAACCGCACGGGTTTCGCCGGAGTCGAGAGGTCCCACCGCCCGTTCGCGCGGGCGATCATCCTCGTTTTTCCGCTTGACGGCTTTCATGAATAAATCCGGCCCTTCCAGCTCACCCGGCCACGCAGGCGGCGGTGCACGCTGTCGAGTGCCATGAACGCGCCTACCGTATAACCGAGGGGGAACAAAAAGCCGTAATAAAAAGGAATACGAAAATACCGCACGGCCGCGATGTGCAAGGCGAATGCCGCGGCGGAGGCGAGCAGCGCCACGACCAGCGCTGCCACGGCGCCCGGTCTATCTTGTACGCAAGCGGCCGCGTCGAGGATCGGCATCACCACGGCAGCCCAGGCCAGCACTACGCCAAAGAGAGCCAGTGTCAGCGTCGCGCGGCCGCCGCCCAGCGTGTCGATCAGATTCTTTGTAAGCCCCGGCCAGAGGGTTCGCCAGCCCGTGTACATGCGCGTTGTAATCAAATCCTCGCCGCCCATCAAAAGGACGGATCGTCCGGATTGTTTGAGGCGACGGGCGAATTCCAAATCCTCGCAGATCGCGCTCGATACGGCGGCGTGGCCGCCGGCCGCTTGATAGGCATCGCGGCGTATCAGCATGAATTGTCCGGTCGCCGTCACGCCGGAACCGGTGCGCGCCTGCTCGCGGCGAAGGTCTTGAATGAACGATAGGAGAATGAGGCCGCACGGCAGCACCAGGCGCTCGGCAAAGCTTAGCAGATCCTGCCGCGGGGCCACCGACAACAGGTCGAGCCTTCGCTCAAAAGCCGCGCGCATGGCGCTGGAGATGAGGGCGCTTTCGCCCCACACATCGGCATCGATAAAACATAGCCATTCGCTCTCGGCTGGCGCGGCGCGCGTGCCGATCCAGCAAGCATGGGTTTTGCCAGTCCAGCGCGGCGGCAGTGGCGGGCAGGACAGCAACGAGACCCGCGAATGACCGGCGGCGAGCCCCTTCACAATCGCGGCCGTGGCATCGGCCGAGTGGTCGTCGACCACGACGATGTGCAGCCGCTCGGCCGGATAATCCTGCGCCAGCAGGGAGCGAATGCAGCGCCCGATATTCGCCGCCTCGTCACGCGCCGGCACGATCACGGTAACGTGCGGCGCCCGTTCGTCTGCCAAGGCGGAAGCCTGCGGCAACAGCGGCAACAATCCGCGTTGATTGACGGCCCGCAAAATCAACCACGTGACAACGACGAACCATGCCGCCGAGAAAAAAAGGTCCACTGTTCTACCGCCACCGCCGCCCAGCCAAAATAGACCGGCGCCCGGCCGGATCAACCTTCGCGGAACGGCCTTTGTTCCAGGCCCGGCTCCGGCGGCCGGGTGAGCATCGGTTCAGCGGCGCCGCATAAGGCGCTGTTGTGTGGCGGAACGTCGAGCCGCAGTCGCGCATTATTGGGGCAGCGGGTGGAGCCTCGGTGGTGCATGGATCTCCTGGCGTCCGTTCTTGCCTATCTCGGCACCGTCACGACGATCATTGTCGCAGTCGCGATGTCCTATGACGCGTTCGTTTATGCTCCGCTGCACGCGCCAATCCAGCATCATTCGCCTATGGTTGCGGCAATGCCGAGCGCAACCAAGTTTGGCGCCACCAAGCCCGCCGCGAAACCCACTGCCCACTTGACGCGGCTCGATTCCGACACTGAAAAGCCCGTTCAAGTCGGAGCTGCAAATGTCACCGCTGCTCCGCCGGCGGAAGCCGTCGCCAAACGCCGAGCCGCGCGCAGGCGCGCTGTGATGGCACGCCAACGTCTGCGTTGGCTCGCCCGCCAAGCCCGCGATCGGGAATGGGCCTATCAACAAACGCCGCAAGCCTTCGGCTATGCCGACGAACCGCCCGCAGGATTCGGATTTGATCGATATCAATGACAATGGCTGGTGCGCCGCCGAGGCACAGCTTTTTCAAAATCCAAATAATCACGCGTATGAACGTGCCAGATAGGCTACGGCGTCTGCGGCGAGTTGGGTCGGGTCGCGCTCGCCGCGCTGCGCCATCTCGATAATCCGCTTGGCGACGATCTCCTGTGCCGCGCGCCGGTAGCGCGGCGATGCGAATGCGCTGCCGGATTTCTCGACTTGTCGCCAAGCGTCTTCGTAAGCCGACACCAGAGTTTCGATAAATTCGGGATCGAACGCCGATTGCGCGAGAAGCGGGACTATTGCCATGGCCCCCCTCCCTGCCCCTCAGCCGGAGTCGTGTCCGGTTTCGTTAGCATCGGCGCGCCAATGGTTTTGTTGTCTCGACCTGGCATGACCAAAATATGCGCGTTATAAGCTGCCTTTACCAGCCCGACTCGACCGTCGAGCGATCGCCGAATTTGTCTATTTTCGCTGCCGGCAGGCATGAACCGAATCGTCTTCAGCTCGCAACGAACAGAGTCGACGTATCCGAACGATCGAGCACGGCGGCAGCAGTGTTGCCGAAGAACAACGTTTCGCCGGGGCGCCGGTTCGCGCCGACTACGATTAGGTCATAGCCGCGCTTCGCCTCCTCCAGGATCGCTTCAACGGGCGCCGGGCTCTCGCGCATGCTGCGGCGCACCCTGACGCCGTAGCGATTGGCCAAGGCGGAGAGATCATTGAGGACTGCTTCGTCATTGCGTCGAGCCGTCTGTGCCTGCCGCGGAGTGTTGCTTTGGCCTGCGGTCGGACGGGTCACATAAAGCGCGGTGACGTGCGCATTGCTCGCGCGCGCCAATGTGAAGGCGACCTCGGCCGCACGGCGCGAGATCTCCGTACCGTTCACCGGGACGAGAATCCTGCCGGGTTGCCTGAACAGCCGGTCGGCTTGCGAGCCATGCGAATCCACGACGGCGAGCGGCCCGCCGAATTGTTGGGCGATGAGTGAAACCGCCGTGCTGAAACCGCCCTTGGGTTCGCGAGTATTGGCGATGCCGATGACTAAAAGATCGTAGCCCTTGCGCGCCTCCCGCGCGATCTCTTCCGGCGCGATGACGCGCTTGGGTACGGCCGTGACTTCGACGCTGCCTTGCCTTTCCGCGTCGGGATGGGCCTCAAGCGTGGTCGTACGCTCGGCCGCAGTCTTGACTTCATGAGCAGAATCCCCAGCCTGCGGCTTCGCAACGGCAGCCTTCGGCTGAGAGGGCGCTACTTTCTGTTCATTCGTTTCGTCACCGTCTTCAGTCGCCATTTCAAGCACGGTCGTCGGCTTGCCGCTGGAACCGCCGATGACGCCCGCGATTCCGGCTGCGAATTTGCCATTGACGCTCTCGTCCACGGCGACCAGCAGGCGTTCGAGATTGGTCACGAAACCACGGGCGTCGATCTCCTCGCGTTCGAGTCGGACTTTCTCGTCCTCGCGCAGCGGCACACGCTTGAGCGCCCAGCGCAGCATTGGCGGCATCGAAACGGTAGTGATCACCGCCATGGTGACGATGAGCGTAAAAAGATTCTGACTGAGCACGCTCATCGACAGGCCGATGGAGGCGATAATCACTTCGGTCGAGCCGCGCGCATTCATCGCGCAAGCGAGCGCGAGCGCTTCGCCCCGGACCAAGCCGCCGGCCTTGCCGCCGACGAAGGCGCCGAGGAATTTGCCGACGCAGGCGATGAAAACGAGTCCGGCGGCGAGCCACGCCAGATCGGGGCTTTCGAGAATCGTCAGGTTGGCGCTCAGTCCGGACAGGCCGAAGAAGATCGGCATGAACAGCGCCACGATCAGTCCGCGCAATTGCTCGTCGATGTGGCGCGTCAGGATCGGCGACTCGCCAATCAGGATGCCGGCGATAAATGCGCCGAGCACTAGGTTCACGCCGATCCACTGCGTTATCAGCGCCATGGCGATCATGATGACCAGAATGGTCGTGATCACCGGAAACTCGCTGTGGAAGTTGTCGTTCGTCCAACGGATCAGGCTAAACACGATGCGCCGGCCGAAAGTCAGGCTCGCCGCCAAAAACACGATCGTTCCCAGCACCGCGCGTCCGATCGACAAGGCGTCGATCCTGCCCGCGGATGCCAGCCCGAAGGCGATGGCGACAATGATCCAGCCGATCGTGTCCTCGAGGATTGCCGAAGCGACGATGATCTGGCCGATATCGCGACGCATGAAATTCATGTCGCGCACCACCATCGCGACGATTTTCACCGAAGAGATCGACAGCGCGGTGCCGAGAAAGAGCGCGGTGACGATGCGCGCCTCGGGCTTGGGCAACAGCGAGTCCGGCAACGTCTCGCCGAGCCAGAGGCCGCAGACGAACGGAATGGCCACGCCGGCAATTGCTACGGTGACGGCCGCGCGGCCTACGCGTTTGACCAACCGCAGATCGGTCTCCATGCCGGTGAGCAGCAACAGCATCAGAATGCCGAGCTGAGACACGGCCTCGATCATGCTTTTCTGCGCGGCGTTGGAGGGGAACAACAGGTGCTGCGCCTGGGGCCATAGCAAGCCAAGCGCTGATGGTCCGAGCAAAACTCCGCCGATGAGTTGTCCCATCACCGGCGGCTGACCAATCCGTTGCGCCGCCTCGCCCATGACGCGGCCGACCACGAGCAATAACCCGAGTTGGGCAATGAAAATGGCTATCGCGTCTTCGGACGGCGCACTTTGTGCGGCGAAAGCCGCACTGGGAATGGTCAAGGTCGGGACGGCAATCAAAAGTGCGCCGGCAAGCAACGAATGACGCCTTGCCGGCCCAAATGCGCAGTATCCGCCGTCGCGAGCTATGCTCATAACATTCTTGGATATAATCACCTGGTCGCCGCGGGCACATTCCAGGCCGATCGCCGGCAGGCCTCTTTTGCTGGTTGGCGCTCCGTGCGTTTGCGCAGCGGCGATCGATTAGGCCGCAAAATGCCGAATTACGCCGGTGAGCACGCGCGATCCAAAACGGCTGCAGGCTGCCGGTGCCTTGTACGCTGCGCCGCAATCAAGCCGGCGGATTTTGGCCTTGGTGTCGTCGTTCAATCGCTGTTGATAAGCTTCGCGGCAGGCCGCCGAGCAGAATCGCATGTGCCAGTAGTGGTGAATGATCGGGCCGAGCGGCCTGCGGCAATGGTCGCAGCGTATCGTCATGCGCTGCGCGTCCCTGCATTGATTATGGGCGTGCGATGGCCGAGGACGCGGATCGACGTTTCCACCGCGATGCTATAGCAGCGAAAATCGCAATAGATCAGCCGCGTGTCGATTTCCCGTACATAGTTCACGCCGACTCTATTGCCGCAGTGCGCGCACAATGCCTCAGCCTTGAGCTTGGCTCCATTGACGAGAACGCAACGCATCACTCACCTCATTGGCTTCGCTCGAAGCAGGCAGACAAGCGTTCAGCATCGCACTCCCATGAAGGGTGGGCGGTTTGCCGAACGCGGTGAATGCGGGGAAACAGCGCGAGGTCGACTGGACGAGAGCGATAATCCACGCTTGCAAATCACCACAACGAGCCTGCCCGGACGTTGCTTGGGCTCCAAAGAGCCTCCGCCCGTGCACTCAATCAACGCCCGACTATCGGCGCCGGTTCCGTGTGCGGGAGCGGGCGTCTAGCCTTAGTAGATGCGATGACGTGCAAGAATTTCGCGAACGCGAGGCGCCAGTTCCTCACGTTTCACTGAAACTTGTGAAGCGGCTCCCTTGGCCCATTCGGCGCGATCTTTGATCTCGCTGGAAAGCTCGGCGCCGAGCGCCATGTCCTTGAGCGTCACTTCGCCTTTGGCGCGCTCGTCGCCGCCTTCAATGACGACGATCGGGGCGGAGCGTCTATCGGCGTATTTGAGTTGGGCTCTCATTCCGCTTTGCCCGAGATAGAGCTCGGCGCGAACACCGGCCGACCGCAATTCACTGACCATGCCCTGATAGCGCGTTAGCTGATCGCGATCGAGCACCAGCACGACCACTGGTCCCGCATGCGCCTTGGCCGAGAGCAGGCCGCGCATTTCCAGCGCCGCCGCTAGGCGCGACACGCCGATCGACACGCCGGTCGCCGGCACTTTCTTGCCGAGAAATCGCTCGACCAGATTATCGTAGCGGCCGCCGCCGCCGACCGAACCGTAGCGGATCGGCCGGCCGTCATCACCTTTGATCTCGAAGGTCAGCTCGGCCTCGAACACCGGGCCGGTGTAATAGCCGAGCCCACGGATGACCGCCGGATCGAATCGCACGCGATCCAGACCAAAACCGGCGGCCGTCAACGCCGCATCGATTTCAAAAAGTTCGGCGGCGCCCTGCTCGGCGATGGCGCTGCCTTTCACCTTCTCCATCATCGAAGCGCACATCGCGGCGCGGCTGTCGCCCTTGGCATCCAGAAAGCCGAGAACGCGATCGATGTCCTTGGCCGGCAGGCCGGCGCCTTTGGTGAAATCGCCGGACTCGTCCTTGCGGCCGCTGCCGAGGAGCTGAGCGACGCCTTTGATGCCCAATCGGTCGAGCTTGTCCATGGCGCGCAGCACTGTGAGCCGCGTGGCGTCGCCTTCCTGGCCCTCCGGCACGCCGATCAATTCGAGCATGCCGTTGAGCACTTTGCGATTGTTGACCTTGACGACGTAATCGCCGCGAGCAAGGCCGAGTGCCTCGAGGCTGTCTGCCACCAACATGCAGAATTCGGCATCGGCCGCCATGGACGCGGTCCCGACCGTGTCGGCGTCGAACTGGACGAATTCGCGGAAGCGTCCAGGCCCGGGCTTTTCGTCGCGAAACACCAAGCCGGTCTGAAAACGGCGATAGGGAAACGCCAGCGTGTCGTAATTCTCGGCCACGTAGCGCGCCAACGGCGCCGTCAGATCATAGCGCAGCACCAACCACTGCCCGTCATCGTCCTGAAACGAGAACACGCCCTCGTGCGGCCGGTCCTGGTCGGGCAGAAACTTGCCGAGCGCGTCGGCGAATTCGATGCTCGGCGTGGTCACGCGCTCGAAGCCGTAGGACGAATAGACTTCCGACAATTTGCCGATGAGCCGGTCGTGGACCGCGAGTACCCCGCCGGTCGAGTCGAGAAATCCGCGCGGCAAGCGCGCCTTGGGCCGATCGAGGGAACGGGATGCCTGGTCGTTCATTGCCGCACGTCCTGTCGAAGCATCGAGTGAAGTAGCAATTTGCCGGCTGTTGCGCCAGCAAGCGGGATCAACGGATGACTGCAGCTCCGCTTGCCGCGGCCGACGGCGATGGGCCGCGCGCTAACGTTCGGCTGCGATTCTGTTCCCGGCCGCATGATTGCGGCCCTTCAGCGCTTGCTTGAATGCCTCGAACGCCGGTGACGATCCCTCGAAGATGAATTCGCCGCGGTCGACGATGATTCCTTCCGCGCCTGACGATTTGAGGAGCTTCACCACGCCGTAGACCTTGGCGCGCTGACAATAGGCGACGACGAAAGCGCGGCCGCCGGAATTCGCATCCGCGCTTCCGTTCCAGGAGCCGAGAACGCAACCGAATTTTTCGCTCAATTGCCGTTTGGCGCCCGCAGCTGTCTTCGCCGGGAGGGAAAAGCGCAGCACCAACTGCGAGGTTGCCCGAATGCGCGCCTCGATCTGCTCGACCAGGTGCTCCAATGCCGCGACCGCTCGCGGATTCCATAGCGCGCCGCGTAGCGAGGCGATCAAGCACGCCTCCGTTTGCAGCACGGTACCGCCGGCAATCTCTTTGAGGTGATTTTCCGCCAGTGTCGTTCCGGTCGAGGTGAGGTCGACGATGAAGTCGGCCACGCCGGCGGCCGGCGCACCTTCGGTGGCGCCCGAGGATTCCACGAGCGAATATTCGACGATGCCGCTCTCGGAGAAGAACGCACGCGTCAGCCGGGAAAACTTGGTGGCGACACGGAGGCTTCGCCCGTGCCGCTGATGAAACAGCATTGCCGCTTCGTCAAGATCGCTCATCGTGGCGACGTCGACCCAGGATTGAGGCACCGCCACGACAAGGCGTGCGCCGCCAAATCCGAGCCTGGGCATCAACAACAAGGAAGCCGGGCGCCCCTCGCCATATTCGCGGTACAGATCCTCTCCGGTAATGCCGGCATGAGCGTCGCCTTGCTCGACTCTGTTGGGAATCTCCTCCGGCCGGAAATAGATGACGTCAACGTCATCCACGCCGACCAGGCTGGAGACATATTCGCGGCCGTTGCCGACGCGGCGGACGTCGAAGCCGCAACTGCTCAGAAAGTTGACGCATTGCTCCTGCAGCCGCCCCTTGCTGGGCAGGGCGATGGCAAGCTTTTGCTTTTGCGCGCCGGCGTTCATGGCTGTTTGCCGGCAGCGCTGTCGGCGCTTTCGCCTTTCGCATAGGATGAAAGGGTGGAGAGCGCGACGAGTTGGTCGGCGCGGTCATGCAGCCGCCTGATGCGCACTTGGTCTTTCTTCGATGCGTTGCCGCTAACGAAAGCCACATAGGCTATCTTGCGGCTAGCCGCCTCGCCGAGCGCGCCTTTTTCGTCACGCCCCGAGAAATCGAGTTCAACGGACCAGCCGGCTTGGCGCAGGATGGCGCTGACGCGAATGGCCTTCTCGTATCCGTTGTTCCCGGCGGCAAAGACGAGCGCCTGCGGCGCGCGCGCCGAGCTTGAACTCCGAGTTTGCGTCTTCTGTAGCGCCGACAGCAGCCGATCCAGCCCGATACCGAAACCGACCGCCGGGATCGAGGCGTTCGCGCCCAATCCTTCGAGCAGATTGTCGTAGCGGCCGCCGCCGCATACATGACCCACTTGAGTAAGTTTTTTGGCGAAAATCTCGAACAGAAATCCGGTGTAATATTCGAGGCCACGCCGCAATCCGACATTGAACTGCAGCGCCAATGGCTTCTGTCGATATGCGTCGATGTAGCGCAACCGTGTTGCACAGCGCTCCAGCACCGGATCAATCGAGGCGATGCGAAATTTGCGGAAATGTTCGCGAATGGCTTTGAACGCCATCTCCGGTTTGGCGCGAATATTCAACAGCGCCACCACTCCTTGAACGAGCTCGCCGGAAATCGGCTCTTGCGCGTTACGGCTGATCAACCGTTCGACGATCTCCTCCGGAGTTCGGCCGCCGACGTGACGCACGTCGGCGAGAGCGAACACTTCCTTGATCAAGAGCTCCGCCTTGCCGGGCTCCACTGCGACAAGCAGTGAGGCGAGTTCGCCAAATTCGTTGTTCGGCGCGGAGGTTGGCGCATTGACATGCGGGTCTTTCCGATTCCGCAGCGTGATGCGGCGAATGCGCGTCTTCGACCGTTCGCTGATCGGCAACTGATCGATGAAGGCGTTGCGGATGTCGACGTCGCCGATTTCGACCAGAGTTTCCGTAAGACCGGCGGTGTCCAGCGCATCCAAAGCCGCCGCAAGAATTTCGGCGTCGGCTGCTTCCCGCGATTGGCTGCCGATAAACTCGGCGCCAGCTTGGTAGAACTGCCGGTAGCGGTCCTCGCTCGCCGATTCGTAAGTGAAGACCGGTCCGAAATAAGAGAGCCGGGCTTCGCGCTTCGCCGATTTTCCGCTCGCGTCCTCGCTCGCCTGCAACTGGCGCAGATAGGCTCGGCACACCGGAATGGTGAGCTCGGGCCGCAGACACACTTCGCGCCCGCCGGGGTCGGGGAAAATGTACATCCGGCGACGAATGTCCTCGCCCGACCGGTTGAGGAACGGCAGCGCGCTTTCTAGAATCGGCGGATCGATGGCCGCATAGGCGTAGCGCCGCAGCGTCGCTGCAATGGCGTCGCGCGCCGTCTGCAACGCGACGGCATCGTCGCCCGCATAGTCGCGGGTGCCGGAAATACGTGGTTGTGGCGCCTGCATAATCTGAGCCTTCAGGGCCGTCCGTTGCCTTTGCCCGCAACGGCCGGCTCGTTTGGCGCCTGCATATACCTGATAATCCGGCCGAATCCAGCAGTGCCGGCCCCCTCCCGCGTCCCTTTTTGTATTGAGAATTAAAAGCTTACGGATGCCGCGCCGGCCGAGCGGCGAGGCCGCACGGACCCGTTTCCGGTGGTGCGGTGACGACTTAGCCGGTGATTTCCGCATTCCCCGCGCACCGGCGCCCAGCCGTGTACCGGGAACGCAAGTCGACGCCAGCCATTGCCAGCCTGGAACCCGAACAGTGAATACGCTCCGCGACCTCGGACGTACCGTGCTGCTCTGCCTGGTCGGCGGGTCGGCGGACGCCATCGCCTACCTGCGGTTTGACACCTTCGTGGGCGCCATGACCGGCAACACCATCTTGCTTGGCATCGACATCGTGGAAGGGCGGGCCGGGCGCGCCATTTATCATGTCTGTATCGTTGCGGCGTTTCTGGCGGCGGTCATCGTGGCCCGTACACTTTTGTCCAGGCTACCCGTCATTGTGCCACTCACCGTCACCGCCGTGATGTTAGGTGCCTCACAACTTATCAGCAGCGCATGGGGCGCAGCGTTGAGCGCGGCGGCGCTGGGTCTGCAGAACGCCGCCGTGCGCAAGATCGGCGGCGTACCGCTGAATACGGTGTTCGTCACTGGCGATCTGGTCAGTCTGGGTTCTGCCGTGTCCCGCGCCAGCGCGCCGAAGCGTAATCGCCGCGTGATTTTGCTGAGCGCGACCTGGATCGCTTATACCTGCGGAGCCGTTCTCGGCGCGGCAGCGTTGCGTCTGCTGAGTTATCCGATGATTGTTCCCGCCGCTTTGACGCTACTCGCCGCGATCGTCGAAACGTACGTCCGCCGCAATGCGTCGGCTGAAGTGCCGGATTAGATCGAATACGCGGAGCGAGTCTGGCCTCGCCTTACTTATTCCGCGGCTTGCGCGGTAGATGGCGGTGATTGCACGATATTGGCGATGAACGTGTCCACGTCGCGCAAGACTGGCACGATGAACCGCAGCAGCGGTGCCAGCGCAGCGATGATGAAGTAATGCCCGACGCGCCGGTAGACTCGCACCGTCGCCGCATTACCGGCGGCGCGCAGCCGAGCCGCAAGGCGGGTGGAATTGCCAGGCTCGACCAGCCGGTCGCTGCCGCCGGTCATGAGCAACGCCGGCGGTGCGCCCGGCGCGACATGGGAGATCGGCTGGGTTTCCGGCCGATCGGCGCCGCCGAAAATCGTCATTAGCTCTTTATCGCGCAAGGGCAGGTAATCGTAGGGTCCGGCGATGCCAATCAGGCCGGCAATATCGCGGCCGGGCGACAGCCCGACCTTTCCCAGCCAGCGTGCATCGATCGCCAGCATGGCGGCGATATGGGCGCCAGCCGAGTGGCCCTTCAAAAAAATCTTGTCCGGATCGCCGCCGAAGCGGCCGACGTTGTCCTTGACCCAGCGGACGGCAAGCGCGCCGTCCTCGATGAATTCGGGATAACAGACTTCCGGATAGATACGGTAATCCGGGATTACCGCGACGTAGCCCCGCCGCGCCAGCGCCCTTCCGACGTAGCGGTACATCCCCTTGTTGCCGCTACGCCAAGCCCCGCCATAGAAGAAAACAATGACCGGCGCCGCGATGGCGTCCGCCGGTCGGCACACGTCCAATGTGTGCCGTGAACGCCCCGCGTAGGCGATGGAACGCGTTGTCTTGATGGCTCGCCGCATGGCCGCCGGCACTATGAGGTCCATTCAGCCGAAATGAAGGCAAGCTCCGACTTCGGAGATAGGTAATGGATCGTGCCCCTCAGGAGTCGAGCAGAAACCAGAGGCGGCCATTCGATGCAAAGCTACGGCGGCGAGTCACAAAAGAATTCAAAACGTCGGAGTTAGGCGGCCGGCAATTTCACAAGCCCTCTTCTGGATCCGCGTATCGTCAGGTTTTCGGCACGTACCAGCGTTCCGTTTCGTCGTGACGCACAATGTCAGGCTGATCGCCTGTTCCAAGAATGGAACCAAACCAGAGAAATCGGGTTAGCAAACAAGTCAGTGGGAGCGACCGGCGGATCGTCCGATCTGCGTCTTCTGGTAAGCGGGGCGGCCGCGAGGGCGCGTCGAATGGCGATCTTCGGGCCACGAGCGAACCTTTTTATGAACGTGGCGCTTGCTGGTGCGGGCGGATCAGCAATTGTGTTGCTGTTGGCCATCTGGGTCGTTCCAGTGATGGGATACAACACGCAGCAGCGATTTGCTCCGCAACAACCGATCCCGTTCAGCCATAAACACCACGTTAGTGGGTTGGGAATCGACTGCCGCTATTGCCACACCACCGTCGAAACATCCGCCAATGCGGGCATGCCGTCGACCGCGATCTGCATGACCTGTCACTCGCAGATCTGGACCAACGCCGCCATGCTCGCGCCGGACCGCAAGAGTTTGGCGGAGAACAAGCCGATCCACTGGACGCGCGTCTACGGGTTGCCCGATTACGTCTTTTTCGATCACAGCATTCACATCGCCAAGGGCGTGGGCTGCACCGAATGCCACGGTCCGATCGGCGACATGGCGCTGACCTGGAAAGCGCAGACGCTTTACATGAGCTGGTGCTTGTCCTGCCACCGCGATCCGGCGCCGCATCTGCGTCCTTTGGATCAAGTCTTCAACGCTCATTGGCACCGCACGCCGTCCACTCCGTCCGGGCAGACGCTGATGGCGGAGTATCACATTCACACGCGCGATTTATCCGATTGCGGGACCTGCCACCGATGACGCAAGCGGCCCGCACGTATTGGCGCAGTCTGGAAGAACTGGCGGAGACGCCGGAATTTGTCGCCTTCGTCGAACGCGCGGCACCGCGTTTCCGCGATCTAGCCAACGCATTCGACCGGCGGCGTTTTCTTCAGCTCATGGCGGCATCGATGGCGCTCGGCGGGCTTTCGGCGTGCGGGCCGGAGGCGAATATCCGCCAGCTCGTACCCTATGTGGAGCAGCCGGAAAACATCGTTCCCGGTCGAAACAGCTACTACGCGAGCGCGCTGACCGAGGATGGTTACGCCACCGGAGTTCTCGTCGCGCATCAGATGGCGCGGCCGATCAAAGTCGAAGGCAACCCGGATCATCCGGCAAGCCTCGGCGCAGCCAGCGCCATCATGCAGGCGAGTATTCTCCAGCTATACGATCCGCGCCGGGCCCAAACCATCTTTGGCGCCGGCCAAATCGCCACCTGGGAGGGTTTTGTCAGCGCATTGCATGATCGCCGCGCGGGTCTGCTGGCCCGCAAGGGCGACGGTTTGCGCATCTTGACCGGAACAGTCAGTTCTCCGTCGCTCGTTGCGCAGCTCGCTGCCGTCCAGCAGCAGTTTCCAGCCATGCGCTGGCATCAATGGCAGGCGCTCGACCGCGACAACGAACTCGAGGCCGGTATGCGCAGCTTCAGCCAGCCGGTCGAACGGATTTTCGACCTGAGCAAGGCCGATCGAATCTTCGGTGTCGGCAGCGATCTCATTTCCGCGACGCCGGGTTGGCTCGCCTATGCGCGCAGTTTCGCGGCGGCCCGGCGGCCGAGCGAAACCGGCGGCACGATGAGCCGCGCCTACGCGATCGAGAGCACGCCGACTTTGCTGGGTGCCAAAGCGGATCACCGGCTCGCCATGCGGCCGGCGGAAATTGTCGGGTCCATGCAATACATGGCGAGCTTGCTTGGAGCGGGTTCGCAACAAGGATCGCAGCAGGACAACCCGCACGCGGCATGGCTGAAAGCGGCGGCCGACGATCTGGCGCAGCACAAGGGCCGAGCGCTGGTGCATGCCGGCCGCGAACAGCCGGTGGAAGTGCATGTTTTGGCCGACGCGATCAATGGCGCACTCGGCGCGTACGGCAACACGGTGCGGCTGATCGCGCCGGTCAATGTCAACGCCGGCTCAATGCGCCAATCGATCTCCGAACTTGCCGGCGACATGGCGGCCGGAAAGGTCGACACGCTGCTTATCCTCGGTGCGAACCCGGTCTATGACGCGCCCGCCGATCTGAATTTTGCGACGGCGCTGCGTCGGGTCGCGTTCTCCGTGTGTCTTAGCCTTTACGAAGACGAAACGATGCTCGCCACCACGTGGCGCCTGCCGGCGACCCATGAATATGAGGTGTGGAGCGACGCGCGCGCTGTCGATGGGACGGTGACGATCATGCAGCCGCAAGTGCGTCCGCTCTATGGCGGTCATTCGGCGCAACAGGTTTTGGCGGTCCTGCTCGGCGGATTGGCGACTGACGATTACCAGCTGGTGCGCAGCTATTGGCAGAAACGCGCACAGCAGGAGAATAGAGGAGATTTCGAAGGCTTTTGGCACGAGTCGGTCCGCGTCGGCGTCGTCGCCAACACCGCGGAAGCGCCGTTGTCGCTGACGCCGAAGGGCGGCATTGATGCGCAACTGCCTTCGACGGCCTCTCCTCAACAAGGCAGCCTTTTGGCGTTGTTTCGCCCGGACGAAGGCAACCGGGACGGCCGCTACGCCGATAATCCGTGGCTCCTGGAAATGCCGCGTTCGTTTACGCGGCTGACCTGGGACAACGCCGCGCTCGTTGCGCCAAGCACGGCGGAGCGTCTTGGCGTCGGCACGCACGATCTCGTCGAAATCCAGATCGGGCCGACAAAGCTGACAGCGCCGGTCTACGTCCTGCCGGGCCAGGCGGCCGATTGCGTGACCTTGCCACTCGGTTGGGGCCGCGCGGCAGGCGGGCTCGGCGTTGGGATCGGATTCGACGCTTACCGAGTGCGTACTGCCGCCGATCCATGGCTGGCGGCGATTACTGCGATCACCAAGACGGGCGAGGTCTACCGGTTGGCGACCACGCAGGGTCAGGACCGCGTGCTCGGCCGCGACCTTATCCGTGAGGGAAATCTCGATCAATTCAACAGCGCGCCACACTCGATCGTCGAGAAGACCAAAGCCGAGTCGCTTTATCCACCTTATCAGTATCCAGGCCGGGCCTGGGCGATGGCGGTCGACCTCAACTCCTGCATCGGCTGCCAAGCCTGCGTCATCGCCTGCCAGGCGGAAAACAACGTTCCGATCGTCGGCAAGGACCAGGTGCTCGATGGACGGGCGATGCATTGGCTGCGCATCGACCGCTACTATTCGGGATCGCCCGACGCGCCGGACACGGCATTCGAGCCGATGCCCTGTATGCAGTGCGAGAACGCGCCGTGCGAAGTGGTCTGTCCGGTACACGCCACCGTGCACGACCACGAGGGCCTCAATCTGATGGTCTATAACCGCTGCGTCGGCACGCGCTTCTGTTCGAATAACTGTCCCTACAAGGTGCGCCGCTTCAACTTCTATGCCTATGCGCACCAAAACGAGCGCCCGCCCGAATCTTGGAATCCGGAAGTCACGGTCCGCGATCGCGGCGTAATGGAGAAGTGCACGTATTGCATCCAACGGATTCGCACCGCTGAGATCGCCGCCGACCGGGACAATCGAAAACTTCGCGACGGCGAGGTCGTCACCGCCTGTCAGCAGAGCTGTCCGACCCAGGCGATCGTTTTCGGCGATCGAAACGATCGGAACAGCGCGGTGGTCAAGCGCAAGGCCGCGCCGATTGATTACGTCCTGCTCGACGAGCTGAACACGTTGCCGCGCACCAGCTACGGCGCGCTCATCAGAAACCCCAATCCCGCGATCAAAGCCGGCGAGTCATGAATCTTTGCAGGTGATGCATGGCGATGAGTGTCTCGACCGGACTGCCGCCCGACGCGCCGGTGATCGCGCCCGACCTCACCATGACGTCGTTGAGCGAGCAGGTCAGTGCTCGTGTTTTGAGCGAACGGGCGCCGCTCTGGTGGCACATCGGCTTTGCGGTTGGATTCATGCTGCTCACGCTGCTGATCGTTCAGATGGCGTGGCTGTTCATCAATGGGATCGGGGTGTGGGGCGTCAACATCCCGGTGGCCTGGGGGCTGGCGATCTCCGAATATGTCTGGTGGATCGCGCTGGCGAGCGGCGGGACCATCGTTTCGGCGTTGTTCTTTCTCACCCGCTCGCCGTGGCGATCGGCTACCAACCGCATCGCCGAAAGCATGCTGCTGTCGGCGGCGCCGTGCGCCGGCCTGATGCCGATCATGCATCTCGGACGGCCGGGATTGTTCTACTGGCTGTTCCCTTATTCCACCGTGATGGGCGTCTGGCCGCAGGTGCGCAGTCCGCTGTGGTGGGATTTCATCTGCCTGATCTGCTACATCCTGATGTCGGTTATGTACTACTACACCGGCATCTTGCCGGATCTCGCCACCGTGCGTGATCTGGCAAAGAGCCGGTCCAAACAAATCCTCTACGGCATTCTGGCGCTCGGCTGGCGCGGCTCTGTCAGGCAATGGCAGAACCAGCGCGTCGTCTATGCGATCATGTCGGCGATCATGGCGCCGATGGTCATTTCGGTGCACAGCGTCGTCGGCTTGGACTTTGCCGGCGGACTGACGCCGGGATGGCACGACACCCAGTTCCCGCCGTACTTCTTCTTCGGCGCGGTCATTTCCGGCACCGCGCTCATCATGATGCTCACGATCATGGTGCGCTGGGGCTACGGCCTCCGCGACGTGCTGACCGAATATCACCTCAACGCCATGGCGAAGGTCATGCTGGTCGGCAGCCTGTTGCTCGCCTACGCTTATGTCTGGGAGGCGTTCGGCCCGTTTTACGGAAGCGATGTCGCCGAAAAGACTGAATTCCTTCGGCGGATGTTCGGCTTCACGGCGTCCGCGTTCTGGTCCGAGAAAATCCTCACCGTCGTCATCCCACAGTTGCTCTGGCTTCCATCCGTCCGCCGCAATCAGCCTTTGCTGTTTTTGATTTCGACGGGAATCATCCTCGGCATGTGGCAGGAGCGTTTTGTTTTCGTAACGTCCAGCCTTGAGCACAACTACATGCCCTCGTACTGGGGTCATTTCTTTCCGACATTCTGGGATTGGGCCGCGCTCGCCGGGACGATCGGGCTGTTTCTCACGATGTTCTTTTTGTTCTTGCGGTTCGTGCCGATTGTCTCGCTGGCCGAAGTCCGCGAGATCGTCGAAGAAAAAAGATCGAAATGACGGAGCTTTGCGGCATCGTTGCCGAGTTCAATACGCCTGAGGCGCTTACCCACGCGGCGGCGCAGTTGCGGCGGTCGGGTTTTCGCGCGTTCGAAGCCTACACGCCCTATCCGGTCGAGGGTCTCGATCGCATCATCCGGCCGGGACGCAATATGCTGTTGCCGCTCCTGATGTTCGGCGCCGCGATCTTGGGTGCGGCGTGGGGCTATTGGATCCAGTACTGGGACGAGGCGCTGAATTATCCGCTCAATGTCGGTGGCCGGCCGCACAACAGTTGGCCGGCCTTCATGGTCGGCACGTTCGAGTTCATGCTGCTGGTCACGGTCGCCGCGGGATTTTTCGGCATGCTGGCGGCATCCGGGTTGCCCAAACTCTATCATCCGTTGTTCGAGGCTCGGTCGTTCGAACGTGCATCGCGCGATCGTTTTGTCCTCTGTGTCGAACGCGCCGACCCCCGCTTCGATACCGACGCAATCCGCCGCGTGTTCGAGGAACATGGCGCGCAGCGAATTGAGGAGGTGCGCGCGTGAATTGGATGTCGCGCACCTTGGCAATAAGTCTGACGGCGACGCTCGCGGCGTGCGACAACATGGCCAACCAGCCGAAGCTCAATCCGTACGAGCTGCCGTACGGCTCGCAGGCGCAGTGGCCGGCGACGCCGCCGTCGCACACGATCGCTCGTGATGAGCCGTTGCGGCCGCTGGGTCCTCCGCCCGTCACCGTCGCGTTGCTTGAGCGCGGCCAACAGCGGTTCAATATTTATTGTGCGCCGTGTCACGGCCGCTTCGGCGACGGCAACGGCATGATCGTGCAGCGCGGTTTTCCGCTGCCGCCTTCCTATTACAGCGACGCGCTGCGCAACGCTCCGAGCCAGTTGTTTTATGACGTCATCACCCACGGCTATGGAGTGATGTTTTCGTATGCCGACCGCGTAGCGCCCGCGGATCGTTGGGCAATCGTTGCCTATATCCGTGCCCTGCAGGCAAGCGCCGATGCAACGGTGGCCGACGTGCCGCCTGACAAGCGGAGCGCACTGCGATGAGGTCCAGTCTGAATTGGCTCGCGCTGTGCGCCATCGCTCTATGGGCCGCCGGCATTGCAGGGACGGTTATTGGCGCGATTATCGAGCCGGCGGCGTTTTTGCGCGCATGGCTGTGCAGCTATCTGTTCTGGCTCGGCCTCCCGCTCGCCGGGGTGACGCTTGTTCTGGTGCACGATCTCAGCGGCGGCGATTGGATGGCGACGGCGCGGCCTACGCTCGCCGCCGCGATCATGACTATGCCGCTGGCGAGTCTCGCCGGAATCGCAGCCTTCGTCGGCCTGAACTCGCTCTATGTGTGGACTCATCCAGCGGCGGGGCTGACAAATGTTTTCTATCTTAATTCAACCGATTTCTTTATTCGCTATGGCGTCTTTGTGGTGCTGTGGAATGTGCTGGCGGCTTACGCGCTTTGGCGGCGCGAGGGCGCAGCGCCGATTGCGCCGGGGTTGTCGTGGCTGAGCGGCCTCGGGTTGGTTGCGCTGGCGTTGTCAGTCAGCTTTGCGGCGATCGATTGGATTCTTTCGCTGGAGCCGAAATTTTGGTCCGCGATCTTCGCGTACACGCAGGCGGCAAGCTGGTTCAACACCGGCATGGCGATCGTCGTGCTCGCCATTGCCTTGTTGGCATGGCCTGCGGGCGAACGCCGCGAGCATGTCGGCGATCTTGCGAAAATCCTGCTCGCCACCACGATTTTCTGGGCCTACGTCGAATTTATGCAGCTCCTGATTATTTGGGAGGAAAATCTAAAAACTGAAATTCCCTGGTACCTCATGCGTCTCAATTCTGCTTGGAAACCGGCGATCTATGTATCCGCCGGTCTCGGATTTGTGGTGCCGTTTTTGTTACTGCTGTGGGCACCGAGCAAGCGCAATCGCGCCATTATTATCATCGCATGCGTTTCGATCGTCGTCAGTCGCGTGGCCCACACCTGGCTGCTGGTCATGCCGGAATTTTCGAGCCCGACTCCATTCTGGCTTGATGCGGCGGCGATGGTGGCGTTGGGCGGGGCGGTGGTGCTGTTGTTCGCCTGGGCCTTGCGCTCAGCTCATCGGCTCGCGGCCGCGGACGGACCGATCTGGAGAGCGGATTATGGCTGATCCGCATCGTTCCAAAAATCAAACATATCGCCGGCTCGCATGTTTATTCACCGTCCTCGCCGGCGTGCTGTCGCTTATTATCTGGAGGGTAATCCTGCCGCGCAGTCGCCAGCCCGCAACAGAGCCGGCTGCCGCAGTCGCTGCGGGCCATCAGCAGGAAGAAGCGCGTCCCGCATTCGAGCCGACCGATTGGGCGCTGTGGCCGGTGGCCGCCGTCTTTGTCGGTGTCGTGGCGCTGCTGGTCATTTCTTGTTTCGTGTTGATCGTCGCTTATCCGACCGCGTTGCCGGACGTGCCGCGCACGTTGCGCATCGCCCCGCCCGGTCCGCATCTGCAGACCGATGCCCAAAAGGATCTGCGACGGTTCCGCGCCGAAGAGGAGAAGCGTCTCAATACTTATTATTGGATCGATAAGCAGAGGGGCGTCGTTCACATCCCGATCGGCCAAGCGATCAAGAAGCTCGCCGCCACGGGCGTGCCCGGCTTTCCAAAGGGCGAACAATGATGCGGGCCGCTCACACCTCGATCATCGGCGTTGCGTTGGGCGCCAGCGTCATGGCCGTCGTCCTGGCAGCGACGGCCCTATCGCGGCATGCGCAGCTCGAGGTCACCGACACGTCTACCCCAGATGTTTCGCTGCTTGCGTTTCAGCCCCATCTAGGGGCGCGATTGCCGCTACAGGCGCGGCTGGTCGACGAGGGCGGTCGCGCGGTTACGCTCGGAAAATATTTCACCAAGTCGCCGGCCATCCTTGTCCTCGAATATCTGCGCTGCACCTCCCTGTGCGGCGTGACGTTGCATAACCTTGTCGCCGACACGCTCAACCGACTGCCGCTTGTCCCCGGGCGCGACTATCAGCTCGTGGCTATCAGTATCGATCCGCGCGACAAGCCGTCCGATGCGGCTGCGGCCCGGGCCAAATATGCCGCGCTGTTCAACCGACCCGCCGCAGCGGCCGGAATCCACTTTCTGACCGGTTCGTCGGCGGCCGTGCGACAGATCGCCGACGCGGTCGGCTTCCGCTACCGCTACGATTCTCTGCTCGACGCCTACATTCATCCCGCCGGATTCATCGTCGCCTCGCCCGACGGCAGGATTACCCGCTATATCGAAGGCATTGGCATATCGTCGCGCGACCTGATCAGCGCTTTTGCCGCAGCCGAGCAGGACAAATCACAAGGTCTGTTCGCCCGGGTGGTGCTGTTTTGCCACGTCCAGGGTGCGCCGCTCGGCCGCTTTACGGTGCCGGTGCTGGCAGTATTCACCGCCGCAAATCTTGCGGCGGGGCTGACTGCGCTCGCGGTGTTCACCGCCATCCGGCGTCGCCGCTACGGCTGATGCCATGGATCACTGGATTCCATTCTGGCCCGATACCGCCGCCGTGAACGCGGTGGTGGTGAACAATCTCTACATTGCCGAACTCGGACTTGCCGGCGTCATCATGGCGACGGTCATCGGCATGATGCTGACCTTCTGCATTCGCTATTGGCGCGGAAGCCCCGCCTCGCGCGCCAACCGAGTGCAAAAGACGTGGCACTTCGAGATCGCCTGGACCGTCGCGACGCTGGCGGCCTTTCTCGTCCTCTTTGTTTGGGGCGCGCAGGTTTACGTCTGGCTGTTCGAACCCCCGCCGGCCGACGAGGAAGATTACGTCGTCGCCAAGCAGTGGATGTGGAAAATCGAGCATCCGGGCGGCCAGCGCGAGATCGATGCGCTGCACGTGCCGGTCGACAAGACCATAAAACTGGTGATGGCGTCGGAGGATGTCATCCATAGTTTTTTCGTTCCGGCATTCCGCATCAAGCACGATGTCGTGCCCGGCACGCTCGAGGTGATCTGGTTCAAGGCGGACAAAACCGGCGTCTTCAGGTTGGAATGCACGCAATATTGCGGGCTGCAGCACGCGACAATGACCGGCCAGGTCGACGTCCTGACGGGCGCCGACTACGCGCGCTGGCTGACCGATCAGGGCGTGCACAACTCGCTGGTCCAGCAGGGTGAGGCGGTGTTCCGCGCCCACGGCTGCAGCGGCTGCCACGACCAGAACAGCACGGTGCATGCGCCGTCGCTCGTCGGCCTCTACGGCACGCTGGTGCATCTGCAGGACGGCTCGGTGCAGCTCGCCGATGAGGCCTACATCCGCGACTGCATTCTCAATCCGCGCAGCTTCACCGTCGCCGGCTACCCGCCGATCATGCCGGATTTTTCCGGGCAGATCAGCGAGGGCGATGTGTTTGAGCTGATCGCCTACATCAAATCTCTCAAAGGCGCGCAGGAGCCGGACAAATGAGCGTCACCACCGTCGAACGCGCCGCATCGGTTGAACCGCCCGCTCGTTCGCAGCCGAGCTATCTGACTTCGGGGAATACCATCGCCTCATGGCTGCTGACGCGCGACCACAAGCGCATCGCGCTGCTCTTCCTGGCTTCCATTACCTTCTACTTCTTTATCGGCGGCATTGCCGCCACGCTGATGCGGCTGAACCTCGCCACGCCGCAGGGTCTGCTGCAGCCGGCCGTGTACAACCGCATGTTCACCATGCACGGCATCATCATGGTTTGGTTCTTCCTTATTCCGTCGATCCCGACCACCTTCGGCAATTTTTTTGTGCCGCTGATGATCGGCGCTCGCGATCTCGCCTTCCCGCGCGTCAACCTGGCCAGTTGGTACGTGTTCAATCTCTCCGGTCTGGTAGTGCTTTATGCCTTGATCATGGGCGGCGCGGACACCGGCTGGACGTTCTACACCCCGCTCTCCACGGTATATGCCAACGGCTACGTGTTCGCCGCGGCCATGGCCGTTTTCATCAACGGCTTCTCCTCGATCATGACGTCGCTTAATTTCATCGTCACCATCCATCGGATGCGAGCGCCGGGCATGACCTGGATGCGGCTGCCGCTGTTCGTCTGGGCGATCTATGCGGTCAGTATCGTCATGCTGACCGCCACGCCGGTTCTGGCCATGGATACCTTTTTGCTCGCGGTCGAGCGGTTCATCGGCGTCGGACTGTTCGATCCGAACCACGGCGGTGATCCGCTACTCTGGCAGCACATGTTTTGGTTCTACTCTCATCCCGCGGTCTACATCATGATACTGCCGGCGATGGGAGTGGTGAGCGAGCTCATTCCCTGCTTCGCGCGCCGGCCGATCTTCGGCTATTCGGGAATGACGATCGCGCTCATGTCGCTCGCGATTTTGTCGTTCTTCGTCTGGGCGCACCACATGTTCGTGGCCGGCATTTCCATTTACGCCGGCATTGTATTTTCCTTGATGACTTTCTTCGTCGCCGTTCCGTCGGCGATCAAGGTGTTCAACTGGACCGTAAGCCTGCACAAGGGCAGCATCGTTTTCGACGCGCCCATGCTTTATGCGCTCGGCTTTGTCCTCTTGTTCACCGTCGGCGGCGTCACCGGCCTGATGCTGGCGACGCTCGCCGTCGATGTCGACCTGCATGGAACCTATTTCGTCATCGCTCATTTCCACTACATCATGGTCGGCGCTACGGTCAGCGCGTTTTTCGGTGCGCTGCATTACTGGTGGCCGAAGATTACCGGACGGCTTTATCCGGAGATGTGGGCGCGCTTCGCCGCGATTCTAACTTATGTCGGATTTAATCTCACGTTCTTTCCGCAATTCATTCTCGGCTACCTCGGCATGGCGCGGCGGTCCTACACCTACCCGGCCGTATGGCAGTCGTGGAACCTGCTGTCATCGGCGGGTGCATCGATCCTCGCCGTGGCCTACGTGCTGCCCTTGCTCTATCTCGGCTGGTCGTTGTTCCGCGGCCTTAAGGCGACGGCGAACCCGTGGGGAGCGACCGGACTTGAGTGGACCATAAGCTCGCCGCCGCCCAAGCATAATTTCGAACGCACGCCGGTCGTGGTCACCGAACCGTACTGCTACGACCCGGAGCGCCACACCTTCGTCACCCAGGAGGGCGTCCTGCATGACGAATAGCTCTTCGGTGGCGCCCGAGATCCAGTTCGCCAATCTCGAACAGCAAGGCGACACCGCCCAGCTTGGGATATGGGTCTTTTTGGTGAATGAGACGATCTTCTTCGGCGCCCTGATCTTCACCTATTTTGTCTACCGCATATCCTATCCACAAGAGTTTGCCGCGGCCGCAAAGGATGCAGTGCTGTGGTGTGGCAGCGTCAATTTAGCAATTTTGCTGACCAGTAGCCTGACAATGGTACTCGCGATCAACGCGGGAGCTCAGGGCAGGCGACAAGAAATGGTCACATTGCTGATCGTTACCGCGGCGTTAGGCTGCGCTTTTCTGCTCATCAAAGGCTACGAGTACTATCTGGACTTTCAAGATCACGTCGTCCCCGTCGTCGACTTCGCAACCAAACCGGGCGAGGGCTCCGCTGGGGAACTGTTCTGGATATTCTATTGGGTCGCGACAGGATTGCACGCGATCCACCTCATGATCGGCATTGCGCTTGTTCTCTACATGCTGCTTTGGCGCATACGTCGGGGCGAGATTGGCTCGGCATATTATGCTCCGCTGGAAGTCGTCGGAATTTATTGGAGCTTCGTCGACGTCGTGTGGCTCTTCCTCTATCCGTGCATTTATCTGGTGGGACGATCGTGAGCATCGGACCAGATATTCATCCCAAACGCGCGCGGGCGGCCCCGTTCGTGATCATATGGGCGATATTGCTCGTGCTCGCGAGTTTTAAGGTGCTAACCGCATTCCTCGGCATGGGTGTTTGGGCGCCCATCGCGCAATTCGGGATCGTTGCAATTCAGGCGTCTATCGTTTTCACCTTCTTCATGCGACTGAAAGGATCGCCGTCGCTGAAATGGGTGTTCGCCGTCAGCGGGTTTTTCTGGCTGTCTTTTCTCTACGGGTTGAGCATGACGGATTACGCCGACCGGCAAGGTTGGCCTCCGATCTACACTTCCGACGGACCGAGCTTCCAAGCCCACCAAAACCAGCCATAGCTTGTCGATACATTGCGGTGGACTTTGTGGTGATTTTGCCGCGCACCACCGAGCCTGGATGGAACTCAAGGCTCGCTTAATCGTTCTCGTCGCACGGATTGCACGGATCGATGGACGTCCAAGTTAAAACTGGCCAGGTTAAAACTGACCAAGTTAAAACCGGACAGGTGAAAACCGGCGCGCCGCAGGTCACGCGCAAGGCGCGCCTGCGCGAAGGCTTGCCGCATCCGCGCGGCGCGACGTGGACCGGTCTGGGGGTCAATTTCGCGCTGTTTTCCGCCAACGCCAGCAAGGTCGAGCTCTGCCTGTTCGATGAGCAGGGGGACCGCGAGATTGAGCGCATCGAGTTGCCGGAATTCACCGACGAAATCTGGCACGGTTTTCTGCCCGACGCGCGCCCCGGCACCATCTACGGCTATCGCGTGCATGGACCGTACGAGCCGGGGCGCGGCCACCGCTTCAATCCCAACAAGCTTCTGCTCGATCCTTACGCCAAGGCCGTGGTCGGACGGCTCGACTGGAATCCCGCGCTTTTCGGCTACAAGCTGGCGAGCGGCGATGACCTTTCGTTCGACGAGCGCGACAGCGCGCCGTTCATGCCGCGCTGCCGTGTCATCGATCCGGCTTTCACCTGGGGCGATGGGCGGGCGCCGCGCGTCGGCTGGGAACGGACGATCGTCTATGAACTGCACGTGCGCGGCTACACCAAACTGCATCCGGACGTGCCCGAGGAGCTGCGCGGCACGTTCCGCGGGCTCAGCGAACCCGCCGTGCTCAACCACTTGCGCAATCTCGGCGTCACTGCGGTCGAGCTGATGCCGGTGCATGCGTTCGTCAACGACAGCTATCTGCTCGATAAGAAACTAACCAATTATTGGGGCTACAATACGATCGCGTTCTTCGCGCCCGACCGGCGCTACGCGCACGTGCCGGACTTTGCCTTCTCCGAGTTCAAGGAAATGGTCGCGCGCCTGCACGACGCCGGCATCGAGGTCATCCTCGACGTCGTCTACAATCACACCGCCGAAGGCAATCATCTCGGGCCGACGCTGTCGTTTCGCGGCATCGACAACGCGTCATATTATCGGCTCCTGGCGAACGAGCCGCGCTACTACGTCAACGACACCGGAACCGGCAACACGTTCAATCTCTCGCATCAGCGCGTGCTGCAGATGGTCACTGACTCGCTGCGTTACTGGGTGCAGGAGATGCACGTCGACGGGTTCCGCTTTGACCTTGGCACCGTACTGGCCCGCGAGACGCACGGCTTCGACGCCGGTGGCGGGTTTCTCGATTCTTGCCAGCAGGACCCGGTGCTCTCCTCCGTCAAGCTGATCGCCGAGCCGTGGGATATCGGCCCCGGTGGCTATCAGGTCGGCGCCTTCGCTCCCGGATGGGCTGAATGGAATGACCGCTATCGTGACACGGTGCGATCGTATTGGAAGGGCGATCCAGGCACGCTCGCCGAGTTCGCGGCGCGGATCAGCGGCTCGGGCGATCTTTTCAATCGGCGCGGCCGCAAGCCCTGGGCGAGCGTGAACTTCGTCACCGCCCACGACGGTTTCACGCTCAACGATCTTGTGTCCTACGATCAAAAGCACAACGAGGCCAACGGCGAGGACAATCGCGACGGCCATTCCGACAACAAATCGTGGAATCATGGTGCCGAAGGGCCGACCGACAATCCCGAGATCGCCGCACTCCGTGAGCGGCAAAAACGCAACTTGCTGGCCACGCTGCTGCTGTCGCAAGGCACGCCGATGATGCTCGGCGGTGACGAGTTCGGTCGCACGCAGCGGGGCAATAACAACGCCTATTGCCAGGATAACGAGATTTCCTGGGTCGACTGGGGGTTCGACGAGCGGGCGGACGGTTTGATTGCGTTCGTGCGGCGGCTGACCGGCTTGCGCCGGCGCTTTCCGGTCTTGCGGCAAAGCCGTTTTTTGACCGGCGCGTGGAACGAAGAGCTGGGCGTGAGAGACTGTGCGTGGCTCACGCCGGCCGGCGAGGAAATGGCGCCACAAAACTGGCAGGATCCCTCCGCCAAGTGCATCGGTCTGTTGCTCGACGGCCGGGCGCAGGCCAGCGGCATTCGCCGGCGCGGCAGCGAAGCCACGCTGCTCTTGATCAGCAATGCGCATCACGACGTGGTGGTGTTTACGCTGCCGAAGGCGCCGGGCGGCCGCGATTGGCTGCGACTGGTCGACACCAACCGGCCGGGCGAAGACGAGGAGTTCGAACCGCGCACGATCTTCAGGTTTGGTCATCGCTATGAAGTCACCGGCCGCTCGCTGCTCCTGTTCCTGCTGCGTCCGGCAAGATTCCGCCGCCCGCCGCGCGACAACGCTTCGCCGGCCCGGAAAGCCTCGTCGGGTTGAAGTGGCGCTTAACCGGTTGCAGGCGAGGAATATTGTCCGAATGGAACTTTACGGAACTTTTTTGCCGGCCTAGCTTTGACCGTGGGGCAAGTTCCAGACTTGGTTCTGGTTAGGGCGAACTGTCCTATGGGGATGCACCGTCGTGCAACGCAGCAAACTGCGTCATTTTCGCCGAGAATCTACTATTTTCATCCCCTGCTCGCCGGTCCCCGTCCGTTATGGCCGCGGCATCTACGCCGCTGCCGCGAAATGGGCTTCGACCATGTGCTGAGCGCACCGCTGTTCGCGCCGGGCGGCCTGGGCGACGTTTTCCTCACTGCCGACCACCATAAACTGCACCCGGCGATCGATTCCACGCTCAGCGCCGACGAAGGGGTGGCGGCGCTGGCCCAAGAGTGCCGGGAATTCGGGCTCGGTCTCCTCCTCGATATCGTGCTTGGTCGCGTCGCACAGGATGCGCAGCTTTTGCAATCGCATCCCGCCTGGTTCGCCGGCGCGGCGAACGGACATGCCGTCGATCCGCGCGGCAGGCTGCACCAACCGGCGGCTGCCTATCTGCTCTTCGACGAACCGTCCATTGCTGGCGCCGCCACCACCTGGTGGATCGAGCGCCTGCTGCGTCTCGCCCATGCGGGGGCTTGCGGATTCTGTTTTTCAGAACCGGACCTGGCGCCACCGGCCGTCTGGCGGCGTGTCATTGCTTCTATCAAGCAAAGCCTTCCCGAATTTCGCGTCATAGCGTCCACGCCGGGGATGAGCTGGACCGACATCGCGGGCCTAGCCGGAGCCGGTTTCGATGGTGCTATTTCGTCGGCGGCCTGGTGGGATGGCCGGGCGAGCTGGCTCGTCGAGGAGCATGAGACCTTACGCGCTCTGGGTTCCGTCATCGCCGCGCCCGAGGCGCCCTTCGGTCCGCGCCTCGCCCGACGCTTCAGCAATCTCGACGATCCGGTGCCACTCTACCGCCACATGGCGCGGCGCTCGGCAGCAATCGGCGACGGGTTCATGGTGCCAATGGGCTTCGAATACGGCGCCATCGAGGACATGGATGCCCGCCAAGCCGACGCCGACGAATCTCTTCTCGTTTCGCCGGGCCGCAACATCGATCTGTCATCGGAGCTTCGCGAAGCGAACGCGCTGAGCGAGCAGCTCGCACAACTCCGCCTCCACGGTGAAATGCGCAGCTTTACCGATCCTGCCGAACGCGCGGCGGCTCTTTTGCGTTCGGACGCACCGAGCATACGCGACGCGTCGGCCTCTGTCGTGGTTCTCATCAATTCCGATCTGCAGCGTGAGACCACGCTACCGATTCCGCTCGAACCCCTGCCGCCCGTCGCCGGAGCAGCGCTGGTCGTGCGCAAGGTGATTTCCACCGACCGCGAGGGCAATGGCGCGCTTGCACCCGGCGAGATCCGCGTGCTGCAAGCGGTCAAGAGCGAACCGATAAGGCTTCCTCGCCCCGATGTGCCGCCGGCCAAATCGGCAGGTGCGTCCCGCATCGTGATCGACAATATCGCACCGAGCGTCGAGGGCGGACGCTTTGCGGCAAAGCGCGTTGTCGGTGAGGCGGTCGTCATCGAGGCCGACGTGTTTGCCGACGGTCACGAGGTCCTCGGCGCCGAATTGCTGTGGCGGAGCGCCGATCGGAAGGAATGGCGCCGGCTGCCGATGCAGCTCGTCAACAACGATCGTTGGCGAGCGACGGTCCAGCCGGAGCGCATCGGCCGCTACGAATTCACCGTGGAAGGTTGGCTGGATCGATACGGCACGCTCAGGCGCGACATCGCGGTCAAACGCGCGGCCGGCGCCGACGTCAGCAACGAAATTGCCGAAGGGCGACAGCTTCTCGAACGGGCGAGCCGCCGCGTGCGTTGCAGCGCCGGCAAGGTCATCGCCGCCGCCATCGGCTGGCTCAACGACGCGTCGCCCGAGCAGAGCGTCGATATCCTGCTCGCCCGCGACATCTGTGATGTAATGTATGAAGCCGAGGAGCGGGATTTTGCCTGCCGCCGGAAGCCCGCTTTGCCGCTCGATGTCGAGCGGCCGCAGGCTTCATTCGCCTCCTGGTACGAATTGTTTCCGCGCTCGGCTTCGCCAATACCGGGCCGGCACGGCACCTTGGCCGATGTGATCGCTCGCCTGCCCGCCATCAGGCAGATGGGGTTCGACGTGCTTTATCTGCCGCCGATTCATCCGATCGGCACCACCAACCGCAAGGGTAAGAACAACGCGCTGCACGCGGAGCCGGACGATGTCGGCAGCGTCTATGCCATCGGCAGCAGCGAAGGCGGCCACACGGCGATCCATCCTGCGCTCGGCACGCTGGACGATTTCCGGCAATTGCGCGATGCAGTTGAAGCACACGGCATGGAGCTGGCGCTCGATTTCGCCATTCAATGCTCGGCGGATCATCCCTGGCTCGTCCAGCATCCCGAATGGTTCAACTGGCGCCCGGACGGATCCATCCGCTACGCGGAAAATCCGCCGAAGAAATACGAAGATATCGTCAACGTCGATTTCTACAGCCGCGACGCAATTCCTTCTCTTTGGAACGCGCTGCGCGATGTCGTCCTGTTCTGGGTCGCCGAAGGTATAAAGACCTTCCGCGTCGACAATCCGCACACCAAGCCACTGCCCTTCTGGGAATGGCTCATTGCCGAAGTGCACGCTGAAAATCCCGACGTGATCTTTCTGTCGGAAGCATTCACACGGCCGAAGATGATGTACCGTCTGGCAAAAGCCGGATTCTCCCAGTCGTACACCTATTTCACCTGGCGCAACACCAAGCAGGAGCTGATCGACTACTTCACCGAGCTGACGACGGCCGAAGTCAAGGAATTCTTTCGCCCGCATCTATTCGTCAATACGCCTGACATCAACCCGCATTTTCTGCAGACATCGGGGCGCCCGGGCTTTCTCATTCGCGCCGCTTTGGCAGCGACGCTGTCGGGATTGTGGGGCATCTTTTCCGGCTTCGAATTGTGCGAATCGGCGGCACTGCCGGGTCGCGAGGAATACCTGGATTCCGATAAATATCAGATCAGGACGCGCCGCTTCGACGCGTCGGGCAATATCGTCGCCGAAATCGGCAAGCTCAACCGCATCCGCAAGGCGCACCCGCCGCTGCAGACCCATCTCGGACTGCGGTTCTATCCGGCTCACAACGATCAGGTAATTTTTTATGGCAAGCCGTTGCCGGCGGCGCACGATCTGATTCTATGTGCGGTCAGCCTCGATCCATTCCACGTCCAGGAAACGACTGTGGAAGTGCCGTTGTGGGAATGGAGCCTGCCGGACACGGCGAGCTTCGCCGTTCACGACCTGATGCGTGACACCGAGACTGTTCGCTCCGGCAAGCTGCAGCGGCTGCGACTCGATCCTGCCGACACTCCGTTCGCCATCTGGCGCATCGCGCCGGCGGGAGACTGATCGTGGACGCACAAACGACCAAACAGGTTGCGCCGACAAAGGCGGCATCGGCAAAAGTCGCACCGACACAATCAGATCCGCTCTGGTATAAAGACGTTTGCATCTATCAATTGCACATCAAGTCCTTTTTCGACAGTAACGGTGACGGCATCGGGGATTTTCCCGGACTGATCTCGAAGCTCGATTACATCGCCGACTTGGGCGCCAACGCGATCTGGCTCTTGCCATTCTATCCGTCGCCGTTGCTGGACGACGGCTACGACATCAGCGAATACCGTAACGTTCATCCCGAATACGGCACGCTTGCCGACTTCCGCCGCTTCGTTCGTGCCGCGCACGCGCGCGGTCTCCGCGTCATCACCGAGCTCGTCGTCAATCACACCTCAGATCAGCATCGCTGGTTCCAACGCGCTCGGCGCGCCAAGCCCGATTCGTCGTGGCGTAATTTCTACGTCTGGTCCGACACCGATCAGAAATACGCCGGTACGCGCATCATTTTCGTCGACAGCGAGCGCTCCAACTGGACCTGGGACCCGGTTGCCAACGCCTATTATTGGCACCGCTTCTACTCGCATCAGCCGGATCTGAATTTCGACAATCCGCATGTGCTGCAGGCTGTCCTCGGCGTGATGCGGTTTTGGCTGGAAATGGGAGTCGACGGTTTGCGGCTCGACGCCGTTCCCTACTTGGTCGAGCGCGAAGGCACCAGCAACGAGAACCTTCCCGAGACGCACGCGGTTCTCAAGCGCTTCCGTTCCGAGGTGGACGCCGCCTTTCCCGGCCGAATGCTGCTCGCCGAAGTGAACCAATGGCCGGAGGATACCAAAGACTATTTCGGCGACGGCGACGAATGCCATATGGCGTTCCACTTTCCGCTGATGCCGCGCATGTACATGGCGATCGCGCGCGAGGACCGCTTTCCGATCAGCGACATCATGCGTCAGACGCCGCCGATTCCGAGCAATTGCCAATGGGCGATCTTTTTGCGCAATCACGATGAACTGACGCTCGAAATGGTGACCGACAACGAGCGGGACTATCTGTGGCAAACCTATGCGGCGGATCGACGCGCGCGGCTCAATCTCGGAATTCGCCGCCGGCTGGCGCCGCTGCTCGAACGCGACCGCCGCCGCATCGAGCTGATGAACAGCCTGCTGCTTTCCATGCCCGGCACGCCGATCATCTATTACGGCGACGAAATCGGGATGGGCGACAATATCCATCTTGGCGACCGCAACGGCGTGCGCACGCCGATGCAATGGTCGCCCGACCGCAATGGTGGATTCTCGCGCGCCGATCCGGCGGCCCTGGTTTCTCCGCCGGTCATGGATCCGCTTTACGGCTATGGCGCAGTCAACGTCGAGGCGCAAACACGCGACCCGCATTCGCAGTTGAACTGGATGCGCCGAATGCTGGCGGTGCGTCGCCGGCACGCGGCGTTCGGGCGCGGTACGTTGACGTTCCTTTATCCGAGGAATCGAAAGATCCTCGCCTTTCTACGCGAGTTCGAGGGTGAGACCCTGCTGTGTGTCGCCAACTTGGCGCACAGTCATCAGGCGGTGGAACTCGATCTTTCGGCCTTCGTCGGCCGTGTTCCGGTGGAACTTAATGCCGGCACGCCGTTTCCTCCGATTGGAGAACTCACCTATCTGCTCACGCTGCCGCCTTATGGATTTTATTGGTTCGTGTTGGGAACGGTGAGCGACTGGCCGGTTTGGCACACGCCGGCACCCGAACCGATGCCGGAATTCATGACGCTGGTTATGCGCGGATGCCTGCACGATGCTCTCTGCACCACCGCCCGAGAGGCGATCGAACGCGACATCCTGCCTCAATACATCGCCAAGCGCCGTTGGTTCGGGCTCAAGGATGAAAAGATCGAATCGACGCGGCTTGCCCATCTCACCGATATCGGCGAAGCCGGTCAGGAAATCCTGCTCGGCGAGGTCGAGGTCAAGACCAGGAGCGGCACAAGCTGCTGGCTCCTGCCGTTCGGAATTCATTGGGAAGACGAACCGACCGCGGCATTGCCCAACAGACTTGCGCTGGCTCAGGTGCGTCTTCGCCGGCGTGTGGGCCTGCTGACGGACGGCTTCGCACTGTCCGAATTTGCCGGCCGCTTCGCCAGCGCGCTCGCATCCGACGCTGAGTTCAAGGATGCCGACGGCGTCCTGCGCTTCCGCAGCGCGGCGGCCAGCCGAGAGTTGCTTCAGGTGACGCCCGACGCGGAGGTGAACTGGCTTGCAGCGGAGCAATCGAATAGTTCGCTGACCATCGGCGACAAGGTCATGCTGAAAATATACCGGCGCATTTCGCCTGGTGAACATCCGGAAGCGGAGATGGGGCGCTACCTGACGGAGCGGGGCTTTACCCATGCGCCGCCGTTCCTCGGAGACGTTATTCGTGTCGCCAAAGACGGAACGCCGCACGCGCTCGCCGTGGCGCTCGGCTTCGTCCGCAATCAAGGCGATGCCTGGTCATGGACTCTCGATCAGCTCAAGCGCGCACTCGACGCGATTGCCGCGCCGGAAGCCGAGCCCGATATCGAACTTGCGGACCTGCAGACCGTTATGGCGACGATCGGCCAGCGGTTGGGTGAAATGCACGCGATCCTCGCCGCCGAAACCGCGGAGGAGACGTTTGCTCCACGGACCGCGGACGCAACCGACGCAACGCATTGGGCGCATAAAATCGAGGACAAGCTGGTTAAAGCCTTAGACTCCGTCGCACAACGCCAGACCTGGGAGCGCGAGCCGGATCGCGAGCGGGCGCATGCGTTAATCGAGTCCCGCAACGCAGCCGTCGCGGCGGTGCGCCGTCTTGCCAAGAGCAGCGACGGCACGCTGATGACCCGCATCCACGGCGATTTCCACTTGGGACAGGTCCTCGTCGCGAGCGGCGACATGTTCATCATCGATTTCGAAGGGGAACCGACAGTCCCACTCGCCGACCGCCGGGCCAAAATGAGTCCGCTGCGCGATACCGCCGGCCTGTTGCGTTCGATCGATTACGCGGGCGCGACTCTCATGGAACGGGACGACGCGACTGTCTTGCCGCTCGATGAAGGCCGGCGCGATCAGTTCATTACCCGGTTCCGCCGCACTGCTTCGCAGGCTTTCCTGCGCGGCTATTGGACAACGAGCGTGCTGCGCGACACGCCGGCGACGCGCGCGTTGCTCGACCTGTTTCTGATCGAAAAAGCCGCCTACGAAATTTCCTACGAATCGGCGAACCGGCCGAACTGGATCGGGGTGCCGGTGGCAGGGCTATCGCGGCTATTGTCGCGCATTCTCGAAAAAGAGCCGAGGCCGAGCCATGGCTGAAGCCCGGCTCAAGGCTTTGTGGCAGCTCGACACGCTGTCCGCTCGCGCGCTCGCGCGCTGCGTACATGACGATCCGTTCGCCGTGCTCGGTCCGCACGATACCCACCATGGACGTGTCATCCGCGCCTTTCTGCTTGGCGCCAAGCAGGTCGAGGTCTTGCGACGCGACGGCAGCCTGCTGGCGCCGCTTGAACCGGCGGAGGAACCCGGCCTGTTCGAGAACATTGTTTCCGAGCGAGTGCCTTATCGGTTGCGTATTGGCTGGCCCGATGCCGTCCAGGAAACCGAGGATCCCTATTCGTTCGGTCTTCTGCTCGGCGACATCGACCTTCATCTCTTCAACGAAGGCCGCCATTTCGAACTGGCGCATTGCCTTGGCGGGCAGACGATGTCGATCGATGGAGTCAACGGCGTCCGCTTTGCGGTGTGGGCGCCGAACGCCACGCGCGTGAGCGTGGTCGGCGATTTCAATTCCTGGGATCCGCGGCGGCATCCGATGCGGTTGCGGCATCGTGCCGGCATTTGGGAATTGTTCATTCCGCGCGTGGCTCCCGGCTCGCACTACAAATACGCCATCCGCGGTCCCGGCGGCGTCGAACTGCCATGGAAGGCCGATCCGCTCGCGCGGCAAACCGAAGCGCCGCCTAACACCGCATCCGTCGTGCCGTACCCCGAGCAGCATCATTGGCATGATCGGCAATGGATGGCGGAACGCGGCAGGCGGCAAGCGCCGGACGCGCCGATTGCGATCTATGAAGTGCACCTCGGCTCCTGGCTGCGGCCGGACCCGCATGGCGGCGACGAAACGCTGTGGGATTCTGCCGCCCGGCGCCTGGTTCCTTACCTCGTTGAGACGGGATTTACCCACGTCGAGCTTTTGCCCATCACCGAGCATCCGTTCGGCGGCTCGTGGGGTTACCAGCCACTCGCCCTGTTCGCGCCGACCGGGCGATATGGCACGCCGCAAGGCCTCATGCGATTTATCGATGCGCTGCATGCTGCAGGCATCGGCATTATTCTCGACTGGGTGCCGGCGCATTTTCCCACCGACCCGCATGGTCTGGCGCGGTTCGATGGCACTGCGCTCTATGAGCATCTCGACCCGCGCGAGGGCTTTCATCACGACTGGAACACTTACATCTACAATTTTGGCCGGCGTGAGGTGCAAGGCTTTCTGATCGCCAGCGCGCTTTACTGGCTGGAGCATTTCCATGTCGACGGGCTCCGCGTCGATGCGGTGGCCTCGATGCTCTATCGTGACTACAGCCGCCGCGAAGGTGAATGGATCCCGAATGTTTATGGCGGACGCGAGAACCTCGAGGCCATCGGTTTTCTCCGCCACCTCAATACGGTCGTGGGCGAACGCTGTCCGGGTGCCATCATGGTCGCCGAGGAATCGACCGCGTGGCCTGGCGTCAGCCGGCCTGTATCAAGCGGCGGCCTCGGCTTTTCTTACAAGTGGAACATGGGCTGGATGCACGACACGCTTGAATACATGCAGAAGGAGCCCATCCATCGGCAATACCATCATCACGACATGACGTTCGGTTTGCTCTATGCGTTCTCGGAAAATTTCATTCTGCCGCTCTCGCACGACGAAGTGGTTTACGGAAAGCGGTCGCTGATCGGCAAAATGCCGGGCGATCACTGGCAGCGGTTTGCCAATCTGCGCGCCTATTTGGGCTTCATGTGGGGTCATCCGGGCAAGAAACTTCTGTTCATGGGCGGCGAGTTCGCCCAGGAGGGTGAATGGGACCACGACAGCGAGCTGGATTGGGCGTCGATCGGCGATCCGGCGCACGTTGGCATTCAGAATCTCGTGCGCGATTTGAACCGCGTGTACCGGCAGGAGCCCGCCCTACATCGGCGCGATAGCGAGGGCAGCGGCTTTGCCTGGGCGGTGGGCGACGATCGATCGAATGCGGCATTCGCGTTTCTGCGCTTCGCGGCCGAGCAAAAGCCGGTTCTCGTCGTCTGCAACATGACGCCGGTGCCGCGGCACGATTATCGGATCGGCGTTCCGCATGGCGGACCGTGGCGGGAAATCCTCAACACCGATTCCAATTATTATGGCGGATCGAACATGGGGAACGCGGGCCATGTCGAGGCTTCCGCTATCCCGACGCACGGCCAGCCGCATTCACTTCAGGTCACGCTGCCGCCGTTGGCTACGATCTATCTGCGCCACGAAGGACGCTAATGTCAGCACTGCCGGCACGACTGGAGCCCGGAGCGCCAGCGCCTCTCGGCGCCACCTGGGATGGGTTGGGCATCAATTTCGCGGTGTTTTCCGCCCATGCCGAACGGGTCGAATTGTGCATCTTCGATCAGACGGCGCGTCGCGAAGTGGTCCGTTTCGACTTGCCGGAGTGCACCGACGAGGTGTGGCACGGTTATCTGCCCGATGCGCGCATCGGCCTGATCTACGGCTACCGCGCGTACGGTCCCTACAATCCGCAAGAGGGTCACCGTTTCAATCCCTACAAACTTCTGATTGATCCCTATGCCAAGCAGTTTGCCGGCAGCTTTCGCTGGTCGGACGCTCTGTTCGGCTATCGGATCCACTCGCCGCGGGCCGACCTTTCCTACGACCGGCGCGACAGTGCGCCGGTGACGTTGAAGTGCATGGTGTGTGAGGACGTATTCGACTGGAGGGACGATCATCCCCCCAACGTGCCCTGGTCGGACACCGTCATCTATGAAACGCATGTGCGCGGCATGACGATGTTGCGCGACGATATCCGTGCCGGGGAGCGGGGCACATTTGCGGCTTTGTCGAATCCCAGGATCATCCGCTACCTGCAGGATCTCGGCATCACCGCGATCGAGTTGTTGCCAATCCATGCGTTCCTGCAGGATCGCGTGCTTGTCGAACGCGGATTGAGCAATTACTGGGGCT
>JASHRW010000303.1 GCA_030037065.1 Xanthobacteraceae bacterium
TCAACGCCAAGTTCTACAACCAGGCGATCGACCAGGCGCCGCTGGTGACGGCGACGGGTGCGCATTACATCGCCGCGCACAGCGTGCCGCGCATGATGGACTACGTGCGCGAGGCCTTCCACGTCACCAAATACGAGCGCTGCCCGGTGGTGCTAGGCATCCCCTACGACCTGCAGAAGGTCGAATACATGGCCAACCAGCCCTACGAGACGTCGGCGATGTACCAGCCCAAATCCGGGCGCATGCAGCCCGATCCCGCACTCGTGGCCAAGGCCGTCGAACTCTTGGCCGCGGCAAAGCGGCCGATCATCCTCGGCGGCCGGGGTGTGCTGTGGTCGGGCGCGCGCGATGCGGTGATCAAGCTTGCCGATCGCTCTGGTGCGTTACTCTCCAACACGCTGCCCGTGCGCGGTCTTTTTCACGACCATCCGTTCGCGCTCAACATTGCTGGCAGCTATTTCACGGCGCTGGGCAAAGAGATGTTCGAGTCCGCGGACCTCGTGCTCGCGGTCGGCACCAGCCTGTCCTACTACACCGGCGTCGGGCACTATTGGGGAAAGGCGTGCAAGATCCAGTTGGACGACGCCCCGCGCGGCTTGCGCGATGGGCAGAAGGCCGCCGACATCTACGTCAGATCGGATGCGCTCGCTGGCGTCGAAGCGATCCTTGCCGGCCTCGACAAGAAGCTGGGCACTGGCAAACCGACGGCGGCGGCCATCCGCTCGAGAGAGCTCGCGCATCGCATCGCGACCGAGCCGGCGGACTCGATGCCATTCGACATCGCGCCCGGACTGCTCGACCCACGCGAGGTGATCAAGGCACTCGACCCGGTCATTCCGAAGGATTGGGACATCGTCGTCGGCGGCGGCCACCAGGCCTATTTCAACACCCAGATGCGCGGTCGGTCGGCGGAGCGCTACACCACGGTCCGCGAATTTGGCGCGGTCGGCAACGGCCTGTCCTATGCGCTCGGCGTCGCGGCGGCGCGCCGGCAGGGCCGCGATGGCAGGATCGTGCTGTTCGAAGGCGACGGCGGGCTCCTGTTTCACATCCAGGAGCTGGAGACGCTCAAGCGTTCCGGCTTTCGCATCCTGATCTGCGCGATGAACGACGGCGGCTACGGCTCGGAGTTTCACAAGCTGCGCGCCGACGGTCTCGACGACAGTTTGGCTGTGTTCGGCCGACCGCCGCTGCACGACATCGCCCGCGGCTTTGGGCTTCGCGGCCACGAGATCCGCGACGTGTCGGTCATCCCCAAACTGTTCGCCGATTTCGCCGCGCAGGGCGACAGCGAAATCTGGAACATCCAGATTTCCGATCAGGTCACGGCGCCGATCATCCGGGCGACCATCAAGCGCGGCCATGGGAATATGTGATACCAACGGGCGTTGATCTTGACTCATGCTCTCGTCATGGCCGGGCTTTGTCCCGGCCATCCACGTCTTTGGAATTGCTCAGCGATTAAGACGCGGATGCCCGGCACAAGGCTGCACAAGGTCGGGCATGACGAGTCAGAATTTATCATTTCTGACAGGTTGGCTTTTTTTACACGGATATCGCTCTAGCTTCTCAGCTATCACTCGCCGGATCCCGCACTCGCCGAGCGGCTCGGGAATCCGCGATTGTCCCCACTGAGCGGCGAGCGCGTCCTTTTCCAGCACCGATTTGTCCGCCGAATCGGATATGTTCGCGGCTCCTTCCGGACAAGGCGCGATGTTCGCACGGCGAACTCTTTTTATCTGTGGTGCAGGCACCAGTTTTGAAGCTGGGCTGCCGCTTGGAGTCGAACTGGCCGAAAGAATCGTCGAAAAGACCGACATTCGTTTCGGTGCCAACGGTTATGACCCAATTGGCGGCGGCGACTTCGAACTATACCAAGATATCAAGCAAGCGCTCCATTTGCCGAATAATGAACATCAAAGAGCGGCTTCGATTATCCGTAACGGTCTCGGATTTTCGCAATCAATAGATGATTTTCTCGACCAACACCGCACCAATGAGCGCGTCAGCTTTTACGGAAAAGCTGTCCTTGTGAAATCCATTCTTGAGGCCGAATCGAGCAGCAGACTCTATGTTGATATGAACAAAGGGCACCGGTTCAGTGCCAATCAGGCTCGAGGTACATGGTTTGTGAAATTCATGTACATGCTAGGACGTGGCCTCCCTAAGGAGAACGTACGGGAGATCTTCGAGAATGTCGCTTTCATTGTATTCAACTACGATCGCTGCATCGAGCATTTTCTACTGCATGCATTGCAGCGCCTCTACAATATTGCTGACAGTGAAGCGCAGTCAATTATGGATGACCTCACCATAATCCACCCTTACGGTAGCGTCGGCCCTTTGCGCGAGGTGCCGTTCGGGGGCAGAGGATACAATTGCGCCACACTAGCAAAACGAATCAGGACTTACACTGAACAGGAAGCCGCCGGCGATGTTGGCAATGAGATAGCTGTTGAAGTCGCGCGAGCAGGCTGCATGATTTTCTTGGGCTTCGCATATCATCGGCAGAATGTGCGCCTCCTTCAGCCGGCCGACAAAATGTCGGCGCGGCCTATTTACGGCACGGCATACAAAATGTCGGATTCCGACGTAAGCATTGTTACGAGAGAACTCGCAGGCTTTATGGACCGTGGCGTTAGAATGCAGGCTCGGGAAAGTATGACTAAGCTGGAAAACAAACTGACCTGCACTGATCTATTCGATTACTACGCAAGGTCCCTTAGCGGAGATTGAACTAACTCCTCGGTCGAGCACCTCTTACCCCTACCGCCGCTGCTATTATTATTATTGCCCAAGGCACTTTAGCGTGATCGCTCCTGCGTGCCTTGAGCAAGCGCAGGGTGGGCATCGCGCCCGTCCGACGCATCACGCGTGGGCAAAATCGTGCAGGCGCGATGCCCACGCGGAATCTATGAGCAGACGATTTTGCCCACCCTACGGCTTGCTTTGTCATTGTTGTTCTCCGTTCGGCGCGTTACCTCATTATCGTTCACGTGCCGCCCCTGCGGGCAGGAGTAAAAAGTATCGGGTGTG
>JASHRW010000304.1 GCA_030037065.1 Xanthobacteraceae bacterium
GTGAAAGGCCCATTATTTCGGCATCGGCCAGGGGTGCCGTGCCAAGAAGGCACGGCTGAGATCAAACCCGTCGAACCTGTCTGGGTCATACCAGCGAAGGGAGCCGCGCCTGACGGACCCGCCTGCATATCTCGCCGAAAAGCCGCGCGTCGCCATTATCGGCGGCGGCGTGGTCGGGCTCGGTATTGCTTGGCGGCTTGGCCGCCGTGCCGCTGTCACGGTATTTGACCGCGGCACCACCGGGTCGGGTGCGAGCCATGCGGCAGCCGGGATGTTGGCGGCAGCTTGCGAGGCTGAACCGGGCGAAGAGCATTTGGTCGCGCTCGGCCGCGAGAGCCAGGCGCGCTGGCCCTGCTTCGCCGAAGAGCTGTTGCGCGAAAGTGGCGTCGACGTCGAATTGCGCCGCGAAGGCACGCTCGTTCTCGCACTCACCGCCGACGATCAGGCCGAGATCGGCCATCGCCTGGAATTTCAGAGGAAACTCGAGCTGCCGCTCGAATGGCTGCCGGCGGCAGCCACACGGGCGCGCGAGCCGCATCTCGCCGGAAAAATCGCCGGTGCGCTGTTTTCGCCGCAGGATCATCAAGTCGACAATCGCAAGTTGGCGCGCGCGTTGCGCATCGCCGCCGAAGCGGCCGGAGTGACAATTCACGAGCACCGGCCGGTGAAGGAAATTTCCGTCCAGGGCGGCCGGACAAAGGGAGTGATCCTTGAGGACGGCACCAGTTTCGCCGCCGATATCGTGGTGCTCGCCGCCGGTGCCTGGTCGCGCCAAATCGGTGGATTGCCGCCCGATCGCCGCCCGCCGGTACGGCCGGTCAAGGGCCAGATGCTGGCGCTGCAGATGGATGCCGCGGCGCCGCTGCTCAACCACGTCCTATGGGCCCCGGGCGCCTATCTGGTGCCGCGCCGCGACGGCCGGCTGATCGTCGGCGGCACGGTCGAGGAGAAGGGCTTCGACGAGACCATCACCGCCGGCGGACTGTTGACGCTGCTCGAAGCGGCTTGGCGCGCGGTGCCCGCGGTCGAGGAGCTGCCGGTCGCGGAGATTTGGGTCGGGCACCGGCCGGGCAGCCGCGACGATGCGCCAATTCTCGGCCGCGGACCGCTCGAAGGCTTATTCTATGCCACCGGCCATCATCGCAACGGCATCTTGCTGGCGCCGGTAACAGCCGATGCCATCGCGCGCCTGATTCTCGATGATGTCGTCGAACCGGCGATCGGCCCGTTCGGCCTCGAGCGATTTTTGCCGGCGCGGGCGGCAGAATAGGCAGGCACAGCGATGAGCGAAGCCATCGTCCGCATCAACGGTGAAAATGAGCCACTGCTTGCCGCGACCGTCGAAGCGTTGCTGGCCGACAAGGCGGTGGATACCGGCCAGCGCGGCATTGCGGTGGCGCTCAACGGCGCCGTCGTGCCGCGTTCGGCATGGCGCGACACGCCGCTCAAGGCCGGCGATAGCATTGAGATCGTGCGCGCAAGGCAAGGGGGATAGAGGTTTTCCGTTCGTCCCCGCGAAGGTGGGGGGACCCAGCATTGGATTCCCGCTTACGCGGGAATGGGCGGCCGAGAACCAGGAGCAAACCCATGTCCGACCCTCTGATCATTGCCGGCCATCAATTCGGCTCGCGGCTGTTTCTCGGCAGCGCCGGCTATCCCAACCGCAAGGTGATGCTCGATGCTATTGCGGCGAGCGGTGGCGAGATGGTCACCGCCTCCATCCGCCGCATCAGCCTTGCCGGCGATGACGAGAGCCTGGTCGAGCTGTTGGCCGGACGAGTTAAATTCCTACCCAACACGGCCGGCTGTCAGACCGCCAAGGACGCCGTGCTGACCGCCGAACTCGCCCGCGAGGCGCTCGACACCAATTGGGTCAAGCTCGAAGTCATCGGCGACCGCGAATTGCTCTATCCGGATGTGGAAGAACTGGTGCGCGCCACGCAAATCCTGGTGGGAAAAGGGTTTGTCGTGTTGCCCTACTGCACCGAAGATCCAGTGACTTGCCGCAAGCTTGCCGACGCCGGCGCTGCCGCAGTGATGCCGCTCGGCTCGCCGATCGGTTCGGGACTCGGCATCTCCAACCCCCATCTGATCGAACTCATTTGCGCGCGCTCGCCGGTGCCGGTGGTGCTCGATGCTGGCATCGGCACCGCTTCCGACGCCGCGCTCGCCATGGAACTCGGTTGTGCCGCGGTGCTGATCAACACCGCGGTGTCGAAGGCGCGCGATCCGGTGCTGATGGCAAAAAGCATGGGTGCGGCTGTCGAGGCGGGGCGGTTGTCACGACTCGCCGGTCGCATCGCCAAGCGCACGCACGCCGAGCCGTCGAGCCCGCAATTGGGACTGGTGGGGACGTAGCATCTTTCGCGAAAGCTCCATGCGATGGGTGCGACATCTTAAACCCGGCGCTCGAAATTTATTGCGGGGCAAAACGGCGCGGTATCAACTTTTAGACACAGAGGTATGCTGGGCTCGCATCGAATCGCGAGGGGGACGGATATGCGGCACGTATCCGTATGGATTCTCGAACTCGTCAAGCTGCTCGGAGGCAAGCGGCTACATCCGCTGGTGACGCAATGTCCCATTTGCGGGCAAATGGTTCGCCTTCACGTCAATAAGGCTGGTCGCCGGCACGTGTATGCGCATGCACGCGATCTCTACGCCGGGTCTCGGTTGTCCGTGCACTATGCCGCTAAAATCAAATGCGCCGGTTCGGGCAGCCCGAAGCTGTTCGATCCGCGGCCGCATGAACGTCAACGCTTCAAGCTGCCAAGTTCTCTTCTCGAAGAGAACTAAATCTCGAAGAGAGCTAAAGAAGCATTTGAATGGGGCTCTGTTCTACGGACACTGCTTGCGCCGGACCATCGCAAAAAAAGAACGCGCCGGAAGCGGCAGGGTGGGCCATGCCCGACTGATGCGGCCCGGGAGCCGCCCCCGGCACGTGGTTCGTGAGATTGCCGCTACGCTTTAGGCCTGAACCTTTGCCATAGCGATCGTCACGGCGGTCTGCGTCGGTGGCATCATCAATGCCTCCATTGATGAACCTCCCATCGCGCGGGGAGAGCAATCAAAGGCTGATACTGAATGCGCGTGAGGTCAAGAGACAATTTGGCGCTAGTGTCCCGATTCCGAAGTTCGCATCATTGGGCGGCAAGCTCGTTTGCGAACTTCGGAATCGAAGGACACTAGTAACTTATTGATCTGGTGTGGCTTTGGTTCAGAAGTCCGCATAACGAGTTCGCCGCAACAATGATGCGGACTTCTGAACCGCTACACTAGCGTTTCTTTTCATATTGTTCCGCGCGCTCCGCGAGTTTTCTCCACTGCTCCGCCATCTGCAGCAATAGGTCCTTTTCCACCACGCTCTCCGACTGACGCGCGAGTCGAACGCATTCCGCGGCGTAGTGCCGGTATTGTTCCGCCGTCGTCATTTGGACGCTGCCCAGCCAAGTGCAGGTACGCACGCGACAATCGGTAAAAGTCTAAATAGTTCCTTCGCAGACGAATTTTTGATCCGGAACTTTAGCTCTTGCTGGCCGGTTCCACACCTGATCGCGGAGAAAACATTGTGCGAGCAAATCGATGGATGATGCGGAAAAATTTCGCCAGTACGCGACGGAGTGCCGACGGCTGGCACAGAAGGCCGCTGCAAAGGACAAAGCGGTATTGTTGGAAATAGCAAACGCGTGGATTGCCTGTGCCGAAGAAGCGGAGCGCAAGGCGAAAATCGTGAACAAAAAAATCTGAACGAGGACCTTGCGGAAGCCCATCAGCTGAGCATGTCGCGCACCAACGGGATGACCTTCCGGCCGTAAAGCTCAATACTGTGCATGAGATCATCGTGCGGGAGCGTGCCCTGGCTGTATTTCATGTCGAAGCGCGAAATGCCGAGCGCCTTCGCGGTTGCGGCAATCTTGCGTGCGACGGTTTCCGGCGCGCCGACATTAAGGGCGCCGCCATCGGCCTCGTGATCGAAAGAGGCGCGGGTCACCGGCGGCCAGCCGCGCTCGACGCCGATGCGGTCGCGTGAGGCCTTGTAGTGCGGCCACAGCTCCTCGCGGGCATGCTCGTCGGTGTCCGCCACGTAACCGTGCGCGTGCAGGCCGACGGCCTGAGCCGGCCGGCCGAGCTGGGCAAAGGCGCGATGATAGAGATCAACGTAAGGAACAAACCGCTTCGGATCGCCGCCGATGATGGCGAGCATCAACGGAAAGTCATAACGCGCCGCGCGGACCACCGATTCTGGGCTGCCGCCGACGCCGACCCAGACTCTGAGCGATTTGTTCTCCAGCGGCGGAAAGACGCGCTGGTCGGTCAGGGCAGGGCGCAAATTGCCATGCCAAGTCACCGCGTCATGGCGGATCAGTGCCGCGAACAGATCGAGCTTTTCCTCGAACAACTCCTCATATTGTGAGAGGTCATAGCCGAACAGGGGAAAAGATTCGGTGAAGGAGCCGCGGCCGAGCCGCGCTTCGGCGCGTCCGCCTGAGGCGGCGTTGAGCGAAGAGAAGCGCTCGAACACGCGCACCGGATCGTCGGTGCTCAGGACCGTGACTGCGGAACCGAGCAAAATGCGCTTGGTTCGTCCGGCGATGGCCGCAAGCACAACTTCCGGCGCTGAGATGGCGAAATCCGGCCGATGATGTTCGCCGACGCCGAAGGCATCGATGCCGAGCTCGTCGGCAAGTACCGCCTCGTCGAGGGCGTCGCGAATGACCTGCGCATGCGAAACCGCCTTGCCGTCGGACCCGATGGTGATGTCGCCGAACGTATCGAGTCCGAATTTGAGTTCTTGCGGCATCGTCCTAGCGGTCCGATTCTAACATTCGCATCCGGATTCGGCATGCTCCCATGCGAATGGAGGAACATGGCGGAAGGGGTGAGATTCGAACTCACGAGGGAGCAAAACCCCCTGCCGGTTTTCAAGACCGGTGCCTTAAACCACTCGGCCACCCTTCCAACGGCGATCTATCTACGTTTTTGCCAACGCTGATTCCAGTCCAGGCGGTCTTGGCAGCCGCCGTCATCCTCGGCGCAGCCGTGACGAGCCTGCCCGCTCTTGCGTAAAACTATCCATGATGTGCGCAATACATCGGCAGAGGATTCGGCGGCGCAATGAATTGCGGCTTCTCGACCTATCGGCAGTGTATGGACGATGTCAGCGGCATCGGCGGCTTTTGCATGCGCAACAACACGTATCGGCCTGGTCGTTACCGCTGATTACATTCGTGGCGGGAGCCATTGACTATCGAGTCGATGGCTAGGCCAGGCTTTATTGATCACGCCGCCACTCGACGAACTTTGACTCAAGATATGCGCCCGGCACTCGTTCCGGCACATTTTTGTAGCCGAAAAGCGCAACCGGATTGACAGGGGTAAACCGGCCGGTTGCTGTGACCATGTCCTGCCTTGCGCGCGCCATCGCTTCCAAGCGAAGTACGAATATCTCTGAAAGCATGGCATTCACCGCGTGCGTGAGGGATCGATGCCAAACAGACTATCTGAAATTGAAATCCAATCTGTGATCCGCGACACACTAAACGCACTTGCCGGAGAGGTGGGACCTTCGGTGTCCCTTCTGGTGCGGCGCGTTGTAGTCTGTTGCGATTAGCGGATGAGGGCTGCTAGACCGGCCCCGTTGCGGTCACCTTGTGGGGAGAGCGATGACCATCCGTCGAGCGTACAAGAGTCGAGCTTTGCTCGCTGCCGCGCTGCTGTTCAGCCTTTGCAGCCTCACCGTGCTGGTGCATGCGCAGGATTTCTACAAGGGCAAAACCCTCACCATCGTGGTCGGATTTTCGCCGGCCGGCGGTTTCGATAATTATGCGCGGGTGCTCGCGCGCCACATCGCCGATCACATTCCCGGCAAGCCGACCGTCATCGTGCAGAACATGCCGGGGGCCGGGAGTCTGACATCGGTGCGCTATCTTGATCTCACCGCGCCGAAAGACGGGACGGTGATGACGATCTTCAACCCCGGTCTGGTCACCCAGTCGATCGTGCAGCCGGACCGCGTCAAACTCGATTTCCGCAAGTTCTCCTGGGTCGGCGTGGTCACGCCGGATTTCCGCGTCTGCTACGCCTATGGCGACAAGGGGATCAAAAACTGGGATCAGCTGATGCACGGCGGCAAGCAATTCATCATCGGCTCGACCGGGAAGGGCTCGGGAAACTACATCAACGGCGCCACACTCCGCATCGTCTTCCATGCGCCGGTCAAGCAGGTGCTCGGCTTTCCAGGCAGCGCCGAGCAGCGGCTGGCGATCGAGCAGGGCGAACTCGACGGCGATTGCGGATCGTACAGCTCGATTCCCCAGGATTGGATCAATAAAGGCCTCGTTCATGCCTTCGTGCGCTTTATCGAAAAGCGACCACCGGAAGTTCCCGAAAGCGCAGCCTTTATCGGCACATTCGCGACGAGCGACGAGCAGCGGCAGTTGTTGCGCGTTCTTGACGGCGGAGACGAGGTGGGGCGGCCGTTCATCATGTCGAAGCAGGTGGCGGCGGAGCGCCTTGCGATCGTCCGCATGGCCTTTGACGAAACCATGAAGGACCCTGCCTTCCTCGCCGATATGGCGAAGGAGCAGCTTCCCGTACATCCGATGACCGGTGATGAAGCCGAAAAAATCGTCGGCGAACTGATGAGCGCTCCGGCCAATATCGTGGCGCAGGCAAAGCCCATTTACGAATAGGATCAGGGACCAGGGTCATAGGGCACTGACGCCAGAGTCCTGACCTGATCCCTGATACCTCTTCCTAAGCACAACGTCCCGTTCACCATGGCGCGGAACCGCGCCGATTTCCGCCACAATGTAACCACGCTGGAATCTGATATCTCTGCCGGAGTTCGGGGTCGGGGGACCATGCGGCGGCGGGCCAGCGCGGCGTTCAGTCGTTTTGCAGTGCTGCGGCGGGTTGCGCCGGTCGGCATCTGCGCCGTCATGTCGCTTATGCTCGCGCATTGCTCAAGTTCGCGATACAATTCCGAGTATGGCGTTTCCGCAAGCCCGCGCGTGATCGAGCCCGGTGAGCCGGTGCCGAAGGGCGGCGGTACCTACCGGGTCGGATCGCCCTATGTGGTCGGCGGACGCATGTACGTGCCGAGGTTCGATCCGCACTACAAGGCCGTGGGTCTGGCATCCTGGTACGGCGAGGAATTCTATGGTCGCTACACGGCAAACGGCGAAATCTTCGACATGAACAGCATCTCGGCGGCGAATCCGGTCATGCCGCTGCCGAGCTATGCTCGGGTCACCAACCTCGACAATGGACGTTCCCTCATCGTGCGCGTCAATGATCGCGGCCCTTACGCGCACGACCGCGTCATCGATCTGTCGATGCGGGCCGCGATCCTCTTGGGCATCTACCGCCGCGGCACCGCCCCGGTACGGGTTGAATATGTCGGTCCCGCACCCCTTGCTGGTTCAGATGACCGCGTGCTGGCGGCGACTTTGCGTGAGAACCAGCCGGCGCCGCGTCCAAGCACTGTCAGACTTGCCGGGCCGATTTTCCCGCCTCCGCCTCCGCCGGTTTCGTCTGGCGAAGTGCTGGCGAGCGTAGCGGGGCGATATTCCCCGGCCGATCCGCCTACGGCGCGGCAGATTCCCGGGCGGGCATCGATGTCATATGCCGATCCGCCCGGCATGGATGGCACTGCGCAGTTTCTCAACGGTCGCGGCCTTTATTGACCCGAACCATCGTCTGCAAGTCGTCGCTCATCGCCGCATTTGCGTAGCCGCCGATGCGCAAATAAAACCGAGCCGCCTTCGGGCTTGCGCATTCCTAGCGCGAACGTGATGTTGGCTTGCATATTTCTGCCGTGCGATCTTGCTATGGGGTGGTGGTGGAGGCCGGATTGCGAAGGCTCCGGGAAGAAGGCAGGGCGGGCGATACGGCCCGCTCGGGTGCGGCCAGTCTACTCGTCGCCGCGATAGCGGTTGCTGTCATCGCTGCCGGTTGTGCGGTGACGCGCGCCGCGCCGAGCCTGACCGGCGGCAGCAAAAGCGACACGTTCCAGACCAGCGTCCCCAACGCCATACTGATCGAGGCTCAGAGCAACAGCGTGCTGTTCGAGAAGAACGCGGATCAGCCGGTCGAGCCGGCAAGTCTCGCCAAGCTGATGACGCTCGAATACGTGTTCAACGAGATCAAACAGGGGAGGCTCAAGCTCGACGATCAGTTCACCATCAGCGAAAACGCTTGGCGCAAAGGTGGGGCCCCGTCGCACGGCTCTACGATGTTTGCCGCCATCCACAGCCAAGTCAGTCTGGGCGATCTCATCCAGGGCATCATCGTGGATTCCGCCAACGACGCCTGTATGGCAATCGCCGAAAAACTCGCTGGCAGCGAGGCCGCTTTCGGTCAAATGCTGACCAGACGCGCCCGCGAGATCGGCCTCCTCCACTCGACCTTTACCAACTCCACCGGCTATTCGGATCCGGGACTGCGCGTCACCGTGCGCGACCTTGCCGAACTCTCCCGCCATATCATCCAAGCCTATCCGCAATTCTATCCCTACTTTGCGCAGCGTGATTTCACGTGGAACAACATTCACCAGGAAAACCGCAATCCATTGCTGGGCATGGGCATAAGCGCCGATGGTCTCAAGACTGGCGAGACGCCGGAAGCCGGCTATGGGCTCGCCGGATCGGCCGTACAGGACGACGAGCGGCTGATTGTCGTGCTCACCGGGGCGAAATCGGACAAGGAACGGGCGGACGAGGCCCGCAAGATACTCGACTGGGGATTTCACAACTTTCAATCACGGGTGCTGTTTGCCGCCGGCCAGACCATCGGCGCCGCCAAGGTCTTTGGCGGCAGCAAGAGCTACGTCCCACTGGTTGCGGGCCACGTCATTCGAGTGATGGTGCCACGTGATGGCGACGCCGATCTCTCCGCTCGCGTCGACTATGTAGGCCCCGTGCCGGCCCCGATCAGCAAAGATCAGGTGATCGGCACGCTCAAAGTCCGGCGCGGCGACAATCTCGCACTTGAAGTGCCGCTCAAGGCCGCCGAGGATGTGGGCAAGGGTAGCATGTCGCAACGCGCCATGGATGGCGCAGCCGAGCTGATTATTGGCCTGTTCCAAGCGGGCGTGAGCCGGCTGTGACGTGCGCGCCTATTGACTGGAATCCTTGGATATTCTTGGACTGAGTTGCATAAATCCATATCGTCCGAGTTCACATCACGGATGCATGAGAAGCCCTAAGTCATTGATTGCGATGGATCGACAAGAAAACAAAAGCGATGTCGAGCTGCCGAGCAGCCAACCGCAACGAGCCGGTCGGCCGCGGGGAAAGTTCATTACCTTTGAAGGCGGTGAGGGTACCGGCAAATCGACCCAGGCAGCGATGTTGGCGACGCGCCTGGAATCGCTCGGCATCGCGGTTTTGCTCACCCGCGAGCCCGGCGGTTCGCCGGGTGCTGAAGTTATCCGCCACGTGCTGCTGTCCGGTGCGGCGAAGCCGTTGGGGCCGGATGTGGAGGCGATGTTGTTCGCCGCAGCACGGCAAGACCACGTCAAATGCTCAATCGAGCCTGCGCTTGCCGTCGGCGGGTGGGTGGTCTGCGATCGCTTCGCCGATTCCACCCGCGTCTATCAGGGCGCGCTCGGACGAGTCGATCTACGGTTCATCAAATCGCTGGAACGGGTTTCGGGCGGCGATCTCAAACCTGACCTCACCTTTGTGCTCGACATGCCGGTCGAAGTCGCGCTGCAGCGGGCGGCTCAGCGTCGCAACGGCTCCAATCCCGATCGCTTCGAAGCGGAGGACGTCGAGTCGCACGAAAAGCTGCGCGATGCCTACCTTGCTTTGGCCGCGGCGGAGCCGAACCGTTGCGTGATGATCGACGCCAGCGCCTCGAAGGAGGAGGTTGCCCGACGTATATGGGCCACCGTGAACAGCAGGCTCGATCCGGCGATGGCACCGGTCTATTTCGAAAACTTGGCTTCATGAGACCGGCCCGATGAGGTAGGCCTTCATGAGCACGCAGCCCGACGAAGCAGAAGGCGCCGAAGCGCGGCATCCGCGTGAGAGCACACTCCTGTTCGGCCATACGCTGGCCGAACAGGCATTGCTTTCCGCCTATCGCAGCGCCCGCGTGCCGCATGCGTTTCTTCTTGTAGGTCCTAGAGGCGTCGGCAAGGCGACGCTCGCCTACCGCATGGCCCGGTTCGTGCTCGCCCATCCCAATCCGGCTACGACCGAAATTGCGGCCGCGGTTTCGCTTGCGGTCGACGCCGACCATCCGGTGGCGCGGCGCATTGCCGCCCAGGCGCAAGGCGATTTCCTTGTTATCGAGCGCACGCCCAACGAGAAAGGCGTGCTGCGCCAACAGATCGCCGTCGACGATGTGCGCCGCACGGTGTCGTTCTTTGGCTCGACGGCGGGGGAGGGCGGCTGGCGCATCGCCATCGTCGACGCCGTGGACGAGCTCAACCGCTCGAGCGCCAACGCGCTCCTCAAGGTCCTGGAGGAGCCGCCACAGCGCGCTCTGCTGCTCTTGATCTGCCATTCCGCGGCGCGTGTGCCGGCAACGCTGCGCTCACGCTGCCGCATCATCACGCTGCGGCCCTTGAGCGAGGCCGAGGTGGCCAAAGCCGTGGCGGCGGCGACTGGTGCGGCGCCAACCGATCCGCAGATTACCGCCGCGGCGGCCGCCGCCGAAGGCAGCGTCACCCGGGCGCTGGCGCTACTCGATGAAGATGCTCTAGCCTTACGCCAGCAAGCGCTCGATCTTCTCAATGCGTTGCCCAGCCTTAATCCCAACGCCCTGCACGCGCTTGGCGATGCGCTGGCCGGCAGCGACGTGGCGCCACTCACCGCCTTCGTTGATACCGTCAATGTGTGGCTGTCGCGGCGTCTCCATCGCGCGGATGTCACGGTGGGCGATGGGCGCGACGAAATCGGCCGTATGTCCCGGTTTGCCGAGGTGTGGGAGCGCATCAATGCTGCTGCCAGCGATGCCGAAATCTACAATTTGGAGCGAAAACCTTTCGTTTTTAACGTGTTCGGCTTGCTTGCCGAGGCCACGCGCGGTTGATACCTACGGCAAATGTCCGGCAAGCCGTATTACATCACCACTGCGATTGCCTATCCGAACGGTCCGCCGCATATCGGCCACGCCTACGAGGCGATCGCCACCGACGCCATCGCCCGCTTTGCCCGGCTCGACGGCTACGACGTATTTTTTCTGACCGGCACCGATGAGCACGGCATCAAGATGCTGCAGACCGCGTCGCGCGAGGGATTGACGCCGCGCCAACTGGTGGCACGCAACGTGCCGCGCTTCCAGGCCATGGTGCAAAAGCTCAACTGCTCGAACGACGATTACATTCGCACCACTGAGCCGCGGCACTACCGTTCGTCGGAGGCGATCTGGTCGGCCATGCAGAATGCGGGCGATATCTATCTCTCCAAATACTCCGGCTGGTATTCGGTCCGTGATGAGGCCTATTACGACGAAAGCGAGACCCATCTCGACGAGAAGGGCCAGCGCGTCGGCCCGCAGGGCACGCCGGTCGAATGGGTGGAAGAAGAGAGCTATTTTTTCCGCTTGTCCAAATACCAGGACAAGCTGCTGGAGCTTTACGCCCAACATCCCGATTTCGTGCTGCCGAAGGAGCGCATGAACGAGGTCGCGAGTTTCGTGCGCGGCGGCCTGCAAGACCTGTCGATTTCACGCACCACGTTCGATTGGGGCGTACCCGTGCCCGGCGCCCCCAAGCACGTCATGTACGTTTGGGTCGATGCGCTCACCAATTACATTACCGGCGTCGGCTATCCCGATACGAATTCAGAGCAATTTCGAAAATACTGGCCGGCCGATCTTCACGTCATCGGCAAGGATATCGTGCGTTTCCACGCCGTGTACTGGCCGGCCTTCCTGATGTCGGCCGGCATCGCCGTACCGAAACGGATTTTCTCCCACGGGTTTTTGTTCAATCGCGGGGAGAAGATGTCGAAATCGGTCGGCAACGTGATCGATCCGTTCGCGCTTGTCGACGCCTATGGGGTCGATCAATTCCGCTATTTCGTGCTCCGTGAAGTCCCGTTCGGCCAGGATGGCAATTACAGCCACGACGCTATTGTCAATCGTATCAATGCCGATCTCGCCAACGATCTAGGCAATCTGGCGCAGCGCTCGTTGACCATGGTCGCGCGGGCGTTCGGCGGCGCGCTGCCGCAGCCTGGGCCGCTGAGCGCCTCGGATCAAACCATTCTCAGCGCCGCCGACTCGATGATTGGAAAGGCCCGCGAGGCCATGGCGACGCAGCAACTGCACGCCGTGCTCAACGCTATATGGGCCGTGGTGGCGGATGCCAACCGCTATTTTGCCGGCGAGGCTCCGTGGGCGCTGGCCAAGACCGATCCAGTCCGTCAAGGCACGATTCTCTATGTGACAGCGGAAG
>JASHRW010000305.1 GCA_030037065.1 Xanthobacteraceae bacterium
GTGCCCGGTTTTCTGCCCGGCACCGCTCAGGAATATGGCGGTCTGATCAAGCACGGCGCCAAGCTGTTGTTCGCCTACTCGCAGGCCACCGTGCCGCTCGTCACCGTGATCACGCGCAAGGCATTCGGCGGCGCCTATGACGTCATGGCGTCAAAGCACATCGGCAGCGACCTGAACTACGCCTGGCCGACCGCACAGATCGCGGTGATGGGCGCCAAGGGCGCAGTCGAGATCATCTTCCGCGCCGACATCGGCGACCCGGACAAGATTGCAGCGCGCACCAAAGAATACGAAGAGCGCTTTCTCTCCCCCTTCATCGCCGCCGAGCGCGGCTACATCGACGACGTGATCATGCCGCGCTCAACGCGGCCGCGCATCGCCCGCGCGCTCGCCCTGTTGCGCGGCAAGACCGTCGAGATGCCGGGAAGAAAGCACGATAATTTGCCGGTGTGACCTATTGCATCAGCGCATCTGATGCAATAACATCTGATCCATGCGAACTACACTAGATATAGACGACGACGTGCTTGTGGCCGCCAAAGAGCTGGCCAAGGCGCAGAATTCCACGGCGGGCGAAATCATTTCCGATCTTGCCCGCAAGGCGCTGACGATCGTCGCAGGTGCCGAGGGCAGCGAATCTGCGCCGCACGGCCTCCTGTATAAGGACGGCTGGTATGTGCTGCCGTCGCGCGGCGCCGTCGTGACCAACGAATTGATCGATAAAATTCAGGAGGAGTTGGACCAGGACGATGCGCGCGCTGCTGGACGTGAACGTTCTCCTGGCGCTGATGGATAGCGCGCACGTGCATCACGGCCAGGCTTTGGCGTGGTGGCGAAACGAACGCGACAAGGGCTGGGCGTCATGTCCGCTGACGCAGAACGGTTTTGTACGCATCGTTTGCCAAGGGAAATATCCCAAGCGGCCGACGGCGGCGCAGGCTATCGAACAGTTAAGGCTGCAGCTCGCCGAACCGGGCCATGAGTTTTGGCCGGACGATATTTCGATTGCCGAAGCCGCGCTATTCGATCGGGCACGTATCCTGGGGCCGAAACAGATCAGCGATGTGTACCTGCTGGCACTCGCCGTAAAGAACGGCGGCCGCCTCGTCACTTTCGACCGCGGCATTCCGCTGCGCGCCGTACGCGGCGCTGAGCCGCGGCATCTGGTGATGATATAATACGCGCATCGCCCGCGCTTTGGCGATACTGCGCGGCAAGGCCGTGGAGATGCCGGGACGCAGCACGCCTGCATCCTTCGAGGGCCGCTTCGCGGCCACCTTAAGGATGAGGTGAACAGCAGCAGGCGTCCTTGTGGCCGTTGACGCTGTCCACGCCGCACCAATACCATCACGAAAAACACGGAGAGAAACGCCCTATGGCTCAGGTGGTGGCCGCATTCGGCACGTCGCACTCGACAATGCTGGTGTCCTCGGTCGAGCATTGGCAAGAAATGTTCGACCGGGTCGACCGCCGGGCACCGATCAATGATTTCGACGGCAATCCGCGGACGTTCGACGAATTGCTGAAAGTTCTGCCGGTGGACGCGGCGGCAAAAGTCACTGGCGACGCACAGGCCGAGCGCCATCAGGCGACCATGGACGCCATGGATCGGCTTGAGCGCGATATTGCTGCATCGAAGATCGACATCCTGGTAATCATCGGTGACGATCAGCGCGAAGTATTCAAGGACGCGTTCCGGCCGGCGATCGCGATTTATTACGGCGACACGATCCGCAACGCTGCCGCGCCGCAAGAACCGGCTGCGGACTGGTATCTGGCAGACCAGCGCAAGCGCATGGAGGAGGGCAAGGATCGGCACTATCCCTGCCATCCCTCGCTCGCCACTGCGCTGATCGAAGGCCTCGTGGCGCGCGATTTCGACATCACGGCGATGCAGGCGCTCACCGGCGATCAGTTCGAAGGCCACGCCTATTCGTTCATCCATCGCCGCTTCATGCCCAACGGGCCGATCCCGATCGTACCGGTGATCCTCAACACCTATTACCCGCCCAATCAGCCGAACCCGCGCCGCTGCTTCGAACTTGGCTCCGCGATCCGCGAGCTGGTCGAAGCCTACCCGCAGAACATGCGCGTCGGCATTCTCGCTTCTGGCGGGCTCAGCCATTTTCTCGTCAACGAGGCGCTCGACCGCGACGTCGTCAACGCGTTGCAGCGAAAAGACTACAAGATGCTAAAGGCGCTTCCGCTCAACAAGCTTGTCAGCGGTTCATCCGAGATCAGAAACTGGATCGCGACAGCAGGCGCCGTGCAACACCTGAATCTTGACTGGATCACGTATGTCCCAGGCTACAGGTCTCATGCGCTGACCGGCGTGGGTCTGTGTTTTGCTCATTGGCACTGAGCCCTCGATCGGAGGAGTCGAATGCGCACCTGCATGGTCTCGTTGCTGGCTCTTGTCGGCCTGTTCGCGCACGGCGCCGTAGCGCAAGAGTATCCGGCCCGGCCAGTGAAACTCATCATCCCGTTCGCGGCCGGCGCCGGCACCGATCTGACGGGCCGTATCGTTGCCGAAGAATTCGGCAAGCGCCTTGGTCAACAATTCGTCGTCGAAAACAAGCCGGGTGCGGCTGGGCAGCTCGGCACCGATCTCGTCGCCAAGTCCGACCCGGACGGATACACGCTCTTGTGGACCGTATCGGATGGCTTGTCGGTCCTGCCGGCCGTCAAGCAACTGCCCTACAAGGTGCCCGACGATTTTGCCTTCATCGGCAGCATCGCGCAGCAGCCCTATGCGCTCTCGGTTTCCAGCCGATCCGCCTTCAAGACTTTCGCGGATCTTGTCGCCTACGCGAAAAACCATCCCGGACGCTTGAATTACGGCAGCGCCGGGCTGGGCAGCGCGCCGCACCTGACCATGGCCATGATTGCCGCCGAAGCCGGCGTCCAGATGGTGCACATTCCTTTTGCGGGGCTTGGTCCAGCCACCAACGCGCTTGTCGCGGGCACCGTCGACGTCGGCCTGGTCATTCCGGTGCAGGCCAAGCAGCTCGTCGACGCCGGACGCATCCGGGCGCTGGCGACCACCGGCGGGAAGCGCTCGCGCGTCCTGCCCGACGTGCCGACGCTTGCCGAAGTCGGAGTGAAGGGCACCGCCGTCATCTGCTACGGCCTGCTGGCGCCGGCAAAAACGGATGAGCGGATCGTTGCCCGCCTACGGCATGTCCTGGGCGATATGATGAGCGACAAAGCTTTCACCGATCACCTCTACGCCATGGGTTTCGAAGTCCGGCCGTTGATCGGCGACTCCTATCGCGACTTCATCGTCAAGGATTTGCAAAAATGGCGCGCCGTCGCCGAAGCGGGACAAATCAAGATCGGGAATTGAGGTTTTTTCCTGGACGACAAAACACCAGAGCGACGGAGGGACAGATCCATGCCCAAGGCCTTCTTTATGGTGCGCTCGGTGGTGACCGAGCCGCTGCGCCAAAAATTCGATCAATGGTATTCGGGCCATCACCTGCCGATGGCGCTCGCCGAGTTCAAGGCGGAAAAATGCTGGCGGTTCTGGAGCGTGGCCGACGCCGGTGTGCACTACGCGGTCTATCAGTTTGCCGACAAGGCGCGACTTGATGCGGCGCTGAAGTCGGACGGCTTCAAGGGCCTGGTCAAGGACTTCGATCAGGCCTGGCCGAGCGGCGTCACCCGCAGCCGCGATCTGTTGGAAATGGCCGAGGAGCGAAGCGGCGATTGATCTTTCTTCACGCTTGCGGGGGGAAGGCGGCGTGAGGTGATTGTCACCGCCAGCCGCCGCCGCCGTTCACGTAGACGGTGTCGGCGGTCATGAACGGGCAGGCGTCGGAGCACATGAACAGCACCAGCTCGCCGATCTCTTCCGGCTCGCCGAAACGACCCATCGGGATGTCGTCCAGGAAGCGCTTGACCAGTTCGGGCGACGAGCCAGCGGCGTCCTGGAACGGCGTCTTGATCGGCCCGGGCGAGATCGACAAAGCGCGGATCCCTTGCATGGCGTATTCGCGCGCCACGCCCATGGTCATCGACACCACCGCGCCCTTGGCGGCGGCGTAATGCACCGACGAGCCGGGTCCACCGCGCCGATGCGCCATGCTGGCCATGTTGACGATGACGCCTTGCTTGTTCTGGAGCATGTGTGGCAGCACCGCCTGCATGGCGTAGAGCGTGCCGTTGACGTTGAGCGCGAAGGTCTTTTGCATCAGCGCGTCGTCGATTTCGAGAAACTTGGCGCGGCGGATGGCGGCGCCGGCCGAATGGAACAGGAAATGTACACGGCCAAAGGCGGAAAGAGCGCGTACCGTCATCTCACGCACGGCGTCCCGGCTGGTCACGTCGACCTCGAGCGCCAGCGCCTGACTGCCCTTGCCGTTGACCGCTTCCGCGGTCTCTCTCGCGCCCTTCTCGTTGATGTCGGCGCAGACGACGTTGGCGCGCTCGCGGGCGAAAATCAGCGCCGTGGCACGGCCAATGCCGCTCGCCGCTCCAGTGATGATGATGGTCTTTCCGGCGAAATAATCCGGCGTCTTCGGCATGGTATCCCTCGCTTGGCGCGTGATCCAAGCGATTGTGCCTTGCCGCCGCCGCGGCGGCAATCCGGCGGAGCCGCCGAACTACGCCGCCAGCAAGTGGGCGTGGCGCAGTTGCATCAGCGCCGTCTCCCGCGCCACCGGGGCGACCCGGGCGGGCGCGATCGGACAGGCCGTTGCGCAGCGCACCACGGCATTGCGCAAGTATGGCGGCGTCTGCGACCACAGATATTCGAACACGTGGCCGCTCGTCTTGTGTGCGACGCGGATCGTAGAGCCCTCGATGGCGACGTCGAAATTCGGCTCGCTGCTGTTGACTTTGAGGTTCGGCGACCGCAGGCCAAAGGCCGCATGTAAAACCTTATCAACTTCCTCGGGATGGAACGGCTTCTGCAAAAACGCGCAAGCGCCGGCGTCGAGCGCCTGGTGTTCCTTGCCGAGGTTGTGCTCGGCCGACATCATGACGATCTTCAGCGATGCCTGAATGAGCTGAAGTCGCCTCATGGTCGCAAGTCCGTCCATAACGGGCATGTTACGGTCAAGGAAGACGACGTCGAAATCCGTAGTCCGGCACAGGGCGAGCGCGGCTTCGCCGTTGGCGGCTTCACTGACCTCGCAGTTGAAGACGCTGCCGCGCAGGACCTTTTGCACGATCTGGCGCACGGTCGAGCAGTCGTCGACGATGAGGATCTTGGTCGGCGACGAAATGCGGGCGTAGGTCTTGATGATGCCGGTAGCATCGGCGGCCGTGAACGGCTTGAACAGGAACTCATAAGCGCGCAGCTTGATTGCCATATCGACCGCCTCGGCCGCCGGCGGGTTGGACATCAGCGTCACGAAGGTCTGAATGCCTTGTTTGCGGGCCGACCAGAACGCGTCGGTGCCGGACAGTTCGGGCATATGCACGTCGATAAAGGCGAGATCGATGTTGGCGCCGTTAAGCAAGGTCAGGCATTCCCGCCCGTTGTCGGTCATTGTACAGCGCAGCGGCAGTTTCGACGCGCGTGCCGCGTCAGCAAGTATCTGCTGCGCGACTGGCGAGTCATCGGCAATGAGCATGGTGATCGTGCGCATGCGTTCCTCCATGTCGAGCGGTCACGGCGTGCGCAGCACCCGTTCCGCGGGTGTCTGGCATCGGACAAAGGTCAATGGCCGAACGGGCTCTTTGTTCTCTTTTGCGCGAGTCCGGTTGTGGATGAGGTGAGCGAAGAGTAAAGCGCCGCGCGGCGGGCGACACTTCGGAAAGCGGGCCAGATGTATAAGAACAGAGGATGAACGAAATGCCAAATGAATTGGCCAACGATCCACGCAACGTGCGGAGCTCTTCCGCGCCGCCCGGCATTGCCGCGCCATAGGGATTGTGTGAATGAGCGGCGCTGAAATTTAGCCGGGACCCAAGGATGCCGCGTTCGCTCGAAGGCTTCGCCGTGTTCGCGGCGCCCGGCATATTCGTCGTGCTGTGGGCGTCCGGCTTCATCGGCGCCAAATTCGGCCTCGCTTATGCCGAACCGCTGACCTTCCTATCGCTGCGCATGACCGCGCTGGTTCTGCTGCTCGGCGCGGTCGTCATCCTCACCCGTCCAAAATGGCCGGATCGTGTCGGCATGGCGCGCAGCGCCTTGACCGGGCTTATGGTGCACGGTCTTTATCTCGGCGGCGTCTTTGTCGCGATCGAGAATGGCCTGTCCGCCGGTCTGGTCGCGCTCGTGGTCAGTCTGCAGCCGGTGCTCACCTCGACGATCGCCAATCGCTGGTTGGGTGAACGCGTCTTGCCGCGACAATGGCTCGGGCTCGCATTGGGATTGATTGGCGTTTATCTGATCGTGCGCGAGAATATTGCCGCCGGCGAAACCAAGCCGCTCGCTTGGCTCGCGGCGACGCTGGCGCTGTTCGGCATCAGCGTCGGCACGCTGTATCAGAAACGCTTTGGCGGCGGCATCGATATGCGCACCGGCATGTTGCTGCAATATGCCGCCGCCGGTGTTTTGTTCGTGCTCGGCGCGACCATGTTCGAGAATCACACAGTGCAGTGGACGCCGCAATTCATCTTCGCTCTGTCCTGGCTGGTGTTCGTGCTGTCGTTCGGTGCTATCTGGCTTCTGTATTTTCTCATCCGCCGCGCGGCCGCAACACGTGTCGTCAGTTTGTTTTACCTCACGCCGCCAGTCACCGCGCTGATGGCATGGCTCTTGTTCGATGAGCGGTTGCCGCCGCTTTCGCTCCTGGGCATGGCGATCTGCGTGGCCGGCGTGTTTCTGGTGAACTGGCGTCCCGCCGGTGTGACGGCGTGAGGCCCGCAAAGATCGAATAGGGGAGCAAATTATGAGCGCTCACGGACCAATCGAATACGGCGATGCCAGCGTGGCAGTCCGCGCCGTGTTCGACGACATCAAGCTCACAAGGAAGGTCGATGACGTCAACAATTTCTGGAAATATCTGGCGCACGACCCGCAGATGCTCAAGCGTACCTGGGAGAGCGTCAAGGAGATCATGAGGCCGGGCGCGCTCGACGCGCTGACCAAAGAGATGATCTATCTGGCGGTCAGCGTGACCAATGGCTGCGGCTACTGCATCGCGAGCCACGGCGCCGCGGCACGTAAAGCGGGCATGACCGAGCAAATGTTCGGCGAGCTGATGGCCGTCGTCGGCATGGCGAACGAGACCAATCGGCTGGCCAATGGCTATCGGGTGCCGATCGATGCGGCCTTCGACCGCTGACGCGCCCACGGAGCGCAAGAGCCGGTCAACTATGGTCGGTATTGCCGGTTTGTTGTCCGCTCGGCGCGGCGGGGCCTCCTTTGCCTCCCGCCGCCGGCGCGGACGACGCCGTCGTCGATGCCCCTGCATGTTGTGCATTGGGAGCGGGACTATTGAGGCCATAGAACACCACGCCGAGAATGATTGCGGCGACGACCGCCGCGAGCGCGACCGAGCCGGCGCCTAGCCGCTGCCCGACGCTGAGTTGCAATATCGGGTCCGGCTGCTGTCGCTCCCGGGGTGGCAATTTTCCCGCAAGCTGTGCCTCGTGCGTTGCGCTGCCCCCCGGCTGGATCGCTGCAGAGTGGCGGGATGCGCTGCGCGCATTTTGTTTGTCGGCCATGTTTACGTTCACTGTCGTCGTTGTTTCCTTAACGATAATTCAGCGCCCTGCGGCCGGGTTCCACAGCAAGGACCGTTCTTGGCGGTGACAAGCGTTGCTTGAAACCGGAAAATTTCGCGCAAATGCCGAAAAAATCCAGGTGCAGCGTTTAGGCCCGAGGCAACGGCCGCCGCGTTATGGTTAGACCGAGAGGGGCTGTCGCCGAAATCGGACGAGGCCGCACACAGGGCTACACGCCGCATGCGCTCGCGAAATACTGCGGATAGGCGCCGTTCGCGCCGGCGTCGTCTCAACCGCACGGCCAAGATCCAGGTCGCTGCCGGAACGCTTCCGCGCGACTGCCTCATTACCGATATTTCCGACGGCGGCGTGCGGCTGCACGTTGAGGGCTTCGAGGTTCCGAATGACTTCGTGCTGCTGCTGTCCGGGGAAGGGCTTGCCGCCGACGAGCGGGCGTACCGCGTGGTCTGGCGGCTCGGCTACGAGATCGGCGCTGAGTTTGTAGGGGCTATCAGGCGCGCACATTACGCCGTTCGCGCCTGACCGGCGCCCGGTTTTGCAGGTGTCGCGATTATTAACGGAAGGTTGAAGGGGTGGTTTATCGGACCTGCACCGCGGGTATCCTAGCGGTTCTTAAATTTTCATTCTTCTCGCATCCTTAAACTGGACTTTACCGATATTCCGTTCGACGGCGGCAAGCTCCAAGCTTGCTGGCGGCGACATTGACGGCATTTGCGAGCAAGCCGCATGGACGAGTCCGAACAAGCCGCCGAAAACTCGCATTTGCGCCGGTTGCTTGAAGAGGCCAAGCGTAACGCCGATACTGCGCGCCGCGCGGTCGGCCTTCTCAATTCGATCATCGATCTGTTGCCGATCGGCGTGAGCGTACGGTCGGACGCCGGCGCGGTCGTACTTGAAAATGCAATGTCGGTGAAGCTGCACGGCGCACAGGGCGGTTCGGTTGTTGCCGCCGCCGCCGCGCACGCCGCCGCAGACTCCATCGAGGCGACCAACGAGGATGTTGCAATCACCACGGAGGAGCGCGTCGTTGCTGCGCAGGGAGCGCCCGGCGAGCGGACCCTTCTGGTCTGCGAAAGACCGGTCCGCATTCTCGATCGCGCGCTTGTGCTTTCGACCTCGCTCGATTTCACCGAGCGCAAGCAGGCCGAAGTGGAATTATCCAAACGCGCTTATTTCGACGATTTGACCGGTTTGCCGAACGGGACATTGCTGCAGGGACAAGTCCGGCAATTGCTGACGAGCAGCGAGGGGCGTTGCCGGTTCGCCTTGGCCTTTCTCGATATCGATAATTTCAAGCACGTCAACGACTACTACACGCACGCGGTCGGCGACGCATTGTTGCTTAAAGTGGCGCAACGGATCACCGGCCTGATACGTTCGTCAGACCTGCTCGGCCGGATCAGCGGCGATGAGTTTTTGTTGGTGTTCAATCCACTCGACAGCGACGAGTTTTTGGAAAATCAGATCAACACTCTTCTTAAGGAACTCAAGGAGCCCTTTCTCATCGACGGCTACGAAATCCTCACCTCGGTATCTATCGGGCTGAGCGTGTATCCCGATCACGGCGCGAGCTACGAGACTCTCCGCCGGGCGGCCGATACCGCCATGTATCGGGTCAAGGAAGGCGCCAAAGGCGCTGCGGCTTTGTTCGATTCCGACATGGGACGGGCGATGATGGCGCGCATGGCGCAGGAGCAGCGGCTGCGGCTTGCGGTGCGCGACGGCCGCTTCTGCTGCGCGTTTCAGCCCAAAGTCGACATCCGTACGCTGGAAGTCGTCGGCGTCGAGGCGCTCATCCGCTTGCGCGACGAAGACGGCGTGATCCAGGCTCCGGGCGAATTCATCGGGCTCGCGACCGAGCTTGGATTGATCGACGATATCACTTATCTGGCGCTCGCGGAGATCGTCAGATCCATGGACCTGCTCGATGATGCCTTTGGCCCACATGCAACCATCAGCATCAACGTCGCCGCGAAACAGGCCGGTGACGCGAAATTCATGAGCGGCTTTTGCGAGGAATTGAAGGCGACCACCTATGCCAACCGTTTCATGATCGAGGTGACCGAGGATGCGTTCATGGCCAAAAGCCAGTTCCAGACGCACTTTCTGCCGCTGCTGCGCGAAATCGGCACGCGCGTTTCTGTCGACGATTTCGGCACCGGCTATTCGTCGCTGGCGACGCTGACCGACGTGACCGCCGACGAGATCAAGATCGATCGCTCGTTTATTACCGACATTCACCAGCGCCCGCGCAGCCAAAGCGTTCTCAAGGCGATAGAGGCGCTCAGCGAGGCGCTGGGCATGACGGTCATCGCCGAAGGCGTGGAGACGTTCGAGGAAGTCGCCTACCTGCAGGCGGCGACCCGCATCAGGTTCGCGCAGGGCTACTATTTCGCCAAGCCGATCTTTCTGGAGGAGCTTGTGCCGTCCCGGCGCGTCGTCGGCGCCGCCCGCAGTGGGGGTGGAACTTTGCGCAACCGTTCGCCGTTGCGCGGCTGAAAGTTGCCCCTTCACTCTCGGGAGATCGGATGAACAAAGGTCCGATCGGCCGTTTTGCCTAACGTCCGGTTAAGCAAGGACCGGGCAATCCCCCGTTAGATACGCACTGCACCTGCTATGTACAGACGGATAAAGCAATTTCCGCCTATGCATTAACTGAATCTCCAGCCGCAGTCGCTAAAGGATAGGCGCCGGTATTTTGCAAGTAGCGGCAATTTTGCGAATGGAGATTGACTTTGCCGAATAGCGATCCTGCAGCGATTGGCGCCCAAATGCCGCAAGTTGAATTGCTCGGACGCATTCTTTCCGTACACGGCTCGCAAGCAAGCGTCGGAATCCCGGCAATGTCACCGCAGGCGCCGGAAGAAAAGCGTATCACTGTCGGCAAATTTCTCGGCGTTGCCGTTGGCAAGGTGCTGCTCGTGGGATTGATCACCGACGTATCCATGCGACCCGAAGCAAGTACAAACGACCACGATGCCGCGGTGGCGAAACTGGATCTGATCGGCGAAATCCACTCCAGCGACACTGGCGTCGCCTCTTTTCAGCGTGGAGTGACCTCATATCCAGGCATGGGCGATCCGGTTTTCTTCATCGGCTCGCGCGAGCTGCGGTTGATCTTCCAGAATTCCAGCTCGCGCATGATCGAAGTCGGGCGCCTGCATCAGGACGAGGACATCCCGGCCGGGATCGAAGTCGATGAAATGCTGAGCAAGCATTTTGCGGTGCTGGGAACCACCGGCGTCGGCAAGTCGAGTGCGATTACGCTCTTGCTGCAGCAAATCCTGCAGGCGCGGCCGGATCTGCGAGTGCTCCTGCTCGACGTACATAACGAATACGGCCGCTGCTTCGGCGAGCGCGCGCTGGTCCTCAACCCCAACAACATCAAACTGCCGTTCTGGCTGTTCAATTTCGACGAGATCGTCGATGTGCTCTTTGGCGGTCGACCCGGTCTCGAGGAGGAGGTCGATTTCCTGTCGGAAGTGATTCCGCAGGCAAAATCGTCCTATGCTCAGCAGATCGGCCTGACCAGCCGGCTCGCCGCCAAACCGGGCGAGGCGGCAAGCGTCCGCTATACGTTGGACGTGCCGGTGCCCTATCGCATCGCCGATCTTCTATCGTTGCTCGATGCGCGGATGGGAAAGCTGGAAAATCGCGCCTCGCGTATGGTCTATCACAAGCTGATGACCCGTATCGAGACCGTCTGCAACGACCCGCGTTACGCGTTCATGTTCGAGAACGCCAATGTCGGCGGCGACACGATGGCGGAAATTCTGGCGACTCTTTTCCGGCTGCCGCCGAACGGCAAACCGATGACCATCATGCAGCTCGCCGGCTTTCCCTCCGAAGTGGTCGACGCGCTGGTTTCCGTCACCTGCCGCATGGCGTTCGATCTCGGACTGTGGAGCGACGGCAGCGCGCCGCTTCTGGTCGTTTGCGAGGAAGCACACCGCTACATGGCGGCCGACCACTCAGTCGGCTTTGCGCCGACCCGGCGGTCCATCTCTCGCATCGCCAAGGAAGGCCGCAAGTATGGCGTGTTCCTCGGCCTCGTCACGCAACGGCCTGCCGAGCTTGATCCCACGATCTTGTCCCAGTGCAGCACGCTATTTGCCATGCGCATGACCAACGACCGCGACCAGGAATTGCTGCGATCGGCCGTCGCCGATACGGCCGCCAATCTGCTCGCGTTTCTGCCTTCGCTCGGCACCGGCGAAGCGTTCGCCTTCGGCGAGGGCGTGGCGCTGCCGACGCGGCTTAAGTTCGCGCAAGTGCCGGCGCAGATGCTGCCGCGGAGCGACACGATGAGCGACGAACAAGGCGGCGTGCAGGCGCCGCTCGACGCCCGTTCGCTCGCCGCCGTGATCGAACGGTGGCGCGGCCGCGTCAGCCGACCGCGCGCCACTTCGGCCGACGAATTGCGGGCGGCAAATGTGCTGTCTCCCGCCCTCCAACCTGCGGCGGTACCGCCGGCGCAGGGTCTTGATCCGAACCGGTTCAGACTACTCAAACGGCCGTTGGAAGACGGTTTGGGAGTTGGACCTGAACGGCCGATGACCGAACCGCACCGCTAGGCGATCCGTCGTCATCGCTAAGTCTTTGCCGCGATGCCGCGAGCAGGCCGTTCCGTGGGGGCGGCTGGCGTCTGTGCCGCGCTCGCGCTAGAGCAGGGGCATAACCCGCCGACGTTGTCCGTTCATGCCTTTGCCTTCCCGCGAAATTATCATCGTTCACTCTTCCGATTTGCATATCGATCACGACTATACGGCGCGGCTGCATGGCGGCGACGGCGCGGCAGGACTTGCCTGCGTGCTTGATGCGGCGCGCCGCATCAAGGCTGACGTTATGATCCTCGCCGGCGATACATTCGACAGCCATCGCGTGCCGCTGACATTGATCGATCGCACCGCAGCGCTGATGACGGACGCGGCTTTGCCGATTGTGCTGCTTCCGGGCAATCACGATCCGGCTGTGGACGAAGCGATCTATCGCGGCGGCGCGCTCGCGGCGGTGCAAAATCTGTTCGTCATCGGCGTCACCCACGACGAATCCGTTGTTTTCGATTCGCTGTCGCTCGAAATCTGGGGCCGCCCGCATCGCGACTACACCGATATGATCCCTTTTGATATGCAGCACCAACGACCTGCGCGCCGCACGCGTTGGCAAATTGCTGTGGCGCATGGTCATTACCAGCCTGCTCCCGACCGCAGCGCTGGTCCCCGGCCGTCTTGGCTCATCGGCAACGCCGAGATCGACGCGACCGGCGCCGATTACGTCGCACTCGGCCATTGGAATCGCGCCGCACGTGTCGGCAGCGGAACGGTGCCCGCCTATTATTCCGGCTCTCCGGAATATGCCGGGACGATCAACGTCGTACGCATGAACGAGGCCCTAGGTGTGGCGGTGACGCGGGCGCCGCTCGATATCGTGCGCGAGCCGACCGACTGACGGGTTGAAGCTCAAACGGCCCGGCAAATCGGGGGCCGTAATTCTCGCAATATGTCACGTGGTCCTATTGCTGGAGCTGCGGGTGAGCCGGATTGAGCGGCGGTGGATTGGCGGGATTCATCGGTGCCGGCATGTATGCGCGACTTGCCGGGCCGTTTGGCACCGTTTCGTGTATCATCGGCGGGCTGTTGGATGCCATGTCCGGTCCCATGAGCGTCGGCGGATGGCCTTGGCTTACGTCGACGACGAAAGCGAGCAGGATAACGGCGGCCAAGGCGCCCGCAATCCAGGCCCATGCGATGCGTCTGTCGCGCGCATTGAGATCCTCGGGCGTTTCGCGCCGAAATGGACCGGTTGCTTTGCGATATTGAAGCATGATGCGCCTCCTGTATTACCTGGGACAACCGCAGCGCCATGATTGTTGTTCCTAGCGGAGTTCTGGTCTCCTGCTTGCAGGGGAACCAGAAATGCCTGAGACGGCGCAGCCGAGGGTCGGCGGATGAAAGCACGTCCCGTTGCATTCATCTGTCCTGAACATTCGGCGCGACAGTGACATTTGCGCCGGAACCGCTATTGTGCGCCGCGTGCGCTCGTAGCTCAGCTGGATAGAGCACCAGACTTCGAATCTGGGGGTCGGGAGTTCGAATCTCTCCGAGCGCGCCAGGCTTTGCTGAAAGTCCCGACGTGACGTCTTCCATTGCAATCCGTCTCGGCCTCGACATCGGCGGCACGTTCACCGACGTGGCGCTTGAAGTCGGCGAACGCCGCTTTACCACAAAGACTCTGACGACGCCGGGCGCGCCGGAAAACGGCGTGCTCGCGGCGCTGCATGCAGTGACGCAATCTGCCGGCGTCGAGCCGCGGCAGGTCGCCCTGATCATTCACGGCACGACGCTTGCCACCAACGCGGTGATCGAGCGCAAGGGCGCCAAGACCGCGCTGCTCACCACCGAAGGTTTTCGCGACGTCATCGAAATCCGCCACGAGAACCGATTCGAGCAATACGACGTCAACATCGACCTGCCGCCGCCTTTGGTGCCGCGCCGCTTGCGGCTGCCGGTGCGCGAGCGCATCGACGCACAGGGCAATGTGCTTCTGCCGTTGGATGAGGCGGGCGTTGAGCGCACCATCGATACGCTCGCCGCACAGCAAATCGAGGCGGCAGCAATCGGCTTTCTCCACAGCTTCACCAATCCGGATCACGAGCGGCGAACTGGAGAAGCGGTCGCGCGGCGCCTGCCGAGTGTTGCGGTGACGCTGTCGTCCGACGTTTCTCCGGAGATGAGGGAATACGAGCGTTTCTCTACCGCTTGCGCCAATGCGTATATCCAACCGCTGATGGGGCGTTACTTGAAAGGGCTTGAGCGCGAACTCAGTCGCGCCGGCTTTGACTGTCCGCTGCTGCTCATGACCTCGGGCGGAGGCGTCACGACAGTCGAGACCGCGATCCGCTTTCCGGTGCGGCTCATCGAATCCGGGCCGGCGGCTGGTGCTATTTTTGCCAGTTGCATCGCCCGCCAGCACGGCCTCGACCAAGTCCTGTCCTTCGACATGGGCGGCACGACGGCCAAGATATGCCTGATCGACAAGGCGCAGCCGCAAACCGCACGCGTTCTGGAAGTAGCGCGGATTTATCGGTTCCTCAAAGGCAGCGGCCTGCCGTTGCGGATTCCGGTGATCGAAATGGTGGAAATCGGTGCCGGCGGCGGCTCGATCGCCAGGCTCGATGCGCTCAAGCGGATCGCCGTCGGTCCGGACAGCGCCGGGGCGCAGCCTGGACCGGTCTGCTACGGGCAGGGTGGCAACGAGCCGACGGTCACCGACGCCGACCTTGTGCTCGGCCGCATCGATCCGGCGAAATTTTCCGGGGGTAAAATCGCGCTGAGCGCCGCCAGTGCGAGACGCGCGGTCGCCGAGCGGATCGGCGCGCCGCTCGGACTGACATGCGATCACGCCGCGCTCGGCATCAGCGAGATGGTCGATGAGAACATGGCGAACGCCGCGCGCGTGCACGCCGTCGAGAGCGGCAAGGATTTGCGCGCGCGAACGCTGATCGCGTTCGGCGGTGCCGCGCCGCTGCATGCCGCGCGCGTTGCCAAAAAACTCGGAATCGGCCGCGTACTCATCCCAGCCAATGCGGGCGTCGGTTCCGCGGTCGGGTTGTTGCGCGCGCCGGTCGCCTACGAAATCGTACGCGGTCGCCTCATACGGTTGTCGGAGTTCGATCCGGATGCGGCCAATCGACTCCTCGCCGACATGCGTGCTGAAGCGGAAGAGGTGGTGCGCCGAGGCGCACCGAGCGCCAAACTCACTGAGCAGCGCTCGTCCTTCATGCGCTATCGCGGGCAAGGCCACGAAATCGCGGTCGAACTTCCAGTGCGCGACTTCACGGGCGACGATCGATCGATCTTGGGCGAATTGTTTGAAGCGGCGTATCGGCGGCTCTACAGCCGCTCGATTCCCGGCGTTGACATCGAGATTCTCAGTTGGGTCGTTTCGCTGCGCGCGCCGTCAGAGGGTCGCCTGGCTGCGGAGGCCGCAGAACATCAGGCGGAGGCAAAGCCGCTTTCGTATCGCGGCGTATTCGACCCTGATAGCGGCAAATTCATCGACACGCCGATTTATTGGCGATCCGATCTTGCACCGGGAATGCGGATTGTCGGACCCGCAGTGATCGCCGAAGACGAGACCTCCACTATCGTAAGCCCGGCATTCGAAGCACGCATCGACCGCTTCGGCTATATTGAGCTGAAGGTTCGCGAGGATTGAACGATGATCGCCCGCCCCAACGCCGCGCTGGCTCAAATTCACCAGCAGATCATGTGGAGTCGTCTGATCGCGGTGGTCGAAGAGCAGGCGCAGACCATGATCCGCACGGCGTTCTCGACCTCGGTGCGCGAGGCGGGCGATCTGTCGGCCGGTGTGTTCGATCGCCACGGTCGCATGCTCGCACAGGCTATCACCGGCACGCCGGGTCACGTCAATTCGATGGCCAACGCGGTGAAGTATTTTCTCGACGTCTATCCGCTCGTCGACATGAAGCCCGGCGATCACTACATCACCAATGATCCTTGGCTCACCTCCGGGCATTTGCACGATATCACTGTGGTGACTCCGAGCTTTTATCGGGGGCAAGCCGTCGGCTTGTTCGCCAACACGATCCATGTCGTCGACATTGGCGGGCTCGGCATGGGGCCGGACGGCCGTCAGGTGTTCGAGGAAGGACTGTCGATCCCGATCATGCCGCTCGCCCGAGAAGGCCGTATGAACGAGGACTTATTGCGGCTGGTGCGCGCCAATGTGCGCGAACCGCTGCAGGTCGAAGGCGACATTTATGCCTGCGCGGCGTGCAACGATGAGGGTAGCCGACGGCTGATCGAAATGATGGACGAGTTCGAGATCGCCAACCTCGACCGTCTCGGCGACCAGATCGTCGATGCCTCGCATGAGGCGACGCTTGCGCGCATTCGCAATCTCCCGCGCGGCACCTACCGCAACACGCTGACTATGGATGGCTATGACAGGCCGCTGATTCTCAACGCCGCGTTGACCATTTCCGAGAATGGCATCCATGTTGATTTTGAAGGAACCTCGCCGGCCTCGGCCTATGGCATCAATGTCGTGTTCAATTATTGCCTTGCCTACACCGCCTTCGGCGTCAAATGTCTGGTCGCGCCCGACGTGCCCAATAACGCCGGCTCGCTGGCGCCGATCACGGTGAGCGCGCCTGAGGGCTGCGTGCTCAACGCCAAGCGGCCATGGCCGGTGGCTGCCCGGCACACTGTCGGACAGATGTTGCCCGATGTTGTGTCCGGCTGCCTGCATCAAGCTGTGCGCGGCGGCGTGCCGGCCGAAGGCGCGTCCTCGCTGTGGAACCCGCAGATTTTCGGCGGCGGTTCGCTGGTCGATGAGGTCGAGGAGGGTACCGACGCCAACGATCTGCCGCTGTTCTCGACGGTGATCTTTCATTGCGGCGGCACCGGCGCGCGACCCGGCAAGGACGGGCTTTCCGCCACTTCTTTTCCGTCGGGCGTGCGCACCATTCCGGTGGAGGCGACTGAAAGCATCGCTCCGGTGATTTTCTATCGCCGCGAATTTCGCGACAGCTCGGGCGGGCCGGGAAAATTCCGTGGCGGGCTTGGACAATCGATCGAGATCGGCGGTGCCGGCGCCAATCCGGTCGCGCTCCTGTGCAATTTCGAGCGGGTCAAGAATCCGGCGCGCGGGCGCGACGGCGGTGGAGCAGGGGCGGCGGGCGCGGTGGCGCTGCGTTCCGGCAGACCGATCCGGCCCAAGGGGCGGCAGACCGTGCCGGCACGCGATGCGATTTGTTTGAGTCTGCCGGGCGGCGGCGGTTTGGGCGATCCGCGCGCGCGCGATCCGCAAGCTGTGCTCGACGACGTGCTCGACGGGCTGATCAGCGCGGCCGAGGCACGGCGCGATTACCGCGTCGCGGTCGACGCGCAAGGCCGGCTCGATCTGCGGGAGACCGAGCGTTTGCGCGCCGCGCGCTGAGCTTCACGTGCTATCACATAATCGCAAGAGATGGAGCACATCGGTAATGACGGAAAACCACGACGATCACGAGCACGGCCATTCGCACGACCACGGTTACGCGCTGCATGATTGGCATTCGCAAGACTATGTCGATCAATGGATCAAGCGCGACGAAAGCCGCGACGACGAGCGGCGGCCGCGCATCAGACAGATGATCGCCCTCGCCAAGCTGCCGCGCGACGCGGCGTTCGCGGTGCTCGATATTGGCGGCGGCTATGGCTTCGTGACGGAGGAGGTGCTGCGCGCTTATCCCAACGCGCGCGTGACCCTGCAGGATTATTCCGATTTGATGCTGGCGCGGGCGAGGGAGAATTTGGCAGAATCGCTTGGGCAATTATCGTTCGTGCTCTCCGATCTCACCGATCCGCACTGGAGCGAGCGGGTCGGTGGGCCGTTCGATCTGATCGTCTCGGCCATCGCGATCCACAATCTGCGCTCTCTGGATAAGATCGCCACATGCTATCGCGGCATCGCGGCACTGCTTAAGCGAGGCGCGCCGTTTCTCGACTACGATCTGTTCCAGCAGCATGGCGGCATTGAAGCCCACATCGGGACGATGCAGGAGGCCGGCATGACGCGCGTTTCGCGTGCCTGGGACGATGGGCACGCTGCGATTATCATCGCTCACGGCAAGCACGCGCCTTAAGGTGTGCCCGGTATGTCGGGGCAAAGCCGAAAATAGCGCCGCTCTCGCGCGGTGAGGCACGCGCTTCACCGCTTCACAATCAATTGCCGTCCTGTGTACGGGCGTCTGCCCGCACACCTCGCCGCCTACTCGGTAACCGGCTCGATCTCGCGCATGGGATCTGACGCTGCCGCGTTGGTACGTTCGCGATCATGCGCAGAAGCGGGCAGTTGCAGCACTGTAGCGCGCTGGCCGGGCATCAGCCGCGTCACCATCACGATCTGTCCGCCCGGAAATTCGAGCGCGTCGTGATGGACGTGCGGGTCGTCCATGTTGACCTGCCGAAAGCGGGCAACTTTGTGTTCGACGCGGGCCTTGCCGAACAGGCTGAAGGCGCGGTCGTACTGGACCTCGTGTTCGAACGCGATCTCGGTGCCGGGCAGCAGGCAAACCGCTACATCAGGCTCGCCGACGGCGGAGAAACCGCGGGTGATCGAACGCGCAAAATCCGTCGCCACCAGCTTGTCGCCGACTTTGGCCGACCGGGAAGCGACGAGATGCAGACTGTAATCGCACATTTTGGGGCACTCCTGCTGAGGGAAGAGCCGGGAAGGCCTCCTCGACTGGTGAACACGCCGGTTAGCCGAATGTTCCTTTGCCACGCGCCTCGCGCGTCCGGTCACGCACCGATGCGGAGCGCGCGTGCTCCATGCAGCTTGATCGGGCTCGCCACCAATGCTTCCGTTGGGCCGAGGGGCGCCAGGATGGACAAACGCATCGCCGATCTGCCGGCCGAAACAGGCCGGCTTGACGCTCGCGACGCGGCGAGCACCGGGCGCGAGGCGCTCAAGCTCCACCAGGATCACGTGCCGCGCGGCATCGGCTGCATGGTGCTGGCGACTATCATGTTTTCCACTGCCTCGGCGCTGACCAAATGGCAGGTCGGCATCTATCCGGTGGGCGAGGTGGTGTTCTGCCGTTCAATATCTTCGCTCGTCGTCTGCGGCGCCGTCATGTTGCCGATGAGCGGAGTCTCGGTTTTTGCAACGCGGCGGCCGCGCGACCACATCGTCCGCGGGCTGTCGCAGGCGACATCGCAGACCTTGTTCGCGCTTGCCTTCACCCTGTTGCCACTGGCCGGGGCGGTATCGATCAATTTCTCCGCACCGCTCTTTGCCGCGCTTGTGTCGATCATCTGGCTCAAGGAGCGCGCTACTTTCTCCCGCTGGGCCGCCTTGTTGATCGGATTTGCCGGCGTGCTCATCGTCACCGATCCCGGCCGAAACTCGTTCACTCTCGGTGCCCTGTACGCGCTCGGCAACGCCGTGATCTACGGCAGCGTCACGGTTGCGGTACGCGGCATGACCAGAACCGAATCGGCGAATACGCTCCTTATTTGGCAACTCACGACTATCGCGTTCTTTCATTCGTTCCTGTTGCTGTTCGGATGGCGTTGGCCGGCGCCGATCGATGCGCTGATGCTGTTCGGCAGCGGCTTTGCCAACGCCATCGGCCAATATTTCTGGACGCAATCGCTGCGCCTTGCGCCAGCCACCGCGGTGGCGCCGTTCTATTATCTGATGCTGGTATGGGCGATCGGTTTTGGCTTTTTGATATGGGGCGACGTACCTTCGGCCGGCCTGCTGATCGGATCGGCCATTGTGGTTGCCTCCGGGTTCTTCCTGTTCTGGCGCGAAGCCAGACTACAGCGCGCGATCGCTTATGGTGCCCGCGGCGGTCGCGGGCCGGTGCAAGTCGCGGCCGGTGGACGCGGAGTCACTTGCGAATAACTAGGGACTCGACCACGTCCGGATTCTGACGCTCGATGAATTGCACGCCAAAACCGCCGACGAAGTGGCGCACCACGCGCCCAACAACCTTGCCGATTGCCAGGGCCGTTCCGATCTCCGGTACCGTGTCGGCCGATACAGCGGCGCCGGAAACCGAAAAATCGAGAACAAGGCAGGTCTCCGTGCTCCCGTCTGACAGAATCATCTTCGTACATGGATCTGCTGGCACCATGCGTTCGTGGCTGCGCTGGTCCTGCGCCTCGTGGTTCTTGTAATTCTCCAGCCATTCGATCTTGGCCGCCAGCCTGTCGCGCTCGTCATCGCTCGCCAAAATGCTCATCACGAACCCTTGGCCAAGGACTCGCATGATGAGCCCTTCGAGCTTTCCGAGATGCTCGATGTGGGCCATCACGCGCTCGCCCGTTTTCCCGATGACGGGGGCAGCCAGCGCGATGGCGCGGGCGGACACATTGACAGCGCGGCACGAGAAAACGCGCCGTTGGCCGTGTGCGTCTCGCCGCTCGGCAAGCGAATATCGTCCCGGAATACTGACGATGATGCGAATGTCGTGCCGTCGTTCGACAAAGACGACATCGTCAGACTCCATCGCATTCGGCGACATGAAGCTGCTCCGGGGCGCAGACAATTGCGGCAAAGATAGCGTTCACATCTTAAGAACTAATTCATAAACGGCAGACGGCGGTATAGCGATCAGTAACGGCCTAAACCAAATG
>JASHRW010000306.1 GCA_030037065.1 Xanthobacteraceae bacterium
AGATGTCGACACCGGGCTTGGTCGGATCCGACTCGTCGGTGGCGCGGATGACGATACGGGTGGAGTCGACTTGATCGACCACGCCGGTGCGGCGGGCGGCGATGGCAGCGCCGGAATCGCGGGCGACGACGCCCTCCATGCCGGTGCCCACGAACGGCGCCTCGGCGCGCACCAGCGGCACCGCCTGCCGCTGCATGTTGGAGCCCATGAGCGCGCGGTTGGCGTCGTCATTCTCCAGGAATGGAATGAGCGCCGCCGCCACCGAAACAAGCTGCTTCGGCGACACGTCCATGAAGTCCACCTTATCCGGCGGGATGAGCTGCACGTCGCCCGCATGGCGCACGACCACGAGATCGTCGGTGAAACGGCCCTTGGCGTCGATGGCGGAGTTCGCCTGCGCCACCGTGTAGCGGCCTTCTTCCATGGCCGACAAATAGATCACCTCGTCGGTGACACGGCCGTCTTTTACTTTGCGATACGGCGTTTCGACGAAGCCGTATTTGTTCACCCGCGCGTAGGTCGCGAGCGAATTGATCAAGCCGATATTCGGCCCTTCCGGCGTCTCGATCGGGCAGATGCGGCCATAATGGGTCGGGTGCACGTCGCGCACCTCGAAACCGGCGCGCTCGCGCGTGAGCCCGCCCGGGCCAAGCGCCGACAAACGACGCTTGTGGGTGATCTCCGACAGCGGATTGGTCTGATCCATGAACTGCGAGAGCTGCGAGGAGCCGAAGAACTCACGCACCGCAGCCGCAGCCGGCTTGGCGTTGATTAAATCCTGCGGCATTACCGTGTCGATATCGACCGACGACATGCGCTCCTTGATGGCGCGCTCCATGCGCAGGAGACCGATGCGATACTGGTTCTCCATCAGCTCGCCGACCGAGCGTACCCGGCGGTTACCGAGATGATCGATGTCGTCGATTTCGCCCTTGCCGTCGCGCAGATCGACCAGCGTCTTGATCACCGCAAGGATGTCTTCCTTGCGCAGAACGCGCATCGTGTCGGGCGCGTCGAGGTCGAGCCGCATGTTCATCTTTACCCGGCCGACCGCGGAGAGGTCGTAGCGCTCGGAATCGAAGAACAGCGAGTTGAACATGGTCGAGGCCGTGTCGATGGTCGGCGGCTCGCCCGGACGCATGACGCGATAGATGTCGAACAGCGCATCCTCGCGCGTCATGTTCTTGTCGACAGCAAGCGTGTTGCGGATGTAGGCGCCGACATTGACATGGTCGATGTTGAGCAGCGGCAGCTCCTTATAGCCCTGCTCGTTGAGCACCTTGAGGTTCTTCTCGGTGATCTCCTCGCCGGCCTCGGCGTAGATTTCACCGGTCTTCATGTTGACCAAGTCTTCGGCGATGTATTGGCCAATCAACTCCTCGTCGGTGAGCCGCAGTGCCTTGAGGCCCTTCTCGGCGAGCTGGCGCGCCTGGCGTACCGTAAGCTTCTTGCCGGCCTCGAGCACCACCTTGCCGGTGTCGGCATCGACCAGATCGTTGATCGCCTTGTAGCCGCGCAGGCGGTTGGCATCGAACGGCACGCGCCAGCCGTCCTTGGTGCGCTTATAGGGCACCTGCTTGTAGAAGGTATTGAGGATCTCCTCGCCGCTCATACCGAGCGCGTAGAGCAGCGACGTCACCGGGATTTTTCGCCGCCGGTCGACGCGCGCATAGACGATATCCTTGGCGTCGAACTCGATGTCGAGCCAGGAGCCGCGATAGGGAATGATGCGGGCGGCAAACAGAAGTTTGCCCGACGAATGGGTTTTGCCCTTGTCGTGATCGAAGAACACGCCGGGGGAACGGTGCATCTGCGAAACGATGACGCGTTCGGTGCCGTTTACGATGAAGGTGCCGTTGTTGGTCATGAGCGGAATGTCGCCCATGTAGACATCCTGCTCCTTAATGTCCTTGACCGACTTGGCGCCGGTTTCCTCGTCGATATCGAATACGATCAGCCGCAGCGTCACCTTGAGCGGCGCCGCGTAGGTCATGCCGCGCTGGCGGCACTCGTCCACGTCGTATTTCGGCGCTTCGAATTCGTACTTCACAAATTCGAGCATCGACGTCGAGGAGAAGTCGGAAATCGGAAACACCGACTTAAAGACGGCCTGCAGACCCTCATTGGGCCGACCGCCCTGGGGCTCTTTTACCAGCAGGAATTGATCGTAGGACGCCTTTTGAACCTCGATGAGGTTCGGCATCTCCGCGACTTCTTCGATTTTTCCAAAAAACTTCCGTACGCGCTTCCGACCGATAAACGTCTGCGCCATCATGTCCTCTCGCTCAATCGAAACGCGACGTCCGAACCGGCCGGTCCGCACTATCGCGCCCGAACCCGCCTTGGGTTCGAGGTATCGAGGCGATCGAGACGACTCTCCAGAAGGCCGCAATCCATCGCGACCGTCGGGACAGGCGTCGAACGCCCTATTTTCGCGGCGATTCGGCCACTTCCGAACCGCCGAACGGGTCTCGCCGCCAGGAGGCGATCACGGTGATTTCGCGGCGAAATCGCACGATCCACCGATATTCCACTCCGGTCGCCGCACCACGGCCGAACTCGGCCATCCACGTCTTCGACTCCACGGGATCCCCGGGTCTCACTCCGCTCGCCAGGGGATTTCGCTTAAGTAAGCATTGCTTACTTAAGCTCAACCTTCGCGCCAGCCTTTTCCAACTGCGCCTTGATCTTGCCGGCCTCATCCTTATTGATGCCTTCCTTGACCGGCTTGGGAGCGCCCTCGACCAAGTCCTTGGCTTCCTTGAGCCCAAGGCCCGTAATCGCGCGGACCTCCTTGATCACCTCGATCTTCTTCTCGCCGGCGGCTGCCAACACGACCGTGAATTCGGTCTTTTCCTCAGCGGCGGGTGCAGCAGCGCCGCCCGCGGCGGGACCGGCGGCAACCGCCACAGCGGCGGCAGCCGATACGCCCCACTTCTCCTCAAGGAGCTTAGCAAGCTCGGACGCCTCCAACACCGTGAGGCCGGAGAGGTCGTCCACGATTTTCTGCAGATCAGCCATGACTTTGTCCTTCGGTTCTAACCTTAAAGTTTTGCCAGTTTGCTCAGGCGGCCGCGCCTTCACCGCTTTTTGCGGCATAGGCCTGGACCACGCGAGCCACCTTGGCCGCAGGGGCCGTGACGACCCGGGCGATCTTGGTCGCCGGCGCCTGGATGAGGCCGACGATCCTGGCCCGCAGCTCGTCGAGCGAGGGCAGCGCAGCCAGCGCCTTCACCCCGTTCGGATCGAGCGCGGTCTTGCCCATTGCCCCGCCAAGAATGACGAAACGCTCGTTCGTCTTGGCGAAATCGACCGCAACCTTCGGCGCCGCCACCGGATCGCCCGAGAAGGCGATCAGCGTCGGCCCTTTGAGCAGCGGGGCGATCGAGGCGACTTCGCTGCCTTCGAGAGCGATCTTGGCCAGCCGATTCTTCGCGACCTTCACACTGGCCCCCGCCTGCTTCATCTGCCGGCGCAAAGTCTGCATCTGGGGCACTGTCAGGCCGGAATAATGAGCGACTACGACAACATTGGTGGTCTTAAAGACCTCCCCAAGGGCGCCGACGAGCTCGCTTTTTGCCGCGCGATCCAAGTGCTCTCTCCGGTTGGCGGCCGCCAAAGCAAAGGCCGCCGGGTCGATGCGCCGCCCTCAGAGGGGACGGCATTTACACCCTGCCCGCCGGCGCAGCCTTTGGCTGTTCCGGGCCATCGAGGTTAGAACCGAAGGGCAATACCCTGCCCTTAAGTCTTCACCCGTCTATGCGGGTTCGAACGTGTCCCTGCGGGACACTTCCTCTCTTTCGAGAACCCGCCTACTTATCGAAAATCCGACTTGGATTTCCGCAGCAGGACGAGCCGAATTAAGCCGTTTCCGGCACCTGCAGTCTTGGACAGGAGCGCGCCTTCGAATGCCGCTAAGTTCCACCGCCTCTTAGGAAATCCACGCAGGATGGGCTAAGAAGAGGTCTTGCTTTTTCGTTTTCGTGAAGCGCACAAAGGCGTGCCGACAAACCGGGCCGGCACGCCCATAGCCGCCATATAGCCGCTTCCGCTGGTTTTGCCAAGGGCTTTTGCCGGAGCGCTTGGCAAGGTTTTTCGAGTTCCGTATGTCTTGCGGCGTCGAGAGAGCACGAATGGCCGAAAACACCGAGGATACGAAGTATTTCACCGACGGCGCGGCTTACGACCGGTTGGCACGGCGCATCACGCGCGACGTTGGCGAAGTCTTCATCGATTGGCTGTCATTGCCAAAGGGACTGAGCTGGATCGATGTCGGATGCGGCACCGGCGCCTTCACGCAGCTTCTGCTCGAACGTTGCGCACCCAGCCACGTCAGCGCCGTCGATCCTTCGGCCGAGCAGATCGCTTACGCGCGCACGACGCCGGCGGCGAAGCGCGTGGACTTCCAGACCGGCGATGCGCTGGAATTGCCATTTGGGCATGAAAAATTCGACGCCGGCGCGATGGCGCTCGTCATCACCTTCGTTCCGAATCCGGACAAGGCTGTGGCCGAGCTCAAGCGCGTCACCAAGCCCGGCGGAACGATCGGCGCCTACATGTGGGACTTCTTTAACGGGGGATCGCCGCGCGATCGCCTCAACAAAGCGGTGGAGCAGATGGGGATCGCCGTTCCTCCATTGCCTGGCCACGCCCATTCACGCATGGAAGCGATGGAAGGATATTGCAAATCGGCGGGACTTGCCGACATTGCCTCGCGCGTCATCGAGATCGATATCACCTATGCCGATTTCGACGAGTATTGGACCGCGCAAACCGGGCTGGTCAACTTCGTGGTCAAGAAAATCCGCGAAATGTCGCCAGCGGACGTCGACCGACTGAAGTCGAACCTGCGCGCAAGCCTGCCTCGGGACAAAAACGGCCGCATCAGCTACAAAGCCAAAGCCAATGCCGTGAAGGGCCGCGTGCCGACATAATTGCAGGCCCCGGCACAGTCGCCGCCGGAAGACCGAGCGGCAGGAGCGTCATGCGGGAAAACGTCGATCGTATTCTCACCACCCACGTCGGCAGCCTGATCCGGCCGCCGAAGCTGGTCGAATTCTGGCGCGCGATCGAAGACGGCAAGCCTTACGACGACGGCGCGTTCGAGGCGTGCCTCGCCGAAGCCATCGGCGAAGTCGTGCGCCAACAGGCCGACGCCGGCATCGACATTGTCAGTGACGGCGAGTTCGCAAAGGGCGTCAACTGGGCCTTTTATATCTTCAAGCGGCTGTCTGGCATCGCTGTGCGTGCCGCGACCGCCGAGGAGATGGCCGACCCGATGGCGTCGATGGGCGGCGGCCGCGACCACCAGGCCTTTGCCGAGTTTTATGCCGAATACGACGCCGCCACAGGACTGGCCAAGCGGCTCGGCAACCGCGTCGTCGTCAACGGGCCGATCGCCTATGTGGGCGAAAAACAAGTCGGCCGCGACATCAAGAATCTGATGGCCGGTGTCGCCAAGGCGAAAGACCGCTATCCGTCGCTGCGCGCCTTTTTGCCGGTGGTCGCGCCGGCAAGCGCGCTGCCCGGCGCCAAGATCGAGCACTACAAGGACGAAGAGTCATATCTGTTCGCGCTCGCCGACGCGCTGCACCGTGAATACAAAGCCATCGTCGACGCCGGCCTTTATGTCCAGATCGACGACGCGTTCCTGCCCTACATGTACGAGCGCATGGTGCCGCCGATGAGCAAGGCCGATTACCGGCGCTGGGCGGAGTTACGCATCGATGCGCTCAACCGCGCGCTCAACGGCATCCCCGAAGAACGCTCGCGCTATCACATCTGCTGGGGAAGCTGGAACGGCCCGCACGCCTTCGACGTGCCGCTGAAAGACATTATCGATCTCGTGCTTAAAGTGCGCGTCGGCCATTATTCGTTCGAGGCCGCCAATCCGCGCCATGCCCACGAATGGCGCGTCTGGGAGACGGTGAAACTGCGCCCCGGCCAGGTGCTGATCCCCGGCGTGATCTCTCACGCCACCAACATCGTCGAGCATCCCGAATTGGTGGCCGAACGGATCGTGCGGCTTGCAAAGATCGTCGGCCGGGAAAACGTCATGGGCGGCACCGATTGCGGCTTTGCGCAGAGCCCATTCGCGCGCCGCGTTCATCCCTCGATCATGTGGGCAAAGCTCAAATCGCTGGTCGAAGGCGCACGCCTCGCTACGCAGACGCTATGGGGCAAGCGCTCGGCGGCATGATGGGAGGCTCCGGTTGAGCAGCGGGCGTGCCGTGGCTTCATTCGCCCAGGCACCGTCTTGCCAACCGCTCCTGCCATGCCGTCATGCCATGGGCGATAGCAACCGCCCTCGCCTGCTCCAAGCCGACCTGCGCCACGTAGGCGCGTACCGTCGCGCACGAAACGTAGAACAGCTTTTCGCGCGCTGCCGCGGGACACGCGGCGACGAGCCACAAGGCTATGACTGCGAGGGTCTTCAAAGTCCTCGTCTCCCCGGATGCAGGCAATAATGCCGGCCACCGAAAATGGTTCCGCATGAGCGACACCTTAGCGCCGGCTCATGCGGTCGAACCCGTCCAACAGAAGACGAAGCGGAAAGCTTTCAGTGGGGTTGTTGCGCCCCGGGGAACAGGCTCGCCGGTTCGACTTTCACGCCCGGTCCCATGGTCGATGAAATCGCCACGCGGTTGATGAAGTGGCCCTTGGCGCCGGCCGGGCGCGCCTTCTGCACGGCGTCGGCGAACGCCATGATGTTCTCGACCAGCTTTTCCACGGCAAACGAGGCCTTGCCGACGCCGGCCTGCACGATGCCGGCTTTCTCGACCCGGAACTCGACCGAGCCGCCCTTGGCGCCCTTGACCGCGTTGGTGACATCCATGGTCACGGTGCCGACCTTGGGGTTCGGCATCAGTCCGCGCGGGCCCAAAACCTTGCCGAGCCGGCCGACCAGCGGCATCAGATCGGGGGTGGCGACGACGCGGTCGAAGTCGATACTGCCGCCCTGGACTTTCTCAACCAAATCCTCGGCGCCGACAACGTCGGCGCCTGCGGCCTTGGCCTCGTCGGCCTTGGCACCGCGAGCGAACACCGCGACGCGCACCGCACGGCCGGAGCCGTTGGGCAGATTGACGACGCCGCGCACCATCTGGTCGGCATGACGCGGATCGACGCCGAGATTCATCGCCACTTCGATGGTCTCGTCGAATTTGGCCTTGGCGCGCTCCTTGATGAGCTTCACCGCGTCGGGAAGCGGATAGAGCTTCTCGCGGTCGATGCCTTCGCGCACAGCCTTGGTGCGTTTGCCAAGCGTGCTCATGCCTTCACCTCCAGCCCCATGGAACGCGCCGAGCCTTCGACCATGCGCATTGCCGCTTCGATCGTGTCGCAGTTCAAGTCCTTCATCTTTTGCTCGGCGATCTCGCGCACCTGGGCCTTGGTTACCGAGCCAGCCATGTCGCGTCCCGGCGTTTTCGACCCGCTCTCCAGTTTCGCCGCTTTTTTCAGGAAATGCGAAACCGGCGGTTGGCGCATTTCGAAGGAAAACGAGCGGTCGGCGTAAACCGTAATGGTGACGGGAATCGGCGCGCCCTTCTCCAGTTTCTGCGTCTGCGCGTTGAACGCCTTGCAGAATTCCATGATGTTCAGCCCGCGCTGACCGAGCGCCGGCCCGATCGGCGGCGACGGATTGGCCGCCCCCGCCGGTACCTGCAATTTCACGTATCCGGTGATCTTTTTTGCCATGCTTCACTCCTGTCAGTGGTGCGGCTCTTGACGGCTGGCGACCGCCTCACCTCCCACGTTTCTCAGACGACAGATGACGGACGAAAGAAGACGGATTAAGTCTGTGTCGTTTTCTTGATCTACCCTCTGTCATCCGTCCTCCGTCATCTGACTAAAGTTTCTCCACCTGGGTAAATTCCAACTCGACTGGCGTCGGGCGGCCGAAGATCGACACTGCGACCTTGAGCCGCGAGCGGCCTTCGTCGACCTCCTCGACCGTGCCGTTGAACGAGGCGAACGGTCCGTCGGAGACGCGCACCTGCTCGCCCACCTCGAAGGACACCGTGGGCTTCGGCCGTTCGATGCCTTCCTGCACCTGATGCAGGATGCGTTGCACTTCCGCCTCGGACAGCGGCATCGGCTTGTTGTCGGAGCCGAGAAACCCGGTCACCTTCGGCGTGTTCTTGATCAGGTGATAGGCCTCGTCGGTCATTTCCATCTTCACCAGTACGTAGCCGGGGAAGAACTTTCGCTCAGCGGGAACCTTCCGACCGCGGCGCACCTCGACGACTTTTTCCTTGGGAACCAGGATTTCCTCGAACAGACCGGCGAGCCCGCGCTGCTTGGCCTGCTCCTTGATCGAGTCCGCGACCTTATTCTCGAAATTCGAGTAGGCGTGGACCGCGTACCACCGCGTCGTCATGGCATGATATCCAGGTCTGTCCAGATCATGAATTTGGGACGGCGAATTCAACCCGCTCATGTGTTGATGCCGAGCACGAAACTGACCGCGATACGCATGATTTGATCCGCCAAAAGAAAGAAAACCGCCGCAATGGCCACCATGACGAACACCATGATGGTGGTCACGGTCGTCTCCTTGCGCGTCGGCCAGGTCACCTTCTGAACCTCGGCGCGCACTTCCTGCAGGAACTTGAACGGGCTGAACTTCGGCATCTCGATTGAACCAAATAGACATCCCCCGCCCAACTTGAAGGACGAGACCGACACCGCGGTCGTTTTTTGGGGGATATGCTCGCCGCGGAAGTCCGTTAACCGGGCCGCTGGCGATGGCGGGTTACTTACTGCCAGCGGGCCGGAGCGTCAAGGGAGCGGAGGACAGACGACGGAGAACCGACGACGGAGGACCGAAGAAGGCCCCGTCGTCATCCGTCCTCCGTGGTCCGGAAAATGGCAGAAGTGGAGAGGCCTGAACCTTATCTTTGGAGACTTAGCAGAAAGTGGGGCAGTTTCTGAGCTGTAATCCTTGCGCCGTGCCCCGGCTTAGTGCCCCCACCTCATTCACCGTGCCTGACGGGATCGATGACTCCGCCTTCAGCGAATAGGGCGGAACCCCGCGCGGCATCAGCTTCTACAAGCGCCGGACGGAGAGGAGCGGATGAGGTGTCGCGTTCCCATCTGTGCGCTGTCGGCTATTTGTCCGCGTGCCTCTTGAGCATCGCTTCCATGACCATGGTCAAGGCTGGCGCGTCGGTTTTGATAACCTGTCAAAGGATGGCATCGTCGAGCCGAAAGTATTCGTGGCGGATGCGGTCGCCGATGCGCTTTATTTGTTCCCACGGCTCGTTCGGAAACTCGGCAAGCCAGTCATTGGGAATTTGCCGCACGGCCTCCGAAATGGTCTGGATGGCATAGGCAGCGGCTCGGCGCGCAATCGGGTCGCTGCGGAAGGTTTGCAGCGTTATGCGCGCCGCGATCTCGCGCAGAACCACGATCTCCGCCAAGCAATCGCGTATGGCGATCGTCGGATCCCGCGGCATCAACTAACCCGAACAGCGTCCCGTTCGATGCTTTGCTTCATCAGCGGATGCAGCGCATCTCGCGTGGTGATGGTGACTGAAACACCAAGTGCCCTCGAAATATCGTCCTCAATCTGCATGAGACGAAACAAGTTCGGAACCTTCGCCGCCGGATCATAGTCGATAAACAGGTCGAGATCGCTTTCGGGTCTCGCAGTGCCGCGCGCGCGTGATCCGAAAATATAAAGGGCTGTCGCACCACTTGCGCGTAGCGCGGCGTCGTAGGTCCGCAACACGTCAATAAAGTTTGCTTGGTTCATACCTGTCCGTTAGGCCGTGCCGCCCTTGTCTTTTTTAACTGAAAAATCAATAATTTACCTCTGGCAGAAGTCTGGCAGGAGTGGAGGGACTCGAACCCCCAACCCCCGGTTTTGGAGACCGGTGCTCTGGCCAATTGAGCTACACTCCTTCGCGGTGGCGTTCATGCCCCTTAGGCTGCGGCGGCGCAAGCCTTGCAATAAGGGCTGCCGAACTGGCGCTGCCGGCCTTGCCGCAAGTGCTCCTAGCAAGTCCTGCCGCTTTCGCCGCGCCACCAATGCGACCGCGGGGCCGTTGCCATTGTAAGGCCCCGATCTCATAACTGGTATAGCCTTCTTTGGCAGCGACGGATCACCATCATGCTGACGCGACGCAAAACAATTCTCGGCGCGGCCTTCGCCGTCCTCGCCGGACAAGCACGGGCGGCCGGCACTTCCGCGCACGACTTCGTGGCCGCCATCTATCACGCCTATATAGGCAAGAACGGCAACGGCATCTCGCTCGACGGCGATCGTCCGGTACGGCGCTATTTCGTGGCGTCGCTTGCCGACTTGATCATGAAGGACCAATTCGAGGCGGCGCGGCGCAGCGAAGTCGGCGTGTTGGATTTCGATCCGTTCGTCGATGCACAGGACTGGGACATCCCCGCCGTCAGCATCGCCGTGCGCGAAACCGGCGCGGACAAGGCAAGCGCGACGGTCAAATTCAAGAATTCCGGCAAGGCGCAAACAGTGGTGCTCGACCTCGTCAAGAACAAGAATGAATGGCAGATCGCCAACATCACATGGACGCCCCACGACAAGGCGAATAATCTGCGCGCACTTTATGGACAGTGACGAAGCGGGCGGGCTGTCGCTATGATGGGGCGTGGGGGCTTGCGCTTGCACGAATTTCACGGGAGGAAGACGATGCCGAAGGCAACCGGGAAAAAAAACGTTTTGTGGACGGTGGCGCTCCCCACCTTGGGCGCGCTGGCGCTCATCGGCCGCGCCCAAGCGCAAGGCGCCTCGCCTCCGGACCTCGCCGGCACCTACCAGTGCAGCCCCAATCCTGATCCGTGCACCTGGCCGGGCGCCTCGCCCTCAATTTCGCAGTCCGGCAACAAGCTGCAGATCAAGGGCGACAACGGCGCAATGGCGGACGCCACGCTGACCAGCAGCACCACCATCAGCGCCGCCGGCACGTTCAATTCACTCGGCATCATCCGGCCCGACCATTCGATCGACTGGTCGGACGGCACCAAATGGCGCAAGCAATAGCAAACAACGATTGAGAGGACGTGGGCCGCGCGGTTTTATTGCGCGCGGCACCCGGATTTGCTATATAAGTCGGACGGGCGGTCTGGGTTACGGAGCCCGCAAGAAAGCTCTGAAATTCAAGCGTCGGGCCCGCCCTTAGCGGCGGGCCGATGGCTTTTTGGATTCGTGAAATGAATCGCTCGAACCGCCCCGATCACATCCGCATCACCTCGCACCCGGAACCCGGCGGCAAGCCGCGCTTTCCGATCCGCTGGGGCGCGGCGACCGTGCGCGAACGCGGCCCCGTCATCGGCACGGTGTCGCGGCCTTCCGACCGCAACGCCATCGGCAGCCACGGCGGCTCTTATGCGCTCTACCGCGCGCTCGCGGTGTCGTCAGGCGCGCTCGATCCGATCCGCCGGCCGGACCTCACCAACACGCATCCGGCGGTCGATATCGGTCCCTTCGCGCAATGGAGCGAAGCCGGCCGCATTGTGTCGCTCGATCCGTGGGGGCATCTCGCCGCGGACGCCTTCAAGACCGAGATCGCCGAAGGCGTCGACATCCGCCCGACCATCGCCGTCACCAAGGCGCGGCTCGATCTGCATGAAATGCAGAGCGCCATTGCCGCCGGCCGGCTCAAAGCCGACGGCGACATCGTGCACAAGAACGGCAGTATCGCGGTTACCAAAATCGCCATCGATCCGGTCTGGTATCTGCCCGCCATCGCGCAGCGTTTCGGCTGCGCCGAAACGCTGTTGCGCCGCACTTTGTTTGAACAAACCGCCGGCATGTTTCCCGAACTGGTGACGCGGCCGGACATGGATGTTTTCCTCCCGCCGATCGGCGGCACCACGATTTATCTGTTCGGTGACCTCGGCAAACTTGGCGATTCCAGAACCAGGATCACCTGCCGGGTGCACGACGAATGCAACGGCTCCGACGTGTTCGGCTCGGATATTTGCACCTGCCGGCCTTATCTCATTCACGGCATCGAGGAATGCGCGCGCGGCGCGCAGGAGGGCGGCCTCGGCGTCATCGTCTATAACCGCAAGGAAGGCCGCGCGCTTGGCGAGGTCACCAAATTCCTGGTCTACAACGCGCGCAAGCGCCAGGAAGGCGGCGACGTGGCCAGCGCCTATTTTGAGCGTACCGAATGCGTCGCCGGCGTGCAGGACGCCCGCTTTCAGCAATTAATGCCCGACGCCATTCATTGGCTCGGCCTGCGGCGCATCGACCGTTTCGTATCGATGAGCGACATGAAATACGATGCGCTGGTCGGCCAGGGCGTCGAGGTGGTCGAACGTGTGGCGCTGCCCGATGAATTGGTGCCGGCCGACGCGCACGTGGAAATGGCCGCCAAAAAGGCCGCCGGATATTTTTCGCCCGAGCCGCCACCGCCGGCCGAAGTCGCCGATACGACCGGCCGATCGCTCGACAAGTATTGAGCGCCGATTTCGTTCGACACCCATCATGAACGCCGATACGGCCGCCGCGCTTTCGCTTTTGAATGCCGCGGCGGTGCGCACGCGCGCCAAGCGGATGCTGGCGCTCGGGCTTGAAGACAAGCTGCCGAATTTCCGCATCGATCTTGAGCGGCTCGATGACGCGGCCGATCTCGTCGTCGCCGCGACGCTCAAGAATTATCCTTCGCTCGATGTGCCGTT
>JASHRW010000307.1 GCA_030037065.1 Xanthobacteraceae bacterium
CGAGCGGGTGACAGATTTCGATCGGCCGCGTCAAACACAAAGAAGGGCCGCCCGGTCAGGGCAGCCCTTCCATTGTCAGGCCGTGGCCCGGTTGCGTAGGCGATCGTCCGCCTTACGCGCGTGAGCCCGGTGGTGGATTAGACCACCTAGGCGAGGACCTCGGCAGACGCCGAGAAAGAAGCCAAGATCCAGTTCACGAATGCCGGCGACCGCGGCGATAGACAATGAGACACTGGATCACCTCCTTTCGGTTGTTGACGAAGGCCCCCAATATAAAGCTTCCGCGGCGATTCGGAAGGTGGGTTTGTGTCACAGGCGCCACGTCGCGGCGGTGATGGCCGTGTACGCTGGTAAGTCGAATTGCTCGGCGGGCGTGAAAAATTCCTCATTGCGTAAGTGTGCCATTTTTGACACAATGGCCGGCCATGATAGACCGGTCGAAGAAGATTACGGCGCGTGAGGGTGATCTTTTGCATTGTTCGCGGAGAGATGATCCTGCTGCACGGATTTGAAAAGAAATCGCAAAAGACACCCATCCGAGATATCGAGCTTGCACTGCGGCGCAAACAGGAGATCGCAAGATGAAAAATAAAACTCGCCAAAGTCGGAAGAAAGGATCAATCGATCGGAGCGAGACGTTCGACGAATTCCTCGCTAGCGAGGGCTTGCTGGCCGACTCGGAGGACCTAGCGGTCAAAGAAATTATAGCCGACCAGATCAAGGTCGCAATGAACAAACAGCACCTAAGTAAGACCGAAATGGCTGCGCGCATGAAAACGAGCCGACGGCAGCTTGACCGCCTGCTTGATCGCAATAATCACTCGGTCACGCTCGCGACGCTGAGGCGCGCTGCAACGGCCGTGGGACGAACGCTGAGGGTAGAATTGGCCTAACTTACCGCCCAATGCCCCGATGCCGCGCTACTATTGCCATCTCACCGACGGCAGGAATGCTCTAACCAATCACCACGGCATCGACCCGCCCGGCAATGCGGCGGCGCTCGTGCGGACGCCGTGGCACTCGCCGATCAGTTGCGCCGGGGCGAGAAGATGCCCGGCTGGAAATGGGGCAGCTGGTTCGTCGCCATCATGGATCAGCATGGCCGCAAGATCGGCGAAGTGCCGATCGCCGACACGCTGGAGGACGACGACTGGCTGGCAGTGGCGCATCTGCTTCCGCTGGACTGAAGGAGACGCAGACGATGTCGAACTCGCCGATCGCCACGGCTGAGCTTTTGCCCAATCCGCATCTGGGCAAAATCCTGCTCAAGGAATTTTTGCAGCCGATGACACTGTCGCAAACCGCGCTGGCGCGCGCGATCGGCGTGCCGCCGCGGCGCATCAACGAAATCGTGCTGGGCAAGCGCGCCATCACCGCCGACACCGATTTGCGGCTCGCCCGCTATTTCGGCCTCAGCGATGGATTTTTCCTGCAATTGCAGGCTGACCACGACCTGATGGCACGCCGACGTCAGATAGGCGAGAAGCTCAGGGCAATCAGACCGAGAAGCAAGGCGGCGTGAATTTAGCCGGCCTGTACGTTCGGCTTCTTCGCCTTCAACGAGAGGTACGCGATGAAGGCACTACAAGCCGAGACAAAAAATAATCCCTCGTCAAATCCGACGTTTTGATTTTCAGCAAGAAGCAGCGAGTGTCTGATGCCTTTTTCGTCGCTGGTATACGCGTAGAGTTTTTCAAATGCATCCAGCAACGCTTTGTGAGCGCCACTTCGCCCAGCGAGTTTCCTTAGGCCTTTTGACAGCGTCGATGCCGCGTCGCCAGTGTAATCGCGGATCGCACTTTCGACCGCATGTATTGATTCTCGAATAACGTCCCTAAAGTGTTCTTTGTTCAATGCATCAAGCGCCGCTTGTAGGTGAGTTTTGGCACCGTCAAACTCCGAATCAAATACCACGCCAAGGTCACGCTTTACTATCGAAGCCTGTTGCTTTGAAATCGCAGGGATGACCGTTGAAGGCTTTAGGATAAGCCGATAGGGACTCCACGGTTTATCCAGCGCTGCAGCCACCAAGTCGATAACATCCTGAGGACACTCGTCGTCGCGAAGAAAGAACGTCAGAAAGTCGAACAACTCGATATAATCCCACTGCCGGAATATGGCCGACAGGCCATCTAGGCACATCTTTTTATTAGGATAGTGTTCAATGAAATCATTGAGAAAACCGTGTCGCCTGTGCACAAATTCATGGCGCAAAATGTCGATTAATGGAGGGAGATAGGACGTTCCATCAGCTAACAATTCGCCTTCGTTGAGTATCATCCCAGTCTGAATATGCTCGTCGAAAACGAGAATAGGCAGTTCCACAAATCTGCACGAACGCGTTGATCGAGCTTTCCCCACTCCAAAAGCGAGGAAAATCTGATCTTACCCTCGGCCTCGGCGAATGAGAGCGTCTTGCGGCTTGGCTTCTTAGTCACGGACCTCACCTCCCCAACTCCCGCATCCCGGCGTCCAACCCCTCCAGCGTCAGCGGATACATCCGCCCGCCCATGATCTGCCGCATCATGCGGATCGAGGGCGTCAGCTCCCATTCGTGCTCGGCAACTGGATTAAGCCATACGGCCGATGGATAGATGCGCATGACGCGCTCCATCCACACGCTGCCGGGCTCATCGTTGAAGTGCTCGACCGAACCGCCGGACGCGACGATCTCGTAAGGGCTCATCGCGGCGTCGCCGACAAAGATCACCTTGTAGTCATGCGGATAGGTGTGCAGCACGTCCCATGTGGGCGTTGTCTCCTTCCAGCGCCGCGCATTCTCCTTCCACACCCTCTCATAGAGGCAGTTGTGGAAATAGAGATGCACCATGTGCTTGAACTCGCTGCGTGCGGCGGAGAACAATTCCTCAGTCGCCTTGACGTGCCAATCCATCGAGCCGCCGATGTCGAAGAACAGCAGGACCTTGATGGTGTTGTGGCGCTCGGGTCGCATCAGGATATCCAGATAGCCCTTGTGCGCGGTGCCCTTGATGGTGCCGTCGAGGTCGAGTTCCTCGGGCGCGCCGGTACGGGCGAATTTGCGCAGGCGCCGCAGCGCGATCTTGATATTGCGGGTGCCGAGTTCGACGTCGCCGGCCAAGTCCTTGAACTCGCGCCTGTCCCACACTTTGACGGCGCGGAAGTTGCGGTTTTTGTCTTGGCCGATGCGTATGCCTTCGGGGTTGTAGCCGTAGGCGCCAAACGGCGAAGTGCCGGCAGTACCGATCCATTTGTTGCCGCCCTGGTGGCGGCCCTTCTGCTCGGCGAGGCGCTGGCGCAGCGTTTCCAAAAGTTTGTCGAGGCCGCCCATCGCCTCGATCTGTTTCTTCTCCTCTTCGGTGAGGTATTTTTCGGTGAGCTTCTTGAGCCACTCGATCGGGATTTCGGCAGCGAGCGCCGGCTCGATCAGATCGAGGCCTCTGAACACATGGCCGAACACGCGGTCGAACTTGTCGAGGTTGCGCTCGTCCTTCACCAGAGCCGCGCGCGACAGATAATAGAACGACTCGACCCGCCGGCCGGCCAAATCCTGCTGCATCGCCTCCATCAGCGTCAGATATTCGCGCAAGGTCACCGGCACGCCGGCCGCGCGCAGCTCATGGAAAAAGGTGGCGAACATCGCGACAGTCTATCGCCAAATGCACCCAGCTTTCTCGGCCGAGGCGTGCGCGGGATCTTATTTCAACGTTCGAAGAAGAGCTCAATGCCATTTGAAACCCTCACGTGGCGGATTTAATCCATTGAAAAATAAAGAGATTCAGACAAGAAAGATTTTTAAAGATATATCTTGTGTTGTAGTATGTTATGATCTATCTGAAGATATATCGTAATCAACGGAGAGTATTCCATGCACGGACATTGTCATTCCCACGAAGGAAAATGGGCAGCCGGCCGGCGCCGAGGTCGTTTCGGCGGCTTTGGCGGCGGACGCCATGGCGGATTTGGCGACCGCTTTGGCGAGGGCGGCGAGGATTTAATGCGCGCCCGCCGCATGCTGGTGCAAGGCGACCTGCGGTTGGTCGCATTGGCACTGATCGCCGAGGCGCCACGCCACGGCTACGAGATTATCAAGCTGCTCGAAGAGAAAACTTCGGACTGGTACTCACCGAGCCCCGGCATCGTCTATCCGACGCTGACCTATCTGGAGGAAGCGGGTTACGTCACCGCCTCAACCGAGGGCTCGAAGAAGCTCTACACGATCACCGACGAAGGCCGCGCTTACCTTCAAAGCAATCGCGATCTGGTCGACGTGGTGCTCGACCGCCTGGCCGCGCTCGGCGAGCGGGTCAATCGCTGGCGCCGGGCAGCCCGGGGCGAACGCGAGGAGCGCGGGTCCCTACCGCCGCTGGTCGAAGCGGCGCTCGATCATTTACGCGCCACGCTTGGCAGGCGGCTGGAAAATGACGCTGAAGCCGAAGCGCGCCTGGTCGAAATTCTCGCCCGTACCGACGCGGAGCTGCAGCAACGCAGTTGAGGACTCGGACTTTGCGAGGAGCGCAAGCGACTCGCGGCGCCACCACGAGCTTACACGTTCAGCGCCGCCTGCGGCGTACGAATGTGCTCGGGTCGGATACCGACGCCGAGCAGACGTGCCGGAATGCGGCGCAAAGCCGGAAAAATTCCGAATAGCTTAAAGAGGAGCGGCGGCTTCGGCCGCTGCTCGCTGGCCAGCACACGGGTGATCACTCGCTTCTGGATAATAAGCTGCATCCATTGGGTGAAGCGTACCGGCAGCGTGCGTCGCTTCTCGATGGCGCGCAGGTCCTCGTCGCGCACAGCTCGCGCTTTGAGCGGGCCGGCGAGGCGATTGGCGGCAGCGACCGCGTCTTGTACGGCCATATTGATACCGACGCCGCCGATCGGTGACATCGCGTGGGCAGAATCGCCGATGCAGATCAGCCCCGGCCGCCACCATTGCCGCAGCCGGTCCACGGTGACGGTGAGCAGCTTGATGTCGTCCCAGCTTTTCAGTTCGCCGATGCGGTCGGATAGGAACGGCGACATCTCAACGACGCTGGCGCGGAATGCTTCGAGGCCCCTCGCCTTCACCGCCTCAATGCCTCCCTTCGGGATAACAAACGCGCATTGCCAGTAATCGCCCCGATCAAGCATGATCAGCATTCTTCCTGCTTCGACATGGCCGAAGGTATCGGCGTCATCGTTCTCCCTGCGCGAGATGCGAAACCACAGGACGTCCATGGGTGACCCGTAATCGTCGCTTTCAAGACTCGCCTTCGTGCGCATAGTCGAGTGGCGACCATCGCAGCCGACCACGAGGTCGGCACGGATCGTCAACTCGCCGTCCGCTTTCTTTGCCCGCACTCCGACGACCCTTCCGCCCTCCTCGATGAGATCGACAGCTTCCGTGCTCATGTGCAGGTCGAATGTCGCGTAGCGCTTGCCGTGTTCAGCCAGGAAATTGAGAAAATTCCACTGCGGCATCATTGCGATATACCGGCAATGGGTCGGCAGATGGCTAAAATCGATCATCTGCAGGCGCTCAACGCCAATCTGTGCGCCGAGCTTTTGAATCTTCTGATGCGGAACCTTGAGGAATTCGTCGAGCAAACCGAGCTCGTACATCAGCTCCAGCGTCGACGGATGCACGGTATCGCCGCGGAAATCGCGAAAGAAATCGGCGTGCTTTTCCAACACGACCACATCGACGCCCGCGCGCGCCAGAAGAAACCCGAGCATCATCCCTGCCGGACCGCCGCCGGCGATGCAGCAGCGCGTGGTGATTGACAGGTCGGCCATCGCCATCCACTCCGCAATGCTGATTAACGCCAAGCGGCGGGAAACCTCAAGCCGGCCGCCGAGCCTTCGGCCCATCGAAGAGCGAAAAGGCGTTGCGCAACGAAGTGCCCATGCGGCATGAGCGGCAAATTCCTACAGTACAAATATTACGGGGTGGCGGGCAACAACTTGGCTCACGGCCTGAAAGAGGATTGACGTCAGGTATCACCCAACAAGCAAAGCTCGCCGCTTATTCGCTAACACCCGCCGGCCGGCGCTTGCGCCTCGCCCGCAAGGGAGACGGACTGGCGAATGAAGTCGAGAAGCCTCATCTCACGTCCTTGCTGGCCGCGGTGAGCTGCGTGCGTTCGATGCGATAAAGGATAAAGCGCGCGCCCGCATATATTTCGGTCAGATGTTCCGGGTCGGGATTTGCAAAGTTCGGACTGGTAAACAGCACGTACAGATAATCGTAATCCTTGGTCCAACGCGCCCAATAGTCGTCGTCATCGGCACCCGGGCGATCGGCAACCCTGACCATGCTGCCGATCATCGGGGGCGTGCCGTCTACGGTATCGACGCGGCTGCGATAAGCGGGGCGAGCATGCAGGACTTGTTTGCCCTCCACCGTGAACTCGGTCGTCACCAGAGCTGAGCGCTCAATGACGGCGATGCAATCGGCATGAACGAGCCCGTAGTCGCGGAGACTGTCGCCGCCGTCCGGATCGGCATAGGCGACCGCGACCTTGGCGCCGCGATTGAGCAATTCAACCGACTGGCGGAACGATTCGATGCCGGCCGAGAGCGACGACCAGGTGACTTCGACCTCCGCTACCCGCACGGCGACGAGTAGAAGGAGAACGACCGCAAAGCTCAACTGCACCAAACGGCTACGGAAATCGACATCGATACAGGCAATCAGGATAAAGGCGAGCGCTATCGGCAGCCGTAGATCCACCATGTAGGTGTCGAACATTACACGCGGCAGCGCCAGGTAGGTGACGATACCCACCGCCAGCGCCACCCAGCCGAAGCCATGGAACGAAAGGGCACGGCGGCGAAACGCCCAACCCGCCGCACAGACCGCGATCGCGGCAAAGACGGACGTAATGACCGGCGAATAGGCCTGGATGACCATGAGCAGGCCGTCAGCTTTGCCATGCAGGCGCCAATAATAATCCCACAATCCCCGCGTCGGGCTCATCATCAGAAGCGGTGGGACCACCAAGAAAGGCGCGCCGGTCAAGACGAAATCGAGAACCAGCGACCGCAACGCGCGGCGGGCAACGTCTCGGCCCGATGACCGCCGTACCCGCAGATAGGCAGTCAAAAGGTGGTGCGTTTCGAATGCCAACAGACCAACGCCGTAAACTCCGAGCACGAACAGGTGACAGAAGAAGAGGCCCAGCACAAACAGCGTCGACACAGCGAGCCGCAACGTGCGGCTATGCTGGCGCAAGGCGACCCAGGCGGCCAGCGCCCACAGCATCAGCCCGATGCCGAACACGTAATTCATCGTGCCAACAAGGAAGACGTCGTTGTACAGCAGCGGAAAGGCAATCAGCGGCAGCGCCGACCAGCGGCCGAAAAGCCGACGATGCAACGCCATCGTGCCCGATATAATCAGCACGAAACTCAACAGCGTGTAGAGTTGCCCGGCCAGATAGACGTTCATCACCCGCACGAACAGCGGCACGATCAGGTCCATCATCAGATTGGGGATGATCTGCCAGTCGATCTCGTAGTAACGATGAAGATCCGGATCGCTGTTGATCGTCGCGATGATGTGCATCCGCGCCAGATGATTAATATAGTCGGATATCGGCGGCAGCGGATTGAGCAGGATCGGGATCGCCACGATCGCCAATAGCACCAGGAAGAGCAGCGCGATCTTGCCCTTGCTGAAATCACCGGGGCGGAGCGCGTTTGCGCCTTTCGGCACCACATCCGCGGCCACGACGATTGAAGGACTGTTGGGCGATTGGGTCACGTCAGGCATGGCGACTGTAACTAAAGACAACGCGCGGCGCGTCCCCGAGAGGGGACCAAGGAGAGCAGTCGGGAATTGGGACGAAAATTCCCCCTTCTCCAGATGTGTCAGACTCAACGTGAACGCAGGATGAATGTCGGCGCGGTCGCATCGACCGTGGTGGCTAAGCGCTTGCCTTGCCCCCTCTTCCGCTCCCCCTTGCGGCTCACATTTCCGCCGCAAGCCGTGTGCTAGGTAGAATGAGCTTTAAGGACCGCCCGGTCTCCTCCCGCGCTGCACCATGCGTCTTCTTGCCGTCCTCGCCGTTCTTATCGTCATTGCGCCCCTCGACGCGGCCTTTGCGCAGCTCGCCGATACTGGGAATTTTCATATCGTCTGGGAGGTGAAGAACCGATTTCGCTTATTCCGCAACGAGGTCGATTTCCTGCACCAAGTGGCGGCGAGCCGCGGCGATGGCGTCCTCGCCGCCGAACGGCGGCTGGAGCAGGCCAGTGGCGGCTTGGGCTGGGCCAAGGACGTCGTGGCCAATCTCTGTGTCGATGATTACGGCAACCTTCTGCAGACGTGCGATCGAGACGGCGTCAAGGAGAGCTATCTGACCCCGCGTGACTATCCGATCGGCGTGGCGATCTCCGGTCCGGTGCCGCAGGGCGCCACCTGCGCCTGGAGTTTCGACGACGGCAGCGGACCGCTGCGACAGATGAACGCGGCCTGCGATGCCGAGGTCAGAGTGCGCGTGCCCTACGGGCGCACGACGGTGGCGACTGTCGACATCCCGCTCGGCGACGGCACCGCACAACGGGCTGTTACGGAAATTTCGGTGCGCGATTTATTGATCGCCGGCCTCGGCGATTCCATAGCGGCCGGTGAAGGCGATCCGGACCAGGCGGTCAAGCTTGAGGGCGGCTTCTGCTTTCGCCGCTTCGGCGGCGGTCAATATTATCGGCCTGGAAGAGCCGGATTTACTGGCGACAGCTCCTGTGAGAACGGCCCGGCGAGCGAAGCGACCGAAAGAGATTGGACTCACCACGGCGCACGCTGGATGAGTCCGCCGTGTCATCGTTCGCTCTACAGTTACCAAGTGCGCACGGCGCTGGCGCTCGCCATCGAGCAACCGCACGCCGCCGTAACGTTCCTGCCGCTCGCCTGCACCGGAGCGTCGATCGAGGCGGGAATGTTTAACGGTCAAAGTTTCGACGACTGTCCCGCAACCGTCGGTACCTGTTCAGGGACCGCACCCGCGCAGTTGACCGAACTCAAGAACATCATGGAAGAAGTGCACAAGCAGGAGCCGCAGCGCCAACTCGACATGATTTTGCTGACGATCGGAGCCAACGACATCAATTTCGCGGGAATGGTAGCCAATGTCATCGTCGATGCCTTGACCGAGCGGCTGATCTTGGGGCGCGGCGGGGGCATTATCAGCGTGCAAGACGCCGCAGATGCGTTGCAGAATAAATTGCCGCAGCAATTCGCGCGGCTGCGCGCGGCGCTCAAGCCTTATGTCGGCGGCAACCTGTCACGCGTTGTCTTTGTTTCCTATCCCAATCCAGCCATGCAGGCGCCGGGCAAGCCTTGCCCCGGCGGCCGCGACGGACTTGATATCCATCCGGCGTTTTCGGCCAACGCCGAACGGCTGCGCCAAGCGGCCGATTTCGTCGACAACAAATTTCTTCCAACGATCAAGGCGCTGGCAACCTGCGACGGGCCCAAAGTCTGTCAAAATCCGCTTACCGACAGGATGACATTTGTCGATAGCCATCAGACCGAGTTCGAACGGCACGGCATGTGCGTGCACGCGGCGAGCGATCCTGTTTTCGATCGCAAGTGCTTTTCGCAGGACGGCAAGAGCTTTGCGACCGACCTGGTGGCGGCCGCCGAAGATCCTTTGGTCTGCTCGATTCCCGCCGGCGACTATCTCCCCTACGCGTCGCGGGCCCGCTGGATTCGGACAGCCAACGACAGCTACTTCACCGCCATGACTTATCCCCAAGGAATACCGGCGACTTTGCGTCCAACCGACATCCACGACGCTCTCTGGGGCGTGCTGAGCGCCGTTTACGGCGGCGCGGTGCATCCGACCGCGGAAGGTTATGCGGCGATGGCCGACGCTGCGCTGCCGGCCACGCGCGTCGTTCTCGGTCTGCCGCAACCTCCTTCTGTCAGCGTCGAGCCGCTGCCTCCGCCCGCACCGGCTTCCGGGTCGCCTGAAGCGCCTACTGTTTCACCGCCTGCGCCCGCACCACCTGTGCTCACGCCTGCGCCCGCGCCGGCGCCCCTCGTCATCGCGCCCTCGCCCACGCCGTAGGGTGCGTTCCGACTCGCAGTACGGCGCACAGCTTGACAATGTGCTCAGCCTCTGGCCGGCGCCACGCCGAGCTTCTTCTGCAGGCTGGTCGAAGATGTCGTGTATTGGAAAACCAGCCGCTTATCCGGGTAGACGTAATGGTGCGCGCGCTGCGCCATGAGCGCCGCCTCATGAAAGCCCGAGAGAATGAGCTTGAGCTTGCCGGGGTACCAATTGATGTCGCCGATAGCGAATATCCCGGGCACGCTGGTTTCAAAGCTCGCCGTGTCGACCGGAATGAGTTCGTTGTTTTTGAGATCAAAGCCCCAGTTGGCGACCGGGCCGAGCTTCATCGTCAGCCCGAAGAACGGCAGCATCACGTCGCAGGCGATGTCAAAGCTGGATCCATCGTTGGTCTTGACCACGGCATGGCCGATCTGCCCGTCGGTGCCGGCCAACGAAGTAACCTGCCCGAGTACGAGATCGATTTTTCCTTCACCTACCAACGCCATCATTTTATTGACGCTGTCGGGCGCCGCGCGAAACTCGCTGCGCCGATGCAGCAGCGTCAGATGTTTCGCCAGCGGTGCAAGATTGAGCGTCCAGTCGAGCGCACTGTCGCCGCCACCGACGACGAGAATGCGTTTGTGTCGGAACGCCTCCATCTTGCGCACCGCATAGAACACCGACTTGCCTTCATATGGCTCGATGCCGGGGATTGGCGGCCGCTTGGGTTGGAATGAACCGCCGCCGGCAGCGATGACGACGATCTTGCTGATGAATTCCTTGCCTTGGTCAGTCTTCACCCGAAACAGCGGATCGCCAATCTTCTCCACCGTATCGACCATTTCATTCAGATGATATTGCGCGCTGAACGGCTTGATCTGCTGCAGCAAACTGTCGACCAGTCCTTGCGCGCTCGTGTAGGGAATGCCCGGAATGTCATAAATAGGCTTTTCCGGATAAAGCTCCGCGCACTGGCCGCCGATCTTGTCGAGGATGTCGATAAGGTGCGCTTTCATATCGAGCAACCCAAGCTCGAACACCGCAAACAAACCGATCGGCCCCGCGCCGATGATCACAACGTCAGTCTTAATAGGTTCACTCATGTTGGTCGTGCTCTTTGGATTACTGACACCGTCCAATAAGTTGGCGAGTGTCTAGCGTGCTCGCTACGGCAGGGGAAGAGGATGCGGCGAAATCGCGTGCTAGGCGTGGATTTGTTCCAGCCGACAATGGATTCGTCCCAACCAAGTCCTCAAATTAGGCTTGGCGTTCCGGCGTGCGCACCGTAAGGCCGTTAAAATCCTCGCGCACCTTGATCTGGCACGACAGCCGGGAATTCGGCCGTACTTCGAAAGCGAAATCGAGCATATCCTCTTCCATGGGCGAAGGCTCGCCCACCTTCTCTCGCCAGGCTTCCTCGATATAGACATGGCAGGTCGAACAGGCGCAGGCGCCGCCGCATTCCGCTTCGATGCCCGGCACGCCATGCTTGATTGCCGTTTCCATGACCGTAGCGCCGACTTCGCCCTCGACCGTGCGCGCGGCACCTTCGGCATCGATGAAGGTGATTTTGACCATGGGGAGCGAGTAAGCGGAATCTGCCGGCTTGGATGGAGTCGACGGAAGGGGTCGCCTGCCGGCAACGCGCCTCTTCTATCGGCTCATTCCGGCAAACGCCAGTACGAAGCGGCCCGACTGCCGCCGCGCCAAGCCTAGCGCGCCGGATCGTCCAGGCGCGTGCCGATTGCCGCGCTGGCCTCTAGGATCGCGGCTTTGAGTTCGGCGACTGCCTCATTCACCTGATCGCTGCCACCGCCGCTTCCTCGTTCAAGCCGTTCCGCGGCCTGTGCCACCCGCCACGCACCAATGCCGCGCGCCGAGCCCGTCAGGGTGTGGGCCGCTGCAGCGACATGTGCCGGCTCCGCGCTTGCGATGCGGCCCATCAAGACGGCGGCCTGGCGTACAAAAATCTGCAAAACTTCCCGCTCGAGCCGGCCATCGCCGAGCGTCATTCGCTCGAGGTGTGCCTCGTCGATAATGCGCCCCGCAGCAATGGTTGCCGTACCGCAATCCCAGTCGGGCTCGGCGGCAACCTGAATGCTCGATGCTGTCATAACGTCCTCCCCGTCGACACCTTGGCATTCTGTCCAAGTTTGCCGCCGAAGCTTGCTCGCAAACAGCGAAGACGAGGTAAAATCCCCTCCTCGCTGCGCCTTTGCGGCCGCCTTCTTTCACCCGACTGGTGAGTAAAGTCCTACGGGGATTGTGCTCCGGGAGTTCCATCCCGGGGCGCCGTCCAAGAAATTGCAAACTCAGGCGACGCAGCGGCATGGAATGTTTCTTCCCAGCCTTCTCCGGGTTTGAAATTGCCCGAATTGGCCGCTTTCGGCCCCACGCCGGCCGCATTGTCGGCACCAGAATGGCAAATCCATTCCTAACGACCGGCAAGTGGTGCTATGGTAAGCAAACCGTTAACGATGATTAAAAGGTCGTTACCGGCTCCAGTTTCCTTCGATGCGCCAGAACGATAGGATGGGGTATGGGAGTGCACTATGAGGGCGGGGGAGCCCCGTTGCACCGAAGAAAGACTCGAACCACCACGCGCTCGTTGGCGCGGCCCTGAGCTTGTATCAGGCCGCCCTAGTCAAGCGTAACACGCGAGGCGACGTCCGACATGGCGAACTACCCGAAGAAGACCATCGATCCGACCGAGGCGGCATTGTCGGCGATCCAGGAAGCCCTCAACATTCGCGATGACGCGGCGGAGCCGCCTCGCCCGCTCGAGCGAACGAGCGAACTTCCGGGTAGTGCCGATGCACGCGAGCAAGCTGCGCCCGCGCAGTCGCCCGTCAACGATCTCCTCGATGCCGGCCCCCGCGATCTGCACGCCGAGACCATTCGCGCCGCCAATGACGATCAACAGTCTATCGGCCAAATTTTGCAGGCGCTGCAACGCCGTCCGGCGCATACTTCCTATCTCGTGGCCGCATTGTTTTCCGGCGCCTGGGTCGTCGGCTGTCTGGCGCTGTCCTGGGCCTACCTTTCGGACCTCAGCGCCGCATTGGGCCCCGGTCATTCCTCCGCCGCCATCATCATTGGATTGGGTGCGGCGGCATTGTTGCCCATCATCTTTTTCTTCGGCGTGGCTCACATGGCCTGGCGCGCTCAAGAACTGCGTCTGATCGCGCAGTCCATGGCGCGGGTCGCCATGCGCCTTGCCGAACCTGAAAGCGTGGCGCGGGATTCCGTCGTCAGCGTCGGCCAAGCTATCCGCCGTGAAGTAGCCGCGATGGGCGACGGCGTCGAGCGCGCGCTGGCGCGCGCGAGCGAATTGGAAACGATGGTGCAAAACGAAGTCGCGGCGCTCGCCCGCTCCTACAGCGACAATGAGGCTCGCATCCGCGGTCTCATTCAAGATCTTACCAACCAACGCGACACACTGGTCAGCCAAGCCGAGCAGGTGCGCTCGGCTATCAATAACGTGCATATCGATCTGACGCAGGATCTATCCACGATCAGCGACCTGGTCGGTCAACAAGTCAACGAGGCGGCGCAGCAGATCACGAATTCGCTGGCCGAGAAGGGCGAGCACATCACGCTCTCTCTGGGGCAGATCGGCGACAATATGATTCAGCAATTGAGCGATCGCGGCGGCGATCTGCTTGAGCGGCTGGAGACCGCCAGCGCGGACACCGCGCGCGCCATCGCGACGGCAAGCGAGCACCTCACCGGCAGTCTGAGCTTTAAGACCGACCATATCGGCGAGGAATTCGCCGAAATTGCGCAAGGGCTCGAAGACATGATGACGGCGCGGCTCGATCGCGTCAGCGAGAATTTTTCCGAAAAATCTCTCGCCATCATCGACACGATGATCGGACGCTCGCAAGAACTGACGGACCTGGTGACCGGCCGGGCGCAGGAGCTGACCGACTCGATTGTCGAAACGTCGAGCCAGATCGCCGACAAAATCGCGGCCAGCGCCGAGGAGGTCAACAGCACGCTCAAGACCTCGGGCGA
>JASHRW010000308.1 GCA_030037065.1 Xanthobacteraceae bacterium
TCCTCAACTATCCGCGCGGCAAGGTGATCGGCGGCTCCTCTTCGATTAACGCCATGATCTATATGCGAGGGCAGGCGGCCGATTACGATCATTGGCGTCAGCTCGGACTATCGGGCTGGGGCTGGGACGACGTGCTGCCTTATTTCAAACGGCACGAAAATCATTTCCTCGGCGACACGGACAAATACGGAGTCGACGGCGAGTTGCGCGTCGAGCCGCCGCGCGTCAGTTGGGATTTGCTTGACGCGTTCCGTACCGCGGCAGCGCAGGCCGGAATCAAATCCATTAGCGACTTCAATACCGGCGACAACGAGGGTTGCTGCGCCTTTCATGTCAACCAAAAGCGCGGCCGGCGCTGGTCGGCCGCGACCGCCTTTCTCAAGCCGGTGCTCAACCGCGGCAACCTGCGGCTGGAAACCGGTTGCCTGGTCGAAGGAATCGTGTACGAGCAAAAACGCGCGGTCGGGGTGCGCTGGCGGAAGGATGGCGAAACGCGCTTGGCGCGCTGCCGCGGCGAAGTGATCCTCGCTGCCGGCGCGATCGGTTCCGCGCAGATCATGCTCCTTTCCGGCGTCGGGCCGGCCGAACACCTGCGGGAGCTGGGCATTGCGGTCGTGGCGGACCGGCCTGGGGTCGGCACCAACCTGCAGGATCATCTGCAGCTACGCATGATCTACAAGGTCGACGGCATCTCGACGCTTAACGAACGCTACTACGCGCCGTTCGGCCTGACGCGCATGCTGATCGAGTATGCGCTGTTCCGCCGCGGCCCGCTGACGATGGCGCCCTCGCAGCTCGGCCTGTTCACCCGCTCCGATCCGGATCAGGAGCGCGCCAACCTGCAGTATCACGTCCAGCCGTTGTCGCTCGACAAGTTCGGCGATCCGTTGCACAGATTTCCCGCTTTCACCGCAAGCGTTGCGAATTTGCAGCCGACCAGCCGCGGCAGCGTGCGCCTGCGCTCGCGCGACGCCGCCGATCCGCCGCGCATCATGCCGAACTATCTTTCGACCGAGCAGGACCGTCGCATCGCCGCCAGCGCCATTCGGCTGACGCGCCGTATCGCGGCGCAGCCGGCGCTGGCGCCTTATCACCCGGTCGAATATTTGCCGGGCTTGAGTGTGCGCGGCGATGACGAGCAGGCTTTGGCGAAAGCTGCGGGTGACATCGGCACCACCATTTTTCATCCCGTCGGCACCGCGAAAATGGGACTGCCAAGCGATCCGCTGATGGTGGTCGACGAGCGCCTTCGCGTCTTCGGCATCGAGCGGCTGCGCGTCGTCGATGCCTCGGTCATGCCGACGATTACTTCGGGCAACACCAACGCGCCGACCATGATGATTGCGGAAAAAGGCGCCGCGCTGATCCGCGCGGCGACTTAATCGAAGCGGGCCGCATGCATTCCGCGCTCCGCGTCCTCGCGATCCTGCTCGATCCTGCCGCCGAATGGCAGCGGATCGAGAAGGAGCCGGACGATCCGGCCTATTTGCTGATCCGCTACGTCGCGCCACTGGCGCTCATTCCGCCGGTCTTCGGCTTTTTCGGCGCCTGCGTCATCGGCATGATCGTGTCGAAGGGAGTCCCGCAGCGCGCGCCGTTGTTGGACGGAATCCTTGGCGCGATATTCGGTTATCTGGAATCTCTCATGCTAGTTTTGTTGCTCGCGCTGATCGTCAGCCTCGCGGCGCCGTTGTTCGGCGGCCGCAGGAATTTCGCCGCCGCGTTCAAGCTTACGGTCTATTCCTACACGCCGGTGTGGCTGACCGGGATTTTTCTCCTGCTGCCAGGCTTGCGCTTTTTAGTGCTGACCGGATTCTACGGCGTCTATGTTCTAGTCGCCGGCTTGCCGCTCCTCATGCAATCGTCAAAGGAGAAGTCGCCGAGCTTCGCCACGCTCATTGTCGTTTTGGCTTGCGCATTGACGTTTATCGCGGCCGCGCTGCAAAGTGCGTTGTTCGGTACGCCTGGACTGTAGCTGTCATGGCGCCATCACCACCGCGCGGCAGGCTGGCGGCAGGCCGGCGAGCGTCATGAAATGCGGCGGCTTCGGCGGCCCTTTCGGCGGCGCCGGATGCAAGATGCCCGGCCTGAACCAGAAATCGAGGGCATGGCCGCAGCCGTCGCCCGCCGGCACTGGCGGCTGGTCCTTGCATTGCGGGCTGTCAGGCGGGCAGACAAGCCGGACGTGGAAGTGCTCGGCGTGTCCCCACCATGGCCGCACCTTGGCGAGCCAGGCGCGGTCCTTTCCGGCCTCGCTGCACATTTCCTTCTTGATTGCCGCATTGACGAAAATGCGCGCGACCTTGGGGTCTTCCGTCGCAGCCTTCACCAGCGCCATCCGCGTTGACGTCCAGACCGAGTGATCGACGTCGAGTCCACTTGGTGCGACCATGTTCACGGCGCCATCCATCTCGCGCTCCTCGCGCGTGAGCACGTGGTCCGGCATCGGCGTGAACCAGATATCGACATCGAGACCGATCTGATGGCTGGCGTGGCCGCTGATCATCGGTCCGCCGCGCGGCTGCGCCATGTCGCCAATGAGAAGGCCGTTCCAGCCGACTTTCTTGGCGTTGGCGCCGAGCCGCTCGATGAACTTGATGAGTTCGGGATTACCCCAGTTGCGGTTGCGCGACAGCCGCATGACCTGCCAGGTCGGCCCGGTGATCGGCAACTGCTCCGCCCCTTTCATGCAGCCGTCTGCGTAACTGCCGATAGCGCGTGCCGGGCCTGGAAACGGGGTCAGCTTGCGGGCGAACAATTCTTTCGCCGGCACCTTCGGCGAATTGGGATCGGGCAGCGGCGGCAGCGGTTTCGGGTTGAGCGTGCCCGGCGGTATCGTATCGATCGTGCTGGCGGCTCGTGTCGGCGTGCCGCCGTCCTGTGCCAACGCCGGACCGATTCCGGCGGCAAGCACGAGTAGACAAAGGCGAATAAGCGCGGCCATCATCGTCTCTCCGCTCCGGCATTCGCCCCCTTGGAAACGGTCTTGGCCCGATATGCAACTGCGCGGGCGCGCCGACGATACGCTGCCGCAAGCCGCTCGCCCTGTCCAGTTACGAATAAGTCTTCGTCGCGGCCGCTCGACGCCAGCAGCCGCCCCTGCGTTGCCGTGTGCGGTTCGATCGTGCCGTCATGCAGAATGTGCCCGATCGCCAAACCGCGCTCGGCGAGAGCGCGCGCCACCAACAGGCAGCGATGACAATCGAGCGGCTCGCGTTCGGCGCACATCAGGCAAATCCGCTGTCGATCCGCAAGGGACAGCAGCCGGTCGAGGCCGACGCGAAATTCCGGCCGCTTCGCCATCGCCTCGTAATCGGCGATGCCATCGCAATAGAGCGCGGCAGCGCGCGGCCGGCCGCCGAGCGTGTCGCCGAACGCCGCGTACAACATTCCTCCCCGCTGCAGCCGCTCTGCCAGGTTCTTGGCGGAGAACCACGGGAAAAATCGCGAGAACGGCGTCGAGCGCACGTCGGCAACAGCATTCACGCCGGCGCCGCGCAGCATGCCGACGAAGCGATCAGCAGCAATATTGGAATGGCCGATGGTGAACAGATCGAACGATTGCATCGCAAGATTTTCGGGAATGTGCTCGCAGATTAATAGCCGTTGTCGTTTGCCGACGCCGCGAGCAAGGTCGCAACATTGCGCACCTGGCGGCACATTCATTTCGCCGCGATTAACTGTCGTTGCGCCGTTCACTTTACAAGCGCGCGGTTTTGCCGCAAACGCATTCGCCGGGTGCGGCGAGGGTTTTCCGGGGCTTAGGATGCGTCGATTGCTGTGCGCGGGCGCGGTCGCCGCGCTCGTCTTCTCCTTCACCGCCGCCGATCCTGCCAAAGCCGATATCATGGTGCGGGTCGATCGCGCGTCGCAGACGATGGAAGTCATTGTCGACGGCTACCCGCGTTACACGTGGCGGGTGTCGACCGGCCGGCGCAGCCTGCCGACGCCGGCCGGCGTGTTCCATCCACAGCGGCTGGCGCTGAGCTGGTTCTCGCGCAAGTATGATAATTCGCCGATGCCGCATTCGATCTTCTTCCATGGCGGTATTGCCATTCACGGCACCTACGAGACGGCGTGGCTCGGCCGGCCGGTGTCGCACGGCTGCGTGCGACTCGATCCCAGCAACGCCGCTTTGCTGTACGACCTCGTGCAGCAGGAAGGCCTGCGCGCGACCACCATCGTGGTGCATTAATAACAATCGACGCGCATTTTCCGTTATCGCGCCGCATTCATCAAACGCCTTCCCACTGAAGAGTGGGACAGCAAAGACGGCCGCTCATCCAAACCGCTTGATTGCTTCACCCCACCCCGCATGCTTCCCGCCTCCGCGCTCCGCGCTTCGGCGTGACTCAAACCGCGCCGTGGCTCGCGAAGGGAGCGATGGCGGGCTGGCGTGCGACATTCGAAGCGGCTGAGCGGCTATTGAACGACAAGAGTCCGCAATGAATGTCGCCGCGACGCCGCTTGCGAAAAATTGCTACGGCTTCTTTCAATGTATTTTAAGTCGTGTGAGTACAATTGCGTATTTCATGCCTGACAAACGGCGATGGATCAGGATTAAGCCTTCCGGTCTGGTCCCGCGGACCGGAAGAATCCTGCTTGCGGGCAGCACCGCGGTCATCGAGTGCCGTGTCGTCGATTTGTCCGCCGGCGGAGCCTGCCTCGAATTTTCCAAGCTTTACGACCTGCCGAAGCGGTTCACGTTTCTGCACGGCGGCCGCCGCATGCTGTGCCGGCTGGCCTGGATACGCGGCTACCGCGTCGGCATCGAATACGAGGCACCCGAACATAAAGCGATGATCGCTGGCGGTCTGAGCCGGACTACGACGAGTTTGAGCCGGCTCTCGCGAGAAAGATACTAACGTCCACACTCGTTAGACGCAGGTGATTCCTTTCAAATAGACGCGCGCCAATCCTGCGGCGCCTCGCAAAGGAACACCGAGAGGTCCGGCTGCGGCGGCCGTGCATCCGCTGCAAAGAACATCTCCGCCACCCAGCCGCGGTGGTATGTGGCGTGGGTCGCGAGATGGAGGAACATCTCGCCGCGCTTCATCGACGCTTGGGCACCGTTGACGAAGGTGAACGGCGTGGCCTCGTCAAGCGACGCTTCGCTTTGCGCGGCGGCCCAATCGATGATCCAATCGTTCATCTTTTGCTGCGCCGCGCGGAGCGCCGGCAATTGCGCATGCAGGACGATGTTGCGCGCCTTGAAGCCGTGCTCGCGGCCTTCGAGATGCGCCCGCCAGATCAGGTCGACGACATAGATGTGGTTGAGCGTGCCGATGATGGACTTGAACAGCGTCTTGCGCTCTTTCTCGGCCTCGCCCGGCGGCAAAGCGGCGACGCCATCGAACATCACCTTGTCTGCCCAGGCCTTGTGCTGGGCGAGCATTTTGACGGTGCGCGTGTCGAGCATTTTGCGGACCTCCCAGTACGGTCATCCGCCATCATTTGGCAAACCGCCCGGTGCGGTCAAGGAGGATCGGTCGGAGATGCGGCGTAATCCCCGCACCGAACCGAGATGCGAATATTAAACGAGATGCGAATATTAAAAGAGAATCATGCATGATCTCGTGAAAAATTGCGGGGCGAGCAAGCTCCGTCAGCCGATCGCCAAAAGGCGAGTTAGCAAATTCTTTGACAGTTGTTCAGTGATGGAAAATGAGAAACAGGATGATGATGACGGGGATAGGAACCCCGAGCAGCCACAGCAAAACTGCGCGTCCCATTGTTCGACTCCCTGGCGAAATGTCCTTCTCCTGACAATTGGCTTAATCAAATTTTGTTCCCTCGGCGCGCGTTGGGTGAAACGGGCGTGCCCCGCAGCATCGACCTGTAGGGCCGCCCAATAGCTTGTTCCCGATTCCCCGCGCGCTAGCGAAGCCTATACAGCGCGTGCCGGCGATTGCGTGTGTACGGGCGCACGTGAGTGGGCCAGCGGCCAAGCTCGACGGCCTTGGCCCATTCGGGGCTAGTGAGCACGTGCGGACCGTCGATCTCGTAGAGTGCGCTATGGCGCGGCGCATCGTGCGCGACGCGCCGTTCCTCGCCGCCGATCGAGACCGTGAAGGGCTCACCTTCCACGCGTGAGACCGCGTGCACGCCCGGCACTTTGAGAAGATTGGGCACGTGCTCGGTGTCGTAGACCTCGTTAAACAATGCCTCCTTATCGGGGTCTACGTCCATTGAGGCGACGAACAGATATTTGGATTTGATCGGCATCGGTCCCTCGTTTGTTATGTGTCGCCGGCCGGCGCTGGCTTTTTTCACACGGCCGGCGGCCGCGATCTTTCCAACGTACACGAGCCGTTCCGTTTCGGAAAAGCGCCTGTGCGGGCCGGCCGCTTCAGGCCCGACCCGTTTGGTCGTCCGTCTGACGGGAATGCGATCAATCGATTTGCGATACCACCGCGAGCCGCGTGATCTCGTGGCTTTCGTAGGCCTGCAGGAAGGCGTCGTAATCCCTAAAAGACACGCAGCCGTTCGACTGTCCGGTGGGGCCGAGCATGTAGGTGTGGGCAAGGAGACCGCTGCGGCCAAACACTTTCGAGTGGTCCTCGGGCAGAAGCCGGAGCGCTTGCACGCCATGGAACAGGTGTCCGCGCGGTTGCAGGTCGTAGACATCAGGCGGGGTCACGCCGCGATCTTTCGCGGCCGCGGTATGCGGGTTGTCGAGAAGCGAGCCGTAGCCGGAATGGGCTTCCAGCGCCCTGCCGTCGGGCAGGTAAACCAAATGCGCGGAGATGTCGTAGACGGCGGTGTGCCGGTCATAGAGGCCGGTGGCGACGTCGGTGCCGCCGGTGGCGGCGTCGTCTTCCGGCCCCGCATAGGCGAGCGTCACCTTGGAGGGCGCGGGCCCGTAAAGTTTCTCGAAGATCGAAGGTCTTGGCGACAGCTTGCCAAAAATTCTTTCGAAGAGCGACGGCTTCTGCGCCGGTGCCTCGGCAACGCTTTCGGTTTGCTGTTCGATTTCGGCCAAGGATGGCTTGGCGTTTGGCCGCCAGCGCGGCGCAAAACCGCGCGGCACGGCCGGTTGGGTCATGGTCGCGATGCGCCGGCCAGGCGTCAGTGAGATCGGAGCTTCCGGCAGCGCCGCTACGGCCATATCGTCGGCAAAGGGTTTGCTTCCCAGATACACTCCGGGCGGAAAGGCTGCGGCAAAGCGCGCATCGAAGGCAGCCATGTCGATGTCGTCGGACGACACGATTCCCCGGAGAGTCGCGTCGGCCAGCCGGTCCTCGCGGCTCGCAGCAAATGGCAGCCTGTCTCCTCGTCTCACCCCTTCGTGGCCGGCACTGCCGACGCCAAGATTGACGCACAGCGCCCAGGCGCAAGTGAAGGAGAAGCACGTGAGCGCGACGGTGCCCAAAAGCCCCTTGGGGAGCGCCGCCGGCAGAAAACGCCACCGATCGGATGGCGCCGGATAATTATGAGGCCACGCGAAGCCGACCGTCATTCCCCCAGTGCCCCCAATGATTCCAAATGCTTCGCTCAACGACGTTTGACGGCCGCCAGTGCGGCGGCACGTGGAACGGTAGTGAGTTAGGCGACCCCGACCCCCGAGATCGGACGGACTGAGCCCCAGACTTGCTCGACCATTACGGCAGCTTTTTGATGAATTCGTTAACCATAAATGTCGACAATGCAAGTCATGCCACAAAAAAGCCACATTCTGACCACGGCCGCGGCTCGATCTCGCCGGGTGAGCGCTTATTTTGGACCGAAGCGCTCGCTGGGCGGGGCGATTTCGGTGACTAGGTCGCGGATCAGCTTCTTATTGGGCAAAGGTGCCAGCTTCATTTCGCGCGATTCGAGCCGCGCGGTGCAGGCGTAAATTGTCTCGCCGTCGAGCTGAATCATGCATTCCTTACAGGCGTTGGCGTTGATGCAGGAGAAGCGAATCGCCAGCGCCGGGTCTTTGTTGATGCGAATCCAGCGCAGCCCGTCGAGCACCGACTGGCCCGGCTCGAAAGGCACCTCGTAGCTGTCGAAATGCCCGGCGTCGCGGTCGCTGCCGCGCCAGATTTTGAGCGTGGCGACACGCTTGGTCTCTTGGCTCATGACCGCCGCCGCGTCAGACGAACTCTCCGCTGAGACCTGCAACGCTCTTGCGCGCCATTGTGCGACCTGATGCCGCTGCCATTGCGGCTTCGGGTGCGGATAATCCTCACGTTGATGCGCGCCGCGACTCTCGGTGCGATTGCGCGCCGATTGCGCGACCGTGCGCGCGACGGCGAGCATGTTGCGCAGATCGAACCAGTCGAGGCGTTCGAGATTGAATGCGCCGCTGTTGCCGGGCGGCAGCTCGCCGAGCGCGGCCGCGAGCGCCGCGATGTCGCCGAGCGCGCGATCGAGCTTCGCGCCGGTGCGCAACGGCCCGACGTCATCGGCCATGATCGCTTGCAGCCGCGCGATCATCGCGGCGGTGTTGTTTGTTCTTTCGCGCCGGCCACCATTGGCGCGTACGAGATCGAGCGCAGCCGTGGCGTCCTGTGGGCGCGGCCTTTGCGACGCGATGCGTCTTGCTCTTTCGCCGGCGCTTTTGCCGGCGCGGCGGCCGAAGACGAACGCCTCGGTCAGCGCGTTGCCGGACAGCCGGTTGGCGCCGCTCGCGCCGCCGACCACTTCGCCGGCGGCGTAAAGTCCGGGCAGTTCCGTCGCCATGGCCGCATCGGCTTTGACGCCGCCCATGTGATAGTGCGCGATCGGCGCCACCTCGACCGGCTGCCTGGTCAGGTCGATGGCGTTGGCGGCGAGCCGATCGATCACCGGGCCGAAGGCTTCGCGCAGCGCCGCTTCGCTGCAATGCTGAAACGACAGCCAAGCGCCGCCGTGTGGCGAGCCGCGGCCGGCTTCGACTTCTTTGAGGATCGCGTAGGTGGCGAGATCGCGCGTGAGCACGTAGCGGCCGTCCTCGTCGGAGCCGTAGGCCGAGGTGAACTCCTCCATGCGGCCATTGAGCAGCCGGCCGCCGAGCTTGTAGCGGAACGGGTCCCACATGATCGGGTCCATACCGATGAGCCGCGGCGCGAGGTGCCCGATCGGAAAGAACTGCACGAACTCCATATCGATCAGCGAGCCGCCGGCGCGCAGCGCCAGCGCATAGCCGTCGCCGCCCATGTTGGTGGAAGCGCTGTTGCGGCGATAAAGCCGCGTCAAACCGCCGGTCGCCAGCACCGTCGCTTTTGCCGCGATGACCACCGGCGCGCCGGAACCGACGTGATAGCCGACTGCGCCGACCGCTTCGCCATCGCCCACCACGAGATCGACGACGCAAAGATCGCCGATCTTGCGGATCGCGGGATTGCGCGCGATGTGCGTGCGCAGCGTCTTCGACACTGCCGGCCCGGTATTGATGAAATCGACATAGACGCAGCGCGGCCGGTCGTGGCCAGGCGCGGCGGTCGCGGTGATGTGGCCGTCCTTGCGCGCCCAGCCGACGCCCCAGCGGTCGAGCTCGCGGATGCAATCCGGCGCATCCTCGCACAGAAGCTGGGCGAGTTTTTCTTCGCACAGCCCGCGGCCGGCGGCGATGGTGTCGCGATAATGATTCGCCGGGTCATCCGGCGCTTCTTCGCCGAGCGCCGCCGCAACCGTCATCTGCGCCATCACGGTGGCGCCGCTGCGGCCGATCAGGCTTCGGTCGACCAGCAGCACGTGCGCGCCGCCGCGCGCCGCCGCGATCGCCGCATACATGCCTGCGGCGCCGGAGCCGATCACCAGCACGTCGGTGTCGATGGTGATGGGGTCCACGTTCATTCGCCGAAAATAGAGTGCCTCTCGTCCCCGCGAAAGCGCATGGGCGCTAGATTGTAAGGTATTTCCCGCATGCGGTGCAGCGCGAAGCGGTGCACCGCATCCGGGATCGTATCAAACTCGGTGCTTGTGACGATCCCGGGTCTGCAGCGCAGCATCTCGCTACGCTTTGTGCTGCGCTGCGCCCGGGAAATGCGCTATGTTGGCGCCGCGAATGCGGCGGCGAGGCGTGCGGCGAATTGCTTTTCCATCTCCTTGGCCTTGGAACGCAGCACCGGCTGGCCGAGGCTACCGAGCTTTCCCGTCAGCGCGGCGTCGACGTCGTAACTGATCTTCGTCTCCTCGCCCATGGCGGCGAGCCGCGTCAGTGACGTCGCGGTGAGCCGGCCGACGATGCCGAGCGGCGTGCCTTCGACTTTGGCTTCGATCTCGTTCGGTTCTTCTGCGCGCACCACCTGGACCGTGACCTTGAACTTGAAATTCATGTAGGCAACCTTGGTCGCGAACAAAGCGGCGTAAGTATCGGGTGCGGTCTCCTGCAGATCCTGCACGCCGTCGACGCAGGACGCGAAAAAGCGCGCATCGCGGACGGCTTTGTAGACTCGCTCGCGCGGCGCTTTGACGATGAGTTCGCCGGAAAATTTCATCGACGTGATCTACGCGCGCAACGCCGTGAGCATGTCCTTGATGTATTCGTCGGCGCTGGAAATCACCAGCATCATGGCGTGCGGGCGCAACTGCGCCAGCATTTTCGATAAAGCCTCGTCGCTTGAATGGGCGCCGCCGAGAATGAGCGCGGTGGTCATCACGTGCTTGACGCTGCAGGCCTCGCCGATGATCGCCGCTGCCGCGGCGCTCTCGCCCGCGGTCGCCACCATCACCACCAGATCGGCGCTGTTGACTTCGTCGACCAGATCCTTGGTGCGACCGGCGAGGTCGTTGAGCCAGCCGCCCATGGAAAACGGCTCGCCGCGGCGCGGCGCGCCCGAGAACGCCGACGCAGTGAGGAAGCTCGCGCGCTGCCAGGGCGCCGCCGCCAGCTCCTTGACCACAGCCTCGCTCGCGGCGTCGAGTGCGATCACCTTTACCGCGCGCGGCTGCGAGTTGGGTCGGTCGATCCGGAACCTGGCCTCCGACGCCGAACTCATCCGCGCCGATTCGCTTTGCATGCTTCTGTCTCCGTGCGCTTGCCCGCGCCGTGCATGGATATAGCGCAGGACGCGGGATATTTCATTACGCGCCGCGTTCTGTATAAGGGCGCCCGTTGCAATGGAAGGCCGCGAAAATCCATGTCCGCCATCGCAAAGCGCATCGAGCTGTGCTCAACCGACGATGTGGCGCCGGGTACGGCGCTCAAGGTCGAGACCGAGGGGCTGACGCTGGCGGTGTTCAATGTCGGCGGCGAGTTCTTCGTCACCGACGACCTGTGCACGCACGGGCCGGGTTCGCTGTCGGAGGGCTATCTGGAGGACGACATCATCGAGTGCAATTTCCACAACGGTCAGTTCAACGTCCGCACCGGCGCAGTGGTCGCGCCGCCCTGCATGGTGCCGGTCAAGACTTATCCGGCGTTGGTGGTGGGCGGCAAGGTGACCATTGAGGCGTGAGGCATCAGCACGGCGGGAGCTCTCGTATTACGCGGCGATCAAACGCACGTGTATCTTGCTTCCAGTGGCCTTAGCAAAGCGCAAAAGGGTCTTTGTGCTCGGAAGTGTTTGACCGCTTTCCAGTCTGGCGACTGTCGACTGACTCGTGCCCATGCGTGCCGCAAGCTGCGCTTGAGATAACCCGGCCCGCATGCGAGCCTTCACCAATTCGGCGGAGATCTCGAATTCAGGGGCAAGCGCGTCGTATTCGGCCTTGACTTTGGGATTTGCCAAAAGGCGTGCCCTAATCTCTTCGAATGGAATGGTCATGTGATCCCCTTCGCTCGTCGCAGGGAGAGTTCGATTTCGGCACGCGGCGTCTTCTGTGTCTTTTTCACGAATACGCGGACGACGACGACCCGCTGACCGATCGCCGCTACGTAAAGTACGCGAGCTATCCCGTCGCGGCCGGTTAGACGCATTTTCCCATAGTTTGCCTTCCAAGTGCTTGACGTGCGGATCGCCGAGGCTTTGCAGCCCGGCTGATGTGATCCGATCAGCGAGCCGGACAAACCGCGCCTGCATGTCTGCCGGAAGCGCAGCAAGTTCTGCAGCGACGGTTTCGTTCAGGATTTCAACCCGCCAGGGCATTGTGTGGCTGTTTATCTCATTTTTGAGATAGAAACAAGGAAGCGCGCCTTTATCGGGATGCGGCCCATTGCGCGCCGCAGGTTCGACTCTTTGCGGTTGACGAAGCCAGCCGTCCCGGCTTGGTACCGATCCAAGAAAATTGAGGAGAAACGTCCATGACAACGAGAACCAGGCCGCCATACCGCGCCGACGTGGTCGGCTCGATCCTGCGCACCGCGCCGCTCAAGGAGGCGCGCGCCAAGCGGGAGAAGGGCGAGATCACGCCGGCGCAGCTCAAGGAGGTCGAGGACCGCGAGATCGAGAAGATCATCAGGAAGCAGGACGAGGTCGGACTGAGAGTCGCCACCGACGGCGAGTTCCGCCGCTCCTGGTGGCACTTCGATTTCTACGGCCTGCTCGACGGCATGGAACGCTACACGCTCGATCACGGCATCCAGTTTCACGGCGTACAGAGCCGTATGGAAAGCATTCGCGTCAAGGGCAAGCTCGGCTTTTCCGCCAATCACCCGATGCTGGAGCATTTCAAGTTCCTGAAGGATCACACGCGCGTGACGCCGAAAATGTGCATCCCCAGCCCGGCGACGCTCCATTTTCGTCTTGAGCCCGGCTCCGTCGACACCAAGTTCTACGCCGACCGCGAGGCGATCTTCGACGATCTGGCCAAAACCTACCGGCAGGCAATCCGCGGCTTCTACGACGTCGGCTGCCGTTATCTGCAATTCGACGACACCGCCTGGGCCTATTTGTGCTCGCAAGCCGAGCTGAAAAAGGCGCGCGACCGCGGGCTCAACGCCGACCGCCTGCAGCAGGATTATGCCCGCGTGATCAATCAGGCGCTCCAAGGCAAGCCGGTCGACATGACGATCACGACGCATGTATGCCGCGGCAATTTCCGCTCCACCTGGATTTCCGAGGGCGGCTACGAGCCGGTCGCCGAGACTTTGCTCGGCAAATTGAATTACGACGGCTATTTCCTCGAATATGACAGCACCCGCGCCGGCGGCTTCGAGCCGCTGCGCTTCTTGCCGAAAGGCAACAAGATCGTCGTACTCGGCCTCGTCACCACCAAATCCGGCGCGCTGGAAAAGAAGGACGACATCAAGCGGCGCATCGACGAGGCGACCAAATACGCAAGCCTTGACCAGCTTTGCCTGTCGCCGCAATGCGGCTTTGCCTCCACCGAGGAAGGCAATGTGCTCGCCGAGGACGAGCAATGGGCGAAGCTGCGCATGGTGGTGGGGATCGCCAACGAGGTGTGGGGCTGAGCAGCGCCGGCTCTAAATATTCCGCCTTGCGTTGCGCAGGGCCGGCAGGCCGATGCCGGTGGCTTCAAAGCCGCCGTCGACCGCTATGATCTGCCCGGTGATGTAGCTTGAGCGGTCGCTGCACAAAAAGAAAATCGCCTCGGCGATCTCCTGCTCCAGGCCGTAGCGGTTGAGCGGGATGGCGTCGTGATAGGCGGCGCGAATCTCCGGCGTGTGCACCGCCTTCGCCATCGCGGTGTCGACTGGGCCCGGCGCGACGGCGTTCACCCGGATGCCGAGCGATGCCAGCTCGATGGCCTGCTGCTGGGTCAAATGTGCCAGGCCGGCTTTGCTTGTTCCGTAGGCGGTGCGCAGCGTCGAAGCGCGTAAGCCGGATATGGAGGTGATGTTGACGATGGCGCCGCCGCCGGCCTCGCGCATCAGCGGCGCCGCCGCCTGCACGCACAGGAACGGCCCGGTCAGATTGACCGCCAGTACGCGCGACCAATCCTCGTAGGTGACATCGAGGATCGGCTTGAAGATCGCGATGCCGGCATTGTTGACCAGTGCATCGAGCCGGCCGAATTCCTTGGCGACCCGGGCAACAGCGGCGGCGACGCCAGCGGCATCCGCGACATCACAGCAGATCGCGATGGTCTTATCGAGCGGCAGCGTTGTATGCGTGCGGTTGAGCGTGTCGTTGTCGATATCGAGCAGCGCGACGCGCCAGCCATCGGCGAGGAAACGCTTCGTGGTCGCCAGCCCGATGCCGCGCGCGGCCCCGGTCACCAGCGCGACTTTCTGCGCACTATTGCTCATGGTTTCCCTGCTACCGATTGCAAACGCGCCTCGCCGCGCCGCTGCTCGGCTTGGTCAATCTAAAGACATCTGTGGGACTTGTCGCGAAGCCCGGATGCAGCAACGCTAGCGCGCCGGCCGCCTCACTCCGCAGCCAGCGCGCTCGCTTTGAGCGGCAGGCGCAGCCGCTGCCACACGTCGACCAACGCTTCGGCCAGCGCGTCGATCAGCGCGTCGTCATGATAGGGGCTCGGCGTGATGCGCAGCCGTTCGGTGCCCTTCGGAACGGTCGGATAATTGATCGGCTGGATGTAGATGCCATGCTCGGCAAGCAACAAATCGCTCGCCGCTTTGCAGCGCTCGGGATCGCCGACGAAGACCGGCACGATATGCGTCGGGCTCGTCATCACCGGCAGTCGCGCAGCGGACAGCACGGCCTTGGTGCGGGCGGCGCGGTTCTGATGCTGCTCGCGTTCCCATTGTGATGTCTTCAAGTGCCGGATAGCGGCGGTGGCCGCTGCGGCGACCGGCGGCGGCAGCGCCGTGGTGAAGATAAAACCCGGTGCATAGGAGCGCACTGCGTCGATGATTGCAGTACTGGCGGCAATATAGCCGCCGACGCAGCCGAACGCCTTGGCGAGCGTGCCCTCGATCACGTCGACGCGTCCGCTGGCGCCATCGCGCTCGGTGATGCCGCCGCCGTGGGCGCCGTACATGCCGACCGCGTGCACCTCGTCCACATAAGTCATGGCGCCGCAGCGCTCGGCGAGATCGCAGATGGCATGCACCGGGGCCACGTCGCCGTCCATCGAATAGAGGCTCTCGAACACGACGAGCTTCGGCCGCGCCGGATCGGCGGCGGCCAGCAGCTCCTGCAGATGCGCCATGTCGTTGTGACGGAAAATCTGTTTCTCGGTGTGCGCCTGGCGCACGCCCTCGATCATCGAATTGTGGTTCCAGGCATCCGACAGAATGAGGCAGTTCGGCATCAGCCGCGCCAAGGTCGAGATGCCGGTTTCGTTCGAGATGTAGCCGGAGGTGAAAACCAGTGCGGCTTCCTTGCGGTGCAGGTCGGCAAGCTCGCGCTCCAGCTCGACCAGCGGATGATTGTTGCCGGCGATGTTGCGGGTGCCGCCGGCGCCGGTTCCCATGCGGGTTGCGGTCTCCACCATGGCGCCGATGACCTTCGGATGCTGGCCCATGCCGAGGTAGTCGTTGGAGCACCAGATGACGACGTTCTTCGGTCCTTCCGCCGAATGCCAGATGGCGTGCGGGAAGCGGCCGGCCATGCGCTCGAGATCGGCAAAAACCCGATAGCGCCGTTCGGCATGCAGCCGGTCCAGCGCATCGGCGAAATAGGCGCGATAATTCACAGGATAGTTGGTCCGATCGGTCATAACGAAAGCAGCCCCGACAAAGCCAAGCAGTCCATCGCGGAAGCAGTTCTAGAAGCGTTCCAGGGTGCTTGTCGAGGGATTCGTCGCGAAAAATCGTCACGCTGCTTTGCGGCCGATCAATTCTTGCGCGACGGCGTGAATATCTTGCTTTGCCTTTCGAAAGCATTGACTGGAACGGTTCTTAAGAATAACATGCGTTGAAAATACATATTCAGGGGAGGTCGCCGTGATCCAGGACGTAGTGTGGAGCATCTCGATCATCCTGATGGGGGCGCTCGCCCTGGTGTTCATCTGGGTGGCGACCGGGGCACGCGCGGCAATCGCCAATTACGGTCCGGTTATCGATTCAGCCTATCGGCTGCGTGTGTGGCTGTTTGGCGCCGCCCTGATCGTCCTGATCGGCACCAATTATAAGACCCTCGGCGAACTGCCCTACATCAACACGCTGCCGCCTTTGCCCGCGGCGGCAGTGCAGCCCGTACAGGTCGTGGCCCAGCAGTGGATGTGGACAATCACGCCCAATACTTTCAAGGTCGGCCAGACCGCCGAGTTCCAAGTCAGCAGCAAGGACGTGAACCACGGCTTTGGGCTTTATGATCCCGAGTTCCGCATCGTCGCGGAGGTTCAGGCGATGCCGGGCTACACCAATGTGCTGCGCTACACTTTCAAAGAGCCGGGCACCTATCAGGTGCTGTGTCTGGAATATTGCGGCGTCGCCCACCACGCGATGCAAGCGCAGATCAAAGTAACCGACCATTGATTCGGCGCGGGACCTAAGGCGTCGAGCGACTGAGCGATTCAGGGAGGAAACCATGACGATGGCAGCCACCGCAGGCCGGAGCGCGATCAGCCCGCGTGCCGCCGTACTTTCCTATCTCGCGGTTTCGGGGATCGTCCTCCTGCTGATGATGCTGTTCGGTCTGACCATGCGGCTCGCCCAGGCGCAATGGATCAGCGTGTCGCCTGATTTCTTCTACGTGGTCATGACCATGCACGGCGCCGGCATGGTCGGCATTGCGGGCTTATGCAGCGCGGCGGTGATGTGGCATTTCGTGCGTCGCCACGTGCCGGTCTCGACCGCAGTGTTCCTCACCAATCTGGTGTTCTTCCTGATCGGCGCCGTGCTGATCCTCGGTTCCGGTTTCATCGGCGGGTTCGGCGCTGCCTGGACGTTCCTGTTCCCCTTGCCGGCGCATTCCATGGGACTGTGGTCGGTCAATGCCGCGGCCGCTTATCTCGTCGGTCTGATTTTTATCGGCGTTGGATTTCTGCTGCTGCATCTCGACATCGCCCGCGGCATCCTCTCCGTCTACGGTGGGCTCGGCGCCGCGCTGGGCGTGAAGCAGGCTTTCGGGCTGACCGACAAGGCCGGCCCGCCGCCGGCCGTCACCGCTTCGACAATGGCGCTGATCGCCAACATCCTCGGCATCCTGGTGGGCGCCGCGGTGCTCATTATCTCGCTGGTTAATCTGTACGTGCCGAGCTTCACCTTCAACGCGCTCGCGGCGAAGAACCTGATCTACTATTTTGGCCACACCTTCATCAACGTCACGATCTACATGGCGGTGATCGCCGTCTACGAGATTCTGCCGATCTACGCCCACCGCGCCTGGAAGACCAACTGGGCGTTCTATCTGGCCTGGGTTCTGTCGACCGTGTTCGTGCTCACGGTCTATACCCATCACCTGTTGATGGATTTTGCCATGCCGACCTGGACGCTGGTCGCCGGACAAATCATTTCCTGGCTAAGCGGCCTGCCGGTGCTGCTGGTGACCGCGTTCGGAACGCTGACCGTCGTGTATCGTTCGGGATTGCGTTGGAATCCGGCGGCGGCTTTGGTGTTTCTCGGCGTGGCCGGCTGGGCGATCGGGGTCATCCCGGCGATCGCTGACGGCACCATCGCGGTCAACAGCGTCATGCACAACACGCAATGGGTTCCGGGTCACTTCCACACCTATCTGCTGCTCGGCATGATCGCGATGGTACTGGGCTTCATGACCTATCTCACCAACCCGCAGCCGCGCTACGGCTTCGCTTGGCTGGGCTATTGGCTCTATCTCGGCGGCGGCGTCGTGTTCGTACTGGCCTTCCTGCTCGCCGGCAGCGTCAGCGTGCCGCGCCGCTACGCCGTGCACGTCGCCCAATGGCTGCCCTATGACCGGATGGGATCGATCGGCGCGGCCTTCGCTATCGTCGGCGTTCTGATCCTGATCGTGCGGTTCTTTGTCGGCATGCGGGCCGCCGCAAGTGCGCAAGATCCAAGCGGATGACTCGCGGCTTTCCGTTTCTGTTTGCTTTCGTCCTGTTGATCGGGAGTGCCGCGCTTGCCTTCGAGACCGACGGTTTCCGCGTCGTCACCAGCGCGGGTGCGCGGCAATTGTCGGTCGAACGGACCCCGCAAGTTCTGCCGAACGCCGGGCTGGTCGATCAGGACGGAACACCGTTCACGCTTAACGACTACAAGGGCCGGCCGGTCCTGATCGACTTCATCTATACGCGCTGTCCGACGATCTGCAGCGCGCTAGGTGACGATTTCGCACGCCTGCGGCAGCTCATGGGTGGGACGCGATCAATCGATCTCCTCAGCATCAGCTTCGACCCGACCGACGATCGCGCGGCGCTGCGGCTTTACGGCGACCGCTTCGGCGCCAAGGCGCCGCGCTGGCGCATTGCCGCACCCGTCGACGAGCGCGCACGCGCCAAATTGCTGCACAGCTTCGGCGTCGTGGTGATTCCCGACGGCCTGGGCGGCTTCATTCACAACGACTCCGTCTATGTGGTCGACGCGCAGGGCCGCCTTGCCCGCATCCTCGATCCCGATGCGCCGGATCGGCTTCTCGCCGCGGCCGTGCAGGTTGCTGCGCCATGAATGCCCGGCTTCTCGCTGCAGCCGCGGGGTCGTGGCTCGTTCTGTGGCTGCCGCCAATTCGCCGCACGCTCGAAAGCGATATGGCGCTGCATATGGCGGTGCAAGTGCCGCTGCTAATCATGCTTGGTGTCCTCGTCGCTTTGGTCGCGCGCGACCACGAGCCGCGCTGGCTCGCCGATGCCGACTGGCTCGGCATTCCGGGCATCGTGGCGGTTGTGCTCGGCACCTCATTCTGGATGCTGCCGCGGGCGCTGGACCAGGCGGTCTCCGATCCGCGGGCCGATCTCATCAAGTTCTTAAGCCTGCCGTTGCTGATCGGGATGCCCCTGGGCTTAAGCTGGCGGCGGATGCCGCCGCTCGGGCGCGCGTTCATCTGGGCCAATTTCATTCCCAAGCTCGGCGCCATAGGCGGCCTGTATCTCGGCGCACCGACGCGGCTGTGCGCCTATTACCGGCTTGACCAGCAGGAGCTGGCGGGCTGGACCTTGATCGCCATCGCGGTCGCGCTGGGAATGACGTGGTTTTTCGCAGCGTTTGTCGGTTGGACGCCGAGCTGCGCAAAACAATCCCCACGTCGCTCCAGCGGCGTACTCATTGCGGCAGTGGGGCGGAATTGATGCCGCTCACTTTGGATAGGGAGGTGATGATGAACAGCAACAACGACGGTTCACAGAATATGTCACGGCGCCTGGCGCTCACGGGCACCGCCCTGGCGCTTGTCGTCGCCGCCGATGCAGCGATCACGCGTGCTGGCGCACAGACCAAGATCTCGCAGGCGGTAGCCAAGTATCAGGACCAACCGAAGGGGCAGCAAAGCTGCGCGGTGTGCGCCAACTTTCAACCCCCGAATGCCTGCAAGTTCGTGCAGGGGACGATCAGTCCTAACGGCTGGTGCCAGTTGTTTGCGGCTAAGACCTAGCCATTTTCCGCATGGCGAAGGCAGTGCGTGACAGCCTATAAGCTTCATCTGATGATGCCTATAACGGGTCCGAACCGACGCTGTCCGCGGCCGGGCCCGGCCTCACGGAGAAGAAAATGCGGCTCACGCTCCATACCGATTTTGCGCTGCGGGTGCTGATTCACGTCGGCATCAACGCAGGCAAACTCACGACGATCAATGAAATCGCCGAAAGCTTCGATATTTCGAAGCAGCACCTGATGAAGGTGGTGAATGATCTCGGTCAAATGGGTTATCTCGACACCGTGCGCGGCCGCAACGGCGGCCTTCGCCTCAAGCGCGATCCGCACAACATCAATCTCGGACAGGTCGTGCGCGATACCGAGGACAAGCTCGACGTGATCGGCTGCCTCAGGCAGAAGGGTTACTGTCGCATCGAGCGGGTCTGTACCCTTCGCGGCATGCTGCGCGACGCCACCGACGCCTTTCTTGCGGTCCTGGACAGACACACGCTCGCCGACCTGATCCGACCGCGCAACGCACTTGCCGCGCTGTTGTTGCAGCAGGACGTTTGATGTCTCAACGGCGCTGCAGCGGCGAGATCAGACGCCGCAACCGAAGCAATAGGTGACAAAAAAAGCGGTTGGGACGAGTCTGTGGCCTGACGCCGCAGTTTCCAGGTCTTGATCGGAGAACTCGCAGCCGAGCAGTTCTTGTTCCAGGCAATGATCCGCGATTTCGACATTGCCGGCCATTTTGCGGGCGCTCTCGTCGCGGCGGTCGAAGTCTTCATGGAAACTACGCGTATCCACCTTCTACCTCCCGACGCTCACGGGGCGTAACGACTCACCTCCGTAAACGCGCATTCGAGCCAATACTGATCGCGGGGTATTCAGGCTCGCCGGCAGAACCGATTTGGCTGCGCGCCACGACCGTCGGCCGTCGTGCCACGAAGGAAATCACATTAGGCTGCTCGGGAGGGATCCAAGAGGCCGGGGTCTTCGACTCGACAGACGGCGAAGCGATCCCGCCTCGTTTGGAGCGCCAAGCGCCCGCTTGGCGCCACACCTTGACGGCTTCCAATAAGCTTTCGGCGTAGCGCCTTACCTGACATCGTCCGTAGCTGGCAATGATCGACGATTGCAAAACCTCGGGAAGCAAGACCCAGTGGTCCCAGCACGCTGGCAAGCTGCGCGTTGCGGCTGACGCTCCGCAACACAGGCAATGTCGCACCGGCTTGGGCTCAGCACCTGATTTTACGATTGCCACAATTTCACCATCCATTTTGACGGTGATTTAGCCTGTGACAAGAGATACTTACAAGAAACTATCCCAAGTTTTCCACAATTCGTTTGGCGCTGCTCAGGTCCCCGCCAGCGCGATTTCCAGCGGAAAATTGTCGACCACCTCATGGCCGGTTTCGGTGATGATGAAGGTATGGCCAAGGAAAATGCCGAACAGCCCGTCGGGGGTAATCGGGTTTGGCTCGGCCATGATCACCATGCCAGGCTTGAGCACTTCCTCGAATTTCTCCGCCGCGACGTGTTCGGCGGCCACATGCGGGCCGTCGGTGACGAGATCGATGCCGTGGCACTGGGTCGGCCGCGACTGGTAGCCGTTGTCGCGAAAGAATTTGCAGGCAAGCCGCATGTTTTCCGCCGGTCTTCCCGGCGCGATCTCGGCAACGATGCGGCGGTAACCGGGTAGCGTCACTTCGTTCCAGAACTTCTTCACCAT
>JASHRW010000309.1 GCA_030037065.1 Xanthobacteraceae bacterium
TTTGGCTAGGATTAGAGAGGTCAGCGGCGGCGCGATGCTCAACGAGCGGCGTATTTTGATCACCGGCGGCGCCGGCTTCATCGGATCGCACTTGTGCGACCGATTGTTGACGCAGCGATGCGAGGTGCTTTGCGTGGATAATTTCTTTACCGGGGCGCGCCGCAATGTGCATCATTTGCTCGACCACGCACGCTTCGAACTGATGCGGCATGATGTGTGTTTCCCGCTCTACGTTGAGGTGGACGAAATCTATAATCTCGCCTGCCCGGCATCGCCGATACACTATCAATTCGATCCCGTGCAGACGACCAAGACCAGCGTCCACGGCGCGATCAACATGCTCGGCTTGGCCAAGCGCGTGAAGGCGAAGATCCTGCAGGCGTCGACCTCGGAAATCTACGGCGATCCGGCCGTGCATCCGCAGACCGAAGAATATTGGGGCAACGTCAACCCGATCGGGCTGCGGTCTTGCTACGACGAAGGCAAGCGTTGTGCGGAGACGTTGTTCTTCGATTATTACCGGCAGCACAAATTACGCATTAAGGTCGCCCGCATCTTCAATACTTACGGTCCGCGCATGCACCCGAACGATGGACGCGTGGTTTCCAACTTTATCGTTCAGGCCTTGCAGAACAGGGACGTGACCGTCTATGGCGACGGCATGCAGACACGATCGTTTTGTTATGTCGATGATCTCGTTGATGGCTTGATCGGCTTGATGCAAGCCAAGGACGACGTGGTCGGCCCGATCAATTTCGGAAACCCCGCCGAATTCACGATCCGCCAACTGGCTGAAACTGTCATTCATCTGAGCGGTTCGGCTTCGAAGATCGTTCACCGTCCGCTTCCACAGGACGACCCCAAGCAGCGCCAGCCTGATATCAGCAAGGCGATGGAGCTGCTCAATTGGCGACCCACCACGGCGTTGCGCGATGGCCTGACGAAGACCATTGCCTACTTCGAAGCGAAATTGAGCGAGGAGACGCTGACCGGGCAGGAGGTTGGTGAACATTAAACGCAAGCGAGTCATTCCATTGGAGATTTTCTCTATCCACTCTCGCAGCCAACCCCATAGACTGTTTCAGCCAGTAATGCCGACTGTGCGCTTGACCCCCACGTCGCCGTGGCCGGCGGCTTCTTCCGAACATCGCGTAATGGACGCGTCAATTCGCGAGTCTTGATCCGTCAAGCGTCTCGGTCTGACTACTTCGCGGGTCACTCATCGGCGGCCGCGCCGCCGCAGCCAATTGCGCCGCATAGGCGGCCTGCCATTGCCCGCCGGCGTCGGCCACGAAGTAGCCGCCGCGCGCGTCGCGAAACACATCGACCTTTTCGACGCCTGGCGGCGGCGTGCCCTTGTCGCGCAATTCGCGCGCCGCCATCAGCAAGCGGCGGCGCGTGCGCGTAATCATCTGATCTGATGGGGCGAGATGCTCGAAACTGTGATCCAGGATCGCGCCCATGCTCTCGGTGACGGCTTGATCCTGCAAGTGGATGCTCTCGATGCCGCTGTAGATCGTGTCGTCTTGCTGTGCGGTCCGGTCCAATCGCCAGTCGTTGCCGGCATTGGCCGCCAGCCGCCAGCGGCCGAGCCAGTCGGTGGTGTTGGGCAGGAAATCGTTGCGCCGCCCCATGCCGCCGATCGGCGCGCCATCTTTGTACGCCGGATCGTGCTGGTTCATGGCGGAGAGGCCGCGCTTCCACCACAGCACGCAGTACATGGTGTGCTCGTCGTCGAGCGGCACCCAGCCGCGGACCTGCACATGCTGGCCGAATTCGCCGTTCGGCACTTGCGTCCAGAACGGAAACATGAAGTTGCCGAAGCGCCAGGAGGTGCGGCCGTCGCCGGCCGAGCGGTGACCCGCGTAGGTCGTGCCCCATTCCGTATCGGCGATGTGATATTCGGGCGTGCGGATCGCCACGGTGTGATAGATCGGATCATCCTTATCCAGTGCGTCAGCCTCGACGTGGCCGGCGTGCAGAAAGCCGAAATGCGAGGTGTCGATGTCGCCCTCGAGCGCCTGCAGATAATTGCAATTACGCTGGATGAAAAGCGCCCCGACCTCGTCGTCCGGCACATGCAGGATCTCGAATCCGGGCAGCGGCGGCGGTTCGGCGCGTAAACCCATATAGACCCACACCACTCCGGCACGCTCGACCGCGCGGTAGGCCTTGGTGCCGATCTTGTGCTTGAAGTCTTGATCCGGCGGCACGTTCGGCATATCGATGCAGCGGCCGGTCACATCGAATTTCCAGCCGTGATAGATGCAGCGGATGCCGCCTTCCTCGTTGCGGCCGAGAAACAGCGACGCGCAGCGGTGCGGGCAGCGATGATCCATAACGCCGACCCGGCCTTCGCTGTCGCGGAAGGCGATCAGCTTCTCGCCGAGCAGCATCAGGCGAAGCGGCGCGCCGCCGCTTGCAACCTCAGAGGACAATAAGGCCGGGATCCAGTATTCCCGCATCAATTGACCCATGACGGTGCCGGGCCCGACGCGAGTCAATTCAACGCCTTCGCTCGCCGTGGTCATGCCGCCCTCCCAAGGGCTTGCGGCCGCACGGCGACCCAGGCCCTTCGGGCGATGTTACATCGGTTTTGGTGACACGTGGAGGGCGTTAGCGACGGGATTGCGGCGCGAGTGCATCTCTCCAAAGGGAGACATTCGCTGTTAGAGAGTTCATTCGGCCGCCGTTGTTGCCCATCGCGTATTCGCCTCGTATGGCGGTCTAAGCTTCTCCTGGTATCGTCACGCTTGGATACGCCGAGTTAATACCGGCGGTAACGGCGAAGACTCCGTGTCGGGCCCAGCGTGCGATGAGTCCAAGTTAACGAGTCAGAGCCCCCGCAGATGCCGGGCACACACAATCAGCATCGCCGAGATCCCAGAACAACCCCGCCATCAGACCGAGTCCTTCGCGAGCAATCGTCGCCAGCAAGTGTTCGTTGGGCGCATGCTGCGAGCAGCCGGCATACGAATGCGGAATCCACAACGTTTTCAGATGAAGCACGTCGGCGAAAATGTCGTTCGGCAGCGAGCCGCCGAAATTAGGCAAAACAGTCGGCGCGCGGCCGCGTGTGCGCGTCATCGATTCCTTGGCCCATGACACCCACGGATCGGACGGATCGAGCCGGCTGGCACCAAAGACAGTGCTGCGGCCGCGCCGCACTTCGACTTGGTGGAAGCCGTGGCGGTCGAGATGCCGCCGCAACGCCGGAATAATGTCGTCGACGTCGGTACCTACCACGTATTTGAGCTGACAATGGGCGCGCGCGGTGCCGGGAATGGCGTTGACCGGCCGCTCGGGAGTACCCGCGACAAAGGCCTGAACCTCGAAACTGTTCCAGGCGAACACCCGCTCGGCCGGCGTCAAGCCTGGTTCGCCCCAGTCGCGGTCGATTGTTGGTCCATCTTCTCCGCCATCGACCTCGACGCCGACAAGCAGCTCGCGCACCGCTTGCGGCAGCGGCGGCCGCCATTCCGGAACGCGGATGGCGCCGCTCCCATCGGTGATCGATGCGAGTGCTTGCGCCAAAATGATTCCGGCATTGGCGAGCAGTCCGCCCCAATTGCCGGAATGGTGGCTGCCCTCGCGCAGATCGACCA
>JASHRW010000310.1 GCA_030037065.1 Xanthobacteraceae bacterium
CCCGATGCCGGCCCCGGCTTCATCGACATCGGAGCCCGGCCGGTCATCAACTCAATGACGGAACTTGCCGAGTGGGATGCCTTCGTCTCGCAGCACAACTGGCACGGCGGCGCGGCACTGCACGTCGACACCGGCATGAACAGGCTCGGCATACCCAGCGACGAAGCCACCGCACTGGCGCCGCGCGTACAGACCGACAATCACGGCATCACGCTGTTAATGAGCCATCTTGCCTGCGCCGAAATTGCCGATCACCCGCTCACTGCGTCGCAGATCCGGCTGTTCAAGGAGATACAGTCACTATTCCGTGGCGTCCCCGCCTCGCTGGCCAATTCGTCGGGCATTTTTCTCGGCGATCCGGTGTATTGTGATCTGGTCAGGCCCGGCGCCGCACTTTACGGCATCAATCCCCTCCCCGGCCGGCCCAATCCGATGCAGAGCGTCGTCGAACTGAGTGGGCGCATTCTGCAAGTCCGCAAGGTCGATCGCGGCGAAACCGTAGGCTATGGCGCCGGCTGGACCGCAAAACGCCCCTCCCGCATTGCCGTCGTCGCGATCGGCTATGCCGATGGGCTGCCGCGCGTGTTGAGTGGCATCGAGCCGGCGCGAAACGGCGTGGCCCTGGTCGCCGGCAAGCCATGCCCCTTCGTCGGCCGCATCTCAATGGATTTGATCTGCATCGATCTGACCGATCTGCCCGACGGCGCCGGTCATCGCGGCGATATCGCAACGTTCATTGGCGGAGGAATTTCCATCGACGATGTTGCCGCTCGCGCCGGGACGATTGGCTACGAGATTCTCACTCACTTGGGCCCGCGTTGCCATCTTGTCTATCGCGGCGCTTGAGCGGGACGCCGCATCGAGAGTCCTGAGATGCCAGCGCGAGCGCAAAACTTCCTCTGCCAAAGCTGTGGCGCAGCGTCGACGCGCTGGGCGGGCCGCTGCGAAGCTTGCGGCGCCTGGAATACGTTGGTCGAAGAAGGGGCCGCGACAAGCCCCCGTTCCGCGCGCAAAGGCCGCCTGTTCGCTATCGAGCCGCTCAAAGGCGCGACCCACGAAGCGCCGCGGCTGGCCTCAGGCGTCGCCGAATTCGACCGCGTCACCGGCGGCGGCCTGGTCCGCGGCTCGGTCCTCCTCCTTGGCGGTGACCCGGGCATCGGCAAATCGACGCTGCTGATCGAGGTTGCCGCCGCCTACGCCCGCAATCGTCACCGCGCCGTCTACATCTCGGGCGAGGAGGCCGTTGCGCAGGTGCGGCTGCGGGCAGAACGGCTCGGCCTCGGCGACGCTGCGGTTGAACTCGCGGCCGAAACATCTGTCGAAGATATCGTGACGACGCTCTCGCAAGGCTCGACCCCTCGCCTCCTCGTCATCGATTCGATTCAGACCATGTGGACGCAGACCGTCGAAGCGGCGCCCGGCACCGTCACGCAGGTGCGCGGATCGGCCGGCGAGCTTATTCGTTTCGCCAAGCGTACCGGCGCCGCCGTGATTTTGGTCGGCCACGTCACCAAGGACGGGCAGATCGCCGGCCCGCGCGTAGTCGAGCACATGGTCGACGCCGTACTATCCTTCGAGGGCGAGGGATCACAGCAATTCCGCATCCTGCGCGCGATCAAGAACCGCTTCGGTCCGACCGACGAAATCGGCGTGTTCGAAATGACTGGAACGGGATTGCGCGAAGTACCTAATCCCTCCGAGCTGTTCCTCTCCGAGCGTGAACTCGGCAGCCCGGGCACTGCGGTGTTCGCGGGTATCGAGGGAACGCGGCCGCTGCTGGTGGAAATACAGGCGCTGGTCGCGCCGACCACGCTTGGCACGCCGCGCCGCGCCGTCGTCGGCTGGGATCCGAACCGGCTCTCCATGGTGCTTGCCGTACTGGAGGCCCATTGCGGCGTCCGCTTGTCTGGACACGACGTCTATCTCAACGTTGCCGGAGGCTTGCGCATCCAGGAGCCGGCGGCCGATGTCGCCACCGCCGCCGCGCTCGTATCCTCGCTCGCCCGCGCGCCGCTGCCGTCCGATGCCGTCTATTTCGGCGAGATTTCGCTGTCGGGCGCGGTGCGGCCGGTGGCACAGACGGCAGCGCGCCTTAAGGAAGCGCAGAAGCTCGGTTTTACCCGCGCGATCGTTCCCGAAGCGGCGCGCGCTGAGACCTTGGACTCCGGTCTTGCCCTTACGACCGTTGGAGTGCTGGTCAATCTGGTCTCGGAAATCGCGGCGCGCGGAGATAAATCGCACCGCCTCGAACGCGGTCGCGGCGTAGCCGCCGAATAGCGGCGCGAGCCTTGGCTTTCAGCCCGCCGGCTCAGCCAAAGGAGGGCAGGACGCGAATCGGCGTAGGTCGATTGTCCCCATAGGCGCCGCCGCGGCATTCGCGCCCAAGGTTAACGTCGACTTAGGCGCCACGTACGAGCAACTCCGTAAAGCCTTGCCATGATAGACTTGTTGAGCGAAGGGGAAGGTTGATGACGGCGCCACTTGGCCCGGCTATACACGCGGCGGCCCAGGCTGCAGGGCGCTAACCGAGGCAGATCCAGCGACCGGACCGATTCATGCCCATTACGCTCCTCGACGTCGTGCTCATCGCCGTGATGCTTATTTCCGGATTGTTGGCGATGATCCGCGGCTTCATACGCGAGGTGCTGTCGATCATCGCATGGGTACTGGCAGCGGCCGTGACGCTCTATTCGTATAACAAGCTTCTGCCGGCGGCCACGGCATATTTCAACAGCGATCTGATCGCCAAGGCGACCGTTGTCGGCGGCGTTTTCCTCGTCACCTTGCTGGTAGTTTCCATCATCACGGTCAGAATCTCGGACATGGTGCTCGACAGCCGGGTCGGCGCTCTCGATCGCACCCTGGGTTTCCTGTTCGGACTCGGCCGCGGGCTCATCATCGTGGTGGTTGCTTACGGCTTCTTCGACTGGCTGGTCCCGGCAAAGTCGCAGCCGACATGGGTCACAGACGCCAAATCGAGGGTCTTCCTCGCCAGCACCGCCGACTGGCTGCGCTCTATGTCTCCCGACCTCGAAGCCCTATATCAAAAGTACAAGGGCAATAAGGGCGGCCAGCCGGACGCCGCACCGGAACAGCACGGAGCGCTCGCTCGCCCCGTCACGCGAACCGACGCCTGAGATGCCGGAGGGCCGATGACCATGACAGAACCCGCTCTCCTCGATCTTGATGCCGATCGGCTGCGCGAGGAGTGCGGCGTATTCGGCATTTTCGGCCATCCCGACGCCGCCGCGATCACGGCGCTCGGGCTGCACGCCCTGCAGCACCGCGGTCAGGAAGCCACCGGCATCGTCTCGTTCGACGGCTCGCGTTTCCATTCCGAGCGGCGCCTCGGCCTCGTTGGCGACGCCTTTTCCCGGCGCGAGGTGATCGACCGCCTGCCCGGCAATGCCGCCATCGGCCATGTGCGCTACTCGACCACCGGCGGCACGATTCTGCGCAACGTGCAGCCGCTGTTTGCCGAGCTGAATGCCGGCGGTTTTGCCATCGGCCACAACGGCAATCTCACCAACGGGCTGACGTTGCGCCGCCAACTGGTGCGCGAAGGGGCCATGATGCAATCGACCACCGACACCGAGGTGATCCTGCATCTGGTGGCGCGCTCGCATCGCAACCGCTTCCTCAACCGCTTCATCGAAGGGCTGAAGATGCTCGAAGGCTCCTATGCCTTCGTCGGCTTGACCAACAAAAAGCTGGTCGGCGCACGCGATCCTCTGGGTATCCGGCCGCTGGTGCTCGGCAAACTCGACGGCCGCCCGATCCTTGCCTCCGAAACCTGCGCACTCGACATCATCGGCGCGCAGTACGTGCGCGACGTGGAGAATGGCGAGGTCGTCATTTTCGACGAAGAGGGCGAGCATTCGGAAAAGCCGTTCGGGCAGCTGCCGCCGCGGCCGTGCATTTTCGAGTACATCTATTTCTCGCGGCCGGATTCGATCGTCGGCGGACGCAGCGTCTACGATGTGCGCAAGGCCTGCGGTGTGGAACTCGCCCGCGAGGCCCCGACTTCCGCCGACGTGGTGATTCCGGTTCCCGATTCCGGCGTGCCGGCAGCAATCGGCTACGCGCAGGCGTCCGGCATCCCCTACGAGCTCGGCATCATCCGTAACCATTATGTCGGGCGCACATTCATCGAGCCTGCCCAGCATATCCGGCAGCTCGGCGTGCGATTGAAACACAGCGCCAACCGCGCCGTCGTGGCCGGCAAGCGCATCGTGCTGATCGACGATTCGATTGTGCGCGGCACGACTTCAGTCAAGATCGTGCAGATGATGCGCGAAGCCGGCGCGCGGGAAGTGCATTTCCGCATCGCCTCGCCACCGATCACACATCCAGATTATTACGGCATCGACACGCCCGAGAAGGACAAGCTGCTCGCGGCCACCCACGATCTGGAAGGGATGCGGCAGTTCATCGGTGCCGATTCGCTGCGATTCCTCTCGGTCGATGGCATCTACCGCGCCATGGGCGAGAAGGGCCGCAATGCCGCACGCCCGCAATTCACCGATCATTGCTTCACCGGCGAATACCCAACCCCGCTCACCGACCGGATGGCGCAGGAAGCGCCGCCGCGCCAGCTTTCATTGCTCGCCGAAGCGAGCTGAGCGATGCCGCAATCGCTTTCCGGCCGAATCGCGCTCGTCACCGGCGCCACCCGCGGCATCGGTCGTGCGCTGGCACTAGCGTTGGCGCGCGACGGCGCACACGTCGTGGCGACAGGACGCACCCAAGGCGCGCTGGAAGAACTCGACGACGCGGTGCGTGCCGCCGGCTCTACGGCAACGCTGGTCCCGCTCGACATGCGCGATTATCCGGCAATTTACCGGCTCGCCAAAGCGCTCGACGAACGGCATCAACGGCTCGACGTGCTCATTGGCAACGCCGCCACCGCCGGCCAGCGCTCGCCGCTTGGCCATGTCGACCCGTCCGCTTGGGACGAGGCGATCGCCGTCAACGTCACCGCCAATTATCACCTGATCCGCGCCATGGACCCGCTGCTGCGCCGCGCCCCCGCCGGCCGCGCCGTGTTCATGACCTCGGGCGCCGCCACCCACGCTCGCGCCTATAGCGGCCCTTACTCGGCGTCCAAAGCCGCGCTCAACGTGCTGGTACAGACCTATGCGGCGGAAACCGATGTGACGCCGGTGCGGGTCAATTTGTTCAATCCCGGCCCGACGCGCACGCGCATGCGCGCGCAGGTCATGCCGGGCGAGGACCCGATGACATTGCCGACACCCGAAGATGTAGCCGAAAAGATTGTTCCGCTGTGCCTGCCGAGTTTTTCGGAAACCGGCAAGCTTTATGACTACCGAGCCGGCAAGCTTTTGCAATTCATTGAGCCGGCATGAGGCGACGCAATCCGCTCATCGCCGCCGCTTGCGGTTGGCATAGGGATTCGGCTTGGAGCGCAGCGTAAGCCTGATCGGCGTGCCCGGCAGCGCGAAGGCTTCACGCAATCCGTTGACCAGATAACGGCGGTAGGTCTCGGCCAGCGCCGACGCGCGCGAAGAAAACAGCACGAAGGTCGGCGGCCGCGCCTTTGGCTGCGTGATGTAATCGAGCCGCGGGCGCCGGCCACCGACCGCGGGCGGCGGGTTTGCGGCGACGGCCCGCGCCAGAAAGCGATTAAGCGCCGCCGTGGGGACGCGGCGATTCCACACCGCATAGCTCGCCATCACGGCTGCCATCAGCCGATCGATGCCGGCGCCGGTGCGCGCGGAGAGCGTGACGACGGGGACGCCCTTGATCTGCGGCAAAATGTGGTCGGTTTCTTCGCGCAGCCGCGACATCGCACCCGGCGGCGGCTTGACCAAATCCCACTTGTTGATGCCGACGATGACGGCGCGCCCTTCCCGCTCAACCAGATCGACGATGCGTGTGTCCTGTTCCTCGAACGGCGTCTCGGCATCGATGAGGACGATCACCACGTCGGCGAAGCGAATGGCGCCGAGCGTATCCGCAACCGAAAGCTTCTCCAGTTTTTCCGTGATCCGGGCGCGGCGGCGCAAGCCGGCCGTATCGTGGATGCGAAAGGGTTGCCCGCGCCACTGCAGATCGACCGCAATGGCGTCACGGGTGATGCCCGGCTCGGGTCCGGTCAACAATCGCTCATCGCCGAGCAGGCGATTGATCAGAGTCGATTTGCCGGTATTGGGGCGGCCGACGACGGCAATACGGATCGGCTTTTCGGCTGCGGCGCCGACAGGAGCTTCCGCGGGCGCGGACCCCGCCGTCGCCTGCGGCAGCGCGGCGCGCAACGCATCGTAAAGTCCGGTAAGGCCTTCACCGTGTTCGGCGCTGACCGCCACCGGCTCGCCAAGCCCGAGCGCATAGGCTTCGAGAACGCCTGCCTCGCCGGCGCGGCCCTCGCTCTTGTTAGCGACCAGGATCGCGGGCTTGCCCGATTTGCGCACGAGATCGGCAAAGCTGTAATCGGCCGCCGTTGCGCCCGCGCGCGCATCGACAAGAAACATCACGGCGTCTGCCTGCGCTATCGCGGCAGCGGTCTGCGCCTGCATTCGCGCGGAGAGACTCTCATCCGGCGCGTGTTCGAGCCCGGCCGTATCGATCAGCTTGAAAGATAAGTCGCCCAGCCTGCCTTCGCCTTCGCGCCGATCGCGAGTCACACCCGGCTCGTCGTCGACCAGCGCCAGCCGCCGACCGAGCAGGCGATTGAACAGAGTCGATTTGCCGACGTTGGGGCGGCCGACAATGGCGACGGTAAAAGACATGATGCAATCCAGCGGCTCCAGCCAATGGGTGAGAAACTGAGTGCCGCCGCGCTGAGCTTCGATTTCCAGTCTACAAATTTATTGTCTTGGTCGAACAGCCAATGGCCGGGACCTTTATTCAACGGCGCGAATCCAAGGCGAAGAATGAAATCATCCAGCCGTCATCGCGAAAGGCTCATTGCGTGCCCGTCGGCGGGGGATTCGGCCAAATCGATTGCGACGGCTGAGCAGCCTGTTGAGATCCACCGGTCGGCGGCGGTGCAGGCCACACCGACTGCGCGGGCTGCGCTTGCGCGGTTGACGGTGGTGCCGGCCAAACCGACTGCGAGGGTTGCGCCTCCTGTTGCGCGGGGGGTTTCTTGGCGAGGCCGATGCTGATCTCGGTTCGGGGGCGGGCCGGGGCGCGGGCAACTTTCGGTTTCGGCTTCGATTTCGGCTTGGGTTTTACTTCCGCTTCGCGTTTTGGCGGTTCTGCTGCAGGGGGCACGATCGAGGTGGCGCCGCCGTTGTCGGCTGCCTGCTCGGGCGGCGGCTGATAGCCCTTGTACAGGTCGGCCGGAATGCCGGTGGATATCCCGGGCACGCCACTTGGGAAAACTGGCTCGCGCTGACCCGTAATCGGCTTCTTGGTGTCGAACATGTCGTTATCGAGCAGCGTCGTCGGATCGAATTGGCCGCCTTTGGTACAGGCCGCGAGGACCGACACCGCTGCGAGGACCATACCGAGACGAACCAGCGAAATTGTGCCGCCCGCGCGCATGTCTCAACCCTTGCCGTTTGCGGCGATGAGTTCACTCAAAATTTCGGCGCGACTGCGCGTTCCTGCCGGCGTTGCCGGGTCCGCTATCATCATGTCCGTCCATTTTCGCGCCGCCGTCAGGTCACCGGACTTCCAGGCGGACAGCGCCAACAGCTCGCGGGCGGTGTGGCGGAAGGTGCGATCGGCGGCGGTCAGCGGCTCAAGCCGTTTCAGCATTTCGGAATAAGAGGCGGTGTCGACGAGCAAAAAGCCAGCGCGCACAGCCGCTAAATCTTCAGTCACCGGTCCGACACTCTTATCGGCGGCGAGCGCATCATACGCCTTGACGGCGGCATTTCGATCGGTCTGCGCCAGTTCCGCTGCCTCGCGGAGGCGCGCGAGCACGCGATAGCCGGTGGTGCCTGTGGCGGCGATTTTGGCAAAGGCCGCTTCCGCATCTTTGTGCTTGCCGGCTTCGGCGAGGGTTACCGCTTGCTCAAACGCCGTGCCCGTTTGGCCCGCCTTCTTGGCCTGCCAATAGTCGTAAGCGCGCCAGCCGCCGACCCCGGCAACGACAAGAAAGCACGCCGCAATAAGCAGGTTGCCGTAGCGCTGCCACAGCTTCTTGAGCTGTTCGCGACGGACTTCCTCATCGACTTCATGAAAGATATCGGCCACGGAACCCGACCCCAGCACTGGCAAAGTTGCGGAAACGCCGCCCCGGATGCCCCTTGTCCTTGCCGGTTCTCGGTCGAGGACGGACAGAATCAAGCGGATCCTTGCGGTTACGCCCAGAAGCCCCTGTATTGATTAGATTAATCCGGTGAGCTTTAGATTAATGATGTGGCGCGAGCAAGGCAAAAGCACGAGATACCGCCTGCGACGATCAGGCCGGGAATGTCGGCGCGGCCGCCTTTTCTCGTTCCTCACGCCTTGGTCTTGCGCATGGGATAGACTTGCTCCGGCCCCGGAAAACGGCGCGCCCGCACCTCCTCCGCATAGCTTTTGATTGCATGCTCGATCGACGGCCCGAGTTCGCCGAAGCGTTTGACGAATTTCGGCACCCGCGGCGAGAGACCGAGCATGTCCTCCAGCACCAGAATCTGGCCGTCGCAAGCGACACTGGCGCCGATGCCGATCGTCGGAATCGCAACCTCTTCGGTGATGCGGCGGCCGAGCGGCTCGGCAATCGCCTCGAGCACGACCGCGAAAGCACCAGCGGCGGCTACTGCACGCGCGTCGGCCTCGATCGGCCCCCAGTCGCTCTCGTCACGGCCCTGGGCGCGGAATGACCCGATTGTGTTGATCGCCTGCGGGGTCAATCCGACGTGTCCCATCACCGGCACGCCACGCTCCACCAGGAACGAAATTGTTTCCGCCATGCGCTTGCCGCCTTCAACCTTGATGGCGCCGCAGCCGGTTTCCTTCATGATCCGTGCGGCGGAAGCGAATGCCTGCTCTTTCGATCCCTCGTATGAGCCGAATGGCATGTCGACGACCACCAGCGCGCGCCTGGAGCCGCGCATCACTGCCAGCCCCTGCAGAATCATCATGTCGAGAGTAACCGGAACGGTTGTCTCGAGCCCATGCATCACCATGCCGAGCGAGTCGCCGACCAAAATCACATCGCAATAGGCATCGACGATGCGGGCGGTGTGCGCATGATACGAAGTCAGACACACCAGCGGGTCGCCACCCTTGCGGGCGCGAATGTCGGGCGCGGTGAGGCGTCGGGTTTCGTTTTGCGCCGACATTAGGGGTGCCCAAGTGCCGACGTGCCGAAGGCCGGCAAGCCGATAACGATCGGATGAAACACGAAGCCGAGCGCGAGATAGACAATGGTGCCGACAATGATAGCGATGACATCATTCTTGGCACCGCCAACCGGAATCGGCGGCGCACCGGGATCGCTGCGATGCTTGAGCGTCATGCGATCATAACCGGCCCAGAGCAGGACCGAGCCGAACAGGATAATGCCGCCGAGATCGCCGTTGGCGCAAAGATGCGCTGCGGCCCAGGTCTTGACGCCGACCAACATCGGGTTCTTCACGGTGCGCTTGATGTTGCCGGGGATGTAGGCAGCCGACACCAGAATGCTCGCCGGCCACATCAACACCACCACGATCTGGCGCGTCCATGCCGGCGGAAACCAGAGCGCAATCGGACCGGAGTCGCGGTACCAGGCGAAACCGTAGCCAACCAGGACGATGCCGACAATCGAGGCCAGCGAAAACAGCCCCTTGTACGGCCCCTCGCCGATTTTCTTGACCAGCGCGGCGCGGCGATCGCGCATGGTCACAAACACATGCGCGCCAAGGAAAATAACAAGTCCGATAATTTCGCAAGCCAGACCCATGCTGAACCACAAAACGCTTGTCAGGTTTCTCTCGTCGCAGGCCGATTCCGAACGATCGAAGCCGCGATCATGACGAGCGAGGTTCGCTTGTCAATGACGCAGTATTTCTCAGCCGGCGTAGCGCTTGCCTCGCTTGATATAGGCGGCGGTATCGACGAGCGCCTCGCGTTCCTTGAATGAGACCATGTCGCCCGACATCGACACTGCGCTGCCATCGCGCGCGATGGCGGCGAGCACACGCTGCATGGCTTTGATCGCCGCGCGCTGGGTGTCGCTCGGTATGATAACCGCGTGGTAGCCGAGCGCCTCCAGCCGCGCCACAGAGATGAGCGGCGTTTTGCCGCCGGCAAACATGTTGGTCAGCTTCAGTCCGGGCAGCCGTTTGGCGATCTCGGCAATCTCCGGTTCCGAGGTCGGCGCTTCGACGAAGATCATATCGGCGCCGGCGTTGAGATACGCAGAGGCGCGGTCGATCGCAGCATTAAATCCTTCGACCGCAAGCGCGTCGGTGCGGGCGACGACGATAAAGTCCGGATCGTGCAGGGCGTCGCGCACGGCTTTGAGTTTGCCGACCATCTCATCGGTCGGCACGACGTTCTTGTCGTCGTAATGCCCGCATCTTTTCGGAAATGTCTGATCCTCGAGATGAAAGGCGGCGACTCCCGAGCGCTCGAAAGCGCGCGCGGCGGCTTGCGCGTTGAGCGCGTTGCCGTAGCCGGTATCGGCATCGGCGATGATCGGCACGTCGACCACGTCCGCCATCGACGCCAGCCGATCAACGATCGCGCTCATCGCAATGAGACCGAGGTCGGGCACGCCCGCCGAGCGGGCAATGGCGCCGCCGCTCGCATAGACCGCGGTGAACCCCGCCTGCGCAACGAGCCGCGCCGAAAGCCCGTCGTAAGCGCCCGGCGCCACCACAATACGGCCGGAGGCGAATAAGCTCCTCAATCTGGTCGTGGCGCGCACGTCTGCATCTCCGCTTCGCTGTGGCTCTTTGCCATGATACTTCTGTCCGCGGCGTTCGGAAAAGCGGAAGGCAACTCATGCAACGGTGCATCGTCGCGGCCTTGGCGATCCTCTCCTGCACACTCTGCGGCTCAGGTCATGGCTTGAGTCATGCCTTGGCGCAGGATTGGCCGACCAAGACCGTTCGTGTCATCGTGCCGTTCGGCGCCGGATCGACACCCGATGTGGTGGCGCGGCTGATCGCCAATCGGCTCCAGCAGCAGACCGGAGCGACCCTCCTCGTCGAAGATAAGCCGGGCGCCAGCGGCAATACCGGTACCGATGCGGTGGCCAAGGCGGAGCCGGACGGCACGACCATCGGCATCAGCATCGGCGGTCCGCTCGCCATCAACACGCTGTTGTTCGCGCATCTTCCCTACGATCCGAACAAGGATCTTTCGCTGATCACCATGCTGGTGACGCAGCCGAGCGCGCTCGCCGTCAATGCCAGCCTCGGCGTGAATAACGTTGCCGCACTGCTCGATCTGATCAAAAAAAGTCCGGGCAAATACAATTATGGCTCGATCGGCACCGGGTCGTTATCGCAGCTCGCGATGGAGGCGATCGCGATCAAGAGCGGCACCAAGCTCGTCCACGTCCCCTACCCCTCGTCACCGCAAGCCGTTGAGGCACTGATCCGCAACGACGTGCAGATGGTCTGTTTGCCGGCGATTTCGATCACGCCGCAGCTCAAGGGCGGAAAGATCAAGCTCCTGGCCATCAGTACGGCGAAACGGTCGCCGCTGCTGCCGGGAATACCGACGCTCGATGAGTCCGGCATCGACGTGGAAGCGGACGCATGGATGGGGCTAATTGCGCCGGCCGGAATTCCCGCCGCGATGGTGGAACGTATCAATCATCTGGTCGCAGCCGCCATCACCTCGCCGGCGATCCGCGAGAAGCTGAGCGCACAATTGATGGAACCGATTCCCGATACGCCGGCCGAGTTTCGCGCCCGCATCGCGGCCGATATCACCCGCTGGAAGCCGGTGATCGCGGCGGCGAATATCAAGATTAATTAGTCAGGAGCGGGTAGTACTACTGACCAAAGTTGAAGCGGTAGTTCAGGCCGGCCTTGATTTCCTGAACGTTTAGGCCGGCGTTGGTGTTGACCGTCTCCGTGGGCGTGGTGAAGGTCATCGATTGCTTCCCGAAACCCAGATAATCGTATTCGATTTTTGCCGACCAATTGTCGTCGAGCGCGTATTCAAGCCCGGCGCCGACGGTCCAGCCGGTACGCAAGAGGCTGTCGGTCGCGCTGTTGCCGGCGAGATCGGTCAGACTGCTTTGGTCCTGCGCCAATGCAAGACCGCCCTTGCCGTAGACCAAAAGGCGATCGAAGGCGGCGCCGACGCGGCCGGTAACGGTCGACGTCCATTGCACATTGGCGTTGAGCGCTTCGCCGATCGAATCGGTTCCTTTGTTGGTGATGTCGGTCCAGTCGAAATCGCCTTCAAGACCGACCACCAGCCGGTTGAATTGCGCATTGGCGCCGATCTGTCCGCCGCCGAGAAAGCCCCAGCTGTTGAAATTGTCGTGGCCGCCCGTGATCGGGTCGCTCCACCACGAATTGGAATAGCCGCCGCCGATATTGCCGCCGACGTAGACTCCGCTCCAGTTATAGGTCTGCGGCGCGTAGGCGACCGGCGCCGTCGGCGCGGGCGTCGGGGGCGCCGGCGGCAGATCGGCGGCCTGCGCGCAAGATACGAAAGCGATGGCGCCTGCGAGCACAAGCCCACCAACCATAAGGCGCGATGTCATGTCACTCTCCAAGCTCGCCCCGAATGGATCGGCCCGGAACAATCGGTAAGCTGCCTGCCCCGCTGCCCATCCGGGGCGCTAAAAGCCGGAGGTGTTCGGAAAAAGCATGGTGCAGCGATGGCGGGAAAAAGGCTTTTGATTTTTGTAAACAAACAGACAATGTCGAAGTTTTGCCGCACTTATTGATGCGCCAATCATTCCAAGGCGACGACCCACCGCAGCCGAAACAAATGGTCGCGGCGCAACCTCTTTATCCGTGTGGCGTTTTTGGCGATGATGGCGGCGACGGATCGTCGCGCCGGCCGATCGCGGCGGCATGGTTCATGAGCGAAGGGAGGCTGAAATGACCGGCACACTCGCCGAACAGGTTTTCCAAATAGGTTTCATTGTTCCCGATATTCATAAAGGAATGGCGTTCTTCAAGGAAAAACTGGGCGTGCCCGAGTTCCTTTTCATCGAAAACACCAATCTCCAGGACGAGACCTATCTGGGCAAGCCGGCGCCGCTCAGCCAACATCTTGCCTTCGGCTGGTGCGGCGACACGCAGATCGAACTGATCCAGCCGTTGTCGGGGATCAGCACCTATTCAAAGTTTCTGGAGCACAATCCGCACGGCGGCATGCATCATTACGCCATCGAGGTTGCCGACTTCGACCAGGGCGCGAAGGATATGGAAGCCCGCGGCTTCAAGCTCGTTCAATCCGGCCGGCACAACGAAACGCGGTTTGGTTACTTCGACACGATTGCGGAGATCGGGGCGCTGACCGAAGTGGTCTATCTGCAGCCCGAGGAACGGGCATTCATGAACGGATTGAAGAGCAAAAAATGAAGGCCGCTGCGCCTTCAGTTTTTTGCCGTATGACCTTCAATGTCTGGAGGCAACGACCTCGTCGTATCGGTCCGGCGAAAAGCCAACCAGCAATTTGCCGCCGCCGAGGTCGAGCACCGGCCGCTTGATCATCGACGGCTGCGCGAGCATCAGCGCCACGGCCTTCCCGGCATCGAGCCCGACCTTGTCCTTGTCCGGCAGCTTGCGAAAGGTGGTGCCGGCGCGGTTGAGCAATGTCTCCCAGCCGACCTTCTTTTCCCAGCGCTCGAGCCGCTCGCGTTCGATGCCCGAGGTCTTATAGTCGTGGAAGTCATAGGCGACGCAGTGCTTGTCGAGCCAGGCACGCGCCTTCTTCATCGTGTCGCAGTTCTTGATGCCGTAGATGGTGATGGACATGCGGCTATTCCCACTCGCATGCGCAATGCGCTAGGAGAAATACCGTCAAGGCCTATAGCATGATCGATTGTCACTCGCGATCCGCCACTTCGAGAGTCCTGCCACACAGACACGCCGATGTCCGCACGGGCCGAAGCAAACCATGAAAGTGGGAAGGCCGCTCGCGGCAACCCAGTTGCAAGGGGACTCGCCCAATCGGGGGACAAACCGGGCACCGGCCTTCAGATGGGCCTGACGAGCGACGAGGCGCGCGACCGGCTAAGGACATTCGGCGCCAACACGATGCCGGACACGAGCGTTCGTCCATTCCGGATGGCGCTCGGGAAATTCTGGGCCCCCGTGCCGTGGATGCTCGAAGCCGCCATCGTGCTTGAATTGGTGCTCGGCAAGCATCTCGAGGCCGCGATCATCGCCGCGCTTCTGGTGTTCAACGCGGCGCTCGGCCTGTTCCAGGAAAGCCGCGCCCAGGCGACCCTCGCCGCGCTGAGATCCCGTCTTGCACTAAACGCCTCCGTGCGTCGCGACGGGGTTTGGAGGACCATGCCGGCGGCCGAGCTGGTGCCGGGCGATATCGTGAAGCTTTCGCTCGGCGCCGTGGTCCCGGCGGATGTACGCCTGACCGGCGGCGAAGTTCTGCTCGACCAATCCATGTTGACCGGAGAGTCCGTGCCCATCGAGGCCGGCGCCGGCGTGCAAACCTATGCGGGGGCGTTGGTCCGGCGCGGCGAAGGTATCGCCGAGGTGACGGCGACCGGCGCACGAACCAAATTTGGCCGGACCGCGGAGCTTGTTCGCGCCGCGCATGTGGTCAGTTCTCAGCAGAGGGCTGTTCTACGCGTCGTGCGCAATCTGGCGGCGTTGAACGGCTTGGTCATCGTGCTGTTGGTCAGCTATGCCTCGGTCCTCAAAATGCCGCTCGATGACATCGTGTCGCTCGGCCTGACCGCCATTCTGGCGGCGATACCCGTCGCCCTGCCGGCGACCTTCACCCTCGCCGCCGCGCTCGGTGCGCGCGTCCTCGCCAAGCAGGGGGTGCTTCCGACCCGCCTGTCCGCCGTGGACGAAGCCGCGTCGATGGACGTGCTGTGTTCGGACAAGACGGGCACGCTGACCCGGAACGCGCTGACGGTGACCGCTATTCGCCCGATGCGCGGTTTCGACGAGGCGCATGTGCTCACGCTCGCCGAACTGGCCAGTTCGGACGGCGGGCAGGATCCGGTCGATGGCGCGATCCGGGCGGCCGCCAGGGGACAGGAAACGCCCGATACGCCGAAGCTGGTCGCATTCGTGCCGTTCGACCCGGCGACGAAGATGTCCTCGGCAACGGCGGCGGATGCGAGCGGTGAGTGGCAACGGATCGTGAAGGGCGCTTTCGCGGCGGTTGGCAAGCTCGCTCAACCGTCGGCCGAGGCAACCGCTGCGGCGGAGGAACTCCAGGCGCAGGGATATCGGGTATTGGCCGTGGCGGCGGGAGCGCCGGGCGCGATGACGCTGGCCGGATTGGTTGCACTCAGCGATCCGCCGCGCACCGACTCGGCGCAACTCATCGTCGAGCTGCGCGCTCTGGGCGTGCGCACCGTGATGGTGACGGGCGACGCGCCGACGACCGCGGCTATCGTCGCCCACGAGGTGGGACTCGACGGTCCGCTCTGTCCGCCCGGCCCGATTCCCGATCAAGTCCATGCCAGCCAATATGCGGTATTCGCCGGCGTGCTGCCGGAGGACAAATACAAGCTGGTCAAGGCGCTCGAGGCCCGCGGCCACATCGTCGGCATGTGCGGCGACGGCGCTAATGACGCACCGGCGCTGCGCCAGGCGCAGATGGGCATCGCGGTTTCGACGGCCACCGACGTCGCGAAATCGGCCGCCGGCTTGGTGCTCACCACGCCCGGGCTTGCCGGCATTGTCGCCGGGGTCAAGGTCGGACGGATGACCTTCCAGCGCATCCTCAGCTACACGCTGAATTCGATCACGAAGAAAACGGTGCAGGCGCTGTTCCTCGCGGCCGGTCTGCTCATGACCGGACACGCGATCCTGACGCCCTTCCTGATGGTGCTCATCATGATCACGGGCGATTTCCTCGGCATGGCGCTGACGACCGACAATGTCAGGCCGTCGCC
>JASHRW010000311.1 GCA_030037065.1 Xanthobacteraceae bacterium
CCGGCACCTTCGGCCAAACGCAGGCCTGGAACGTCGACGGCGGTACGCTCGCTGGCACCGGCAGCTTCCAGTCGATCAACGTCAACAACGGCGGCACCTTGCAGCCGGGCACGCCGGGCGTTGCCGGCGGCAAGCTCACCGTGTCTGGCAGCTTGGTGTTTTCTACGGCAGCGACCTACCTCGTCAACATTTCTCCCAACGCCGCGAGCAGCGTGAGCGTAACCGGCCAAGCCTCGCTCAACGGCACCATCGTGCTCAACGGTACCGGAGGCACTTACAAGGCCGGCACGACGTTCGACGTGCTGTCCGCGACCGGCGGGATCAGCGGTACGTTCTCGAACGTCGTCATCACCGGCAATTTCGGTTCGACCAGGCCGGAAGTCACTTACGACGACATTATGATAACCCTGGTGCCGGCTACGCTCACCGGGCTGTTGCCACCGGAAGCGCCGCTCAACGTCATCAACGTCGCTGGCGGGATCGACAATTTCACGAGCAGCGGCAGCACGCTGCCGCCGGGTTTCCAGAATCTGTTCAATCTGCCCTCTTCCCAGCTTGTCTCCTCGCTCACCCAGCTCGATGGCGAGGATGCGACCGGGGCTGAGCGCGGCGCCTTCGAGCTGATGAACGAGTTTCTAGGCCTGATGGTCGATCCGTTCGTCTACGGCCGCGACGGTGGCGGCATGCCTATTGGAGCGGCGGGAACCTTAGGCTTTGCGCCTGATCAGCAGGCGAGCCTGCCGCCTGACATCGCGCTCGCCTATGCGGACGCGCTCAAGGCGCCGCCGACTTTCGTGCAGCGCTGGACCACCTGGGCCTCGGGCTTCGGCGGCAGCGGCACGACGAATGGCGATCCGACCACGGGATCGAACAACGTGACGACCAGCACCTATGGCTACGCGGCCGGTATGGATTATCACTACTCGCCCGACACGGTGCTCGGCTTTGCATTCGCCGGCGGGGGCACCAACTGGAACTTGGCGCAGGGGCTCGGCACTGGAAGGAGCGATGCCTTCCAGGCCGGCCTCTACGGCGTGACGCATTCCGGTCCCGCCTATCTCGCCGCGGCGCTCGCCTTCGCCAACAACTGGTTCACCACCAACCGCACCGCATTCGCCGGCGACCAGCTCACGGCAAACTTCCAGGGCCAGAGCTATGGCGCCCGCCTCGAAGGCGGCTACCGTTTTGCGGTGCCGTATTCTCAGGGAGCCGCTGGCATGACGCCTTATGCGGCTGTGCAGGCGCAGGACTTCCAGACACCGTCCTACAGCGAGACTGACCCGATGGGGGGCGGCTTCGGGCTGTCCTACAACGCCAGGAACGGCACCGACACCAGAAGCGAACTGGGCAGCCGTTTCGACGATCTCACCGTTCTGAACGATATGCCGGTGATGCTGCGCGCCAAGGTGGCGTGGGCGCATGATTGGGTGAGCAACCCGGCGCTCAATGCGTCTTTCGAATCGCTGCCGGGGACGGCCTTCACCGTCAACGGTGCGCCGATCCCGCACGACTCTGCGCTCACGTCGGTGGGCGCGCAAATGTGGTTCACTCCGAACTGGTCGTTCCTCGCCAAGTTCGACGGCGAATTCGCCTCCGGCTCGCAGACCTATGCCGGCTCAGGAACGCTGCGCTATTCCTGGTGAACGTGTCCGTTGCGCGCGGCCTCGCGAATATCCGAGGGTGTGGTTGCGTATTTGCGGCGAAATGCGCGGCTGAAATGGGCGAGATCGCTGAACCCCGCCGCCGCGGCAACTTCGGATATTCGGCGCCGATGCCATTGCGGGTCGCGGAGCAGTGCTGCGGCTTTTTCCAGGCGTCTGTCCTTGACATGCCGTCCAAAGGTGCGGCCGGTTTCCTTGAGCAGCATATGCACGTATCGCGGCGTTATACCGAGTCGGGCCGCAATTGCGGCCGCGCTGAGGGCCGGTTCGCCGCTTCGTTGTTCGATTTCGCTCAGGATGGCGACAAGGCGCGTCGCTTGAAGGCGATGACGCGGTGCCGGCGGAGGCGAAGCGTCGTCTTCGCCGCGGATTGAGCTCGGTGTGCGGGCGTCCATTCCGCTTTGTCGCGGCGGCAGGGCGCAACGTTCGAAGCGGCGCAATAAAAATCGAGCCCATGGGCTAACGATCCGCACAGCGCGGCGGTCGAGTCGGGCCTTCGACCACGTAGCGGCTGCTGCTAAGGTAGCCCGGGCCGGCGCGCCCGGCCGATCCACGAGCATACTTCCCATGACCGATATGACGATCAAGGCGGTCCGCACCACGATGCTGCGCGTGCCGTGGCCGGACAATCCGTGGCTCAAGGGCCACGCCTTCGGCGACGCGCGCGAGTTCCTCGTGCTGGAGGTGGAGACGGCCGGCGGCATTGCCGGCATGGGCTACCTGTTTCTGTTCCGCCCCGGCATACGGACAATCGTCGCCTGCCTGGAGGAATGCATCGTCCCGCGCGTCGTCGGCAAGGACGCCAGCGCCGTCGAGGCGATCTGGCAGGATCTGTGGCGGGCGACGATGACCTATGGACGCGGCGGCATCGCCACCATGGCGATGTCGGCGCTCGATATCGCGCTGTGGGATGCGCTCGGCAAACGCGCCGGGCTGCCGCTGCATCGGCTGTGGGGGCATTACCGCAGCGAACTGCCGGCTTACGGCTCCGGCTGCTTCCGTGGTTCGGGCGGCGACGGCATGATCGCCAAGGCGCTTTACTATAAAGAGCGCGGCTACAAGGCGATCAAGATGCAGGTCGCCCATGTCGGCGACTTGCGCACCGACCTCGACAACGTCAAACGCATGCGCGAGGCGCTCGGGCCCGACATCGCCATCATGATCGACGTCAACATGGGCTGGACCGCGGACGTCGCCATCCAGATGGGCCGCAAATTCCAGGACTACGACGTGTACTGGCTGGAGGAGCCGGTGGTGGCCGATGACTTCGCCGGCTATTTGCGCACCGCCGAGGCGCTCGATCTGCGCATCGTCGGCGGCGAGACCCATTTCACACGCTTCGACCTCAAGCCGTTTTTCGAGCATCCGCGGCTGCCCATTCTGCAGCCCGATCCGATGCGTGGCGGCATGACCGAGCTGCGCAAGATCGCAACCGTTGCCGACACTTGGGGCATGACGATTGCGCCGCATCTGTTTCCCGAGCTGAACGTGCAGCTTCTCGCCTCCATCCCGAACGGCATCTGGATTGAGGACATGGGCCTTGCCGACGATCTGTGGGTCGACCCGGTGTCGGTGAAAAACGGCATGATCGCCGCGCCGGAACGGCCGGGCCACGGACTCGCCTTCAAGCCTGAGATTTTAAAGGACTGCGCGGTGAAGAAGTGAACGTGCGCATTTCAAGTTCAGGCACGAGCGCCGTTATCTAAAATTTTGCGGAGTTGGTAGCGGGGGCCAGATTCGAACTGGCGACCTCCGGATTATGATTCCGCTGCTCTAACCAACTGAGCTACCCCGCCATCGCAAAGGCCACCGACGCCTGTGGCGCAATCGTCGCCGGCCGCGCCAGATTTAGGGCAGCTTCCCGCTGTTTCCAAGAGGGCTCGGCGGTCAAAATCAGGCCGCCTCGAGCCGCGCAAACCGGACGAGCGAAAAGTGCCCGAGTGGCGGCATCGGGCGGCGTTCGACGAGGCGTACGCCGGGATGGCGCGCCGCCCAAGCGACCAAGCGCTCGAAGCGGAATTGCGGCTGCCAGCCGAGCCATCGCGCCAGCGGAGCACACCAGCGCTCCAACGCGGCGCGTGGGCCGCCGTCAGCGCCGAGATGATTAAGCAGAATGATCTCGCCACCGGGTTTAAGCACGCGTGCCAACTCGTTGAGCGTCGCCTCCGCATCCGGTACCACGGTGATGACGTATTGGGCGATCACGACGTCGAACACCGCATCCTGAAAACCGAGGTGCCGGGCGTCCATCACGGCGAGCCCGTCGACATTGGTAAGCCGGTGCTCGCGCACGCGCTCCTTGGCTTTGCGCAGCATCGGCGCCGAAAGGTCGATGCCGGTAACACGATTGGTCCAGCCGTATTCGGGCAATGACAGGCCGGTGCCGACGCCGACTTCCAGGATGCGCCCGCCGATGCGTTCGGCCGCCGCGATCGCCGTCTTGCGCGCGCGCTCGAAGATCGGGCCGAACACGAGATCGTAGACCGGCGCCCAGCGCGCGTAGGCTTTTTCGATACCCGCTCTGTTGAGCTCCGCCCCCATCCCGGCCGTCACTTCTAACGCATTGCAAGCAAACTTTTACGACGGGTCAGCGCGCGGCCGCCATGGCGGTGTCGGCCGCGCCAGCGCGGACGGCTTGCGCGGCGGCGATGGTGCCGGCAATCACGCCGCCGCCGAGCACGCGCGCCTGGCCTTCGGCTGCATCGTAGAACGCGCAAGCCTGGCCGGGCGAAACGCCGTCTTCGCCGGCGATCAACTCGACTTCGAGGCCGGTTGCGCCGGCGCGCAGCCAAGCCGGCTGCGGCGGCCGCGTCGAGCGGACTTTTACGCAAATCTCGGGATGGCGCGCCATCGCCTGTTCGACCGTGCCGTCGCCGAGCCAATTGACCTCGCGCAGCCGGATGCGGCTGGTGCGTAACGCCTCGCGCGGACCGACCACCACGCGGCGCGCAGCGGCTTCCAGGCGCACAACGTAAAGCGGTGAGCCGGTGGCGATGCCGAGGCCGCGCCGCTGACCGACGGTGAAATGGATGATGCCGTCGTGGCGGCCGAGCACGCGGCCGTCGAGATCGACGACGTCGCCGGGGCCGGCGGCGCCCGGCCGCAGCCGCTCGATAATGTCCGCGTAGTGCCCGGTCGGCACGAAGCAGATGTCCTGGCTGTCCTGCTTGTCGGCGACAGATAGCTCGAAGCGGCGCGCCAGTTCGCGCGTCTCCGCCTTGGTGCGGTCACCGAGCGGGAAACGGAGGTGCTCAAGCTGTTCGCGCGTCGTGGCGAACAAGAAATAACTCTGATCACGTTCCACTTCGCGGGCGCGGAACAGCGCGCGGCTGCCGTCGGGCAGCGCGCGCGAGGCGACGTAATGTCCGGTCGCCAAAAATTTCGCGCCGAGTTCGCGGGCCGTCTGTAACAGATCGCGGAACTTTATCGACTGATTGCACTCCACGCACGGCACCGGTGTCTCGCCTGAGACGTAGCTCTCGGCGAAGCGGTCGATCACCGCTTCCTTGAAACGGTTTTCGTAATCGAGCACATAATGCGGAATGCCGATACGCGCGGCCACCGCGCGGGCGTCGTGAATGTCGCGGCCGGCGCAGCATGCGCCTTTGCGATGCGTCGCCGCGCCGTGGTCGTAAAGCTGCAGCGTGATGCCGACCACGTCGTAGCCGGCGTCGGCCAACAGCGCCGCCGTCACCGACGAATCGACTCCGCCCGACATGGCGACGACAACGCGCGTTTCGGACGGACGTCCCTCAATGTCGAGATCGTTTCGCATCGCGGGTCGCGGATGGGCTCCTTGGCGTCGTCCGGTCTGGCTCGCCAATATGTCTTGGGCAGGCATGTACTCTCTATCAGCCGCTCCTACTATAAGTGTCGCTCCGGTACTCCGCCATGGCTAGCTCATTAACGGCTGCATCGGGCAGGAAGCGCCGCTGATGCCGGAACCGCCGGCAAAATCTGCCGAGGCAATAAAGCGCGGACGGCTTCCGCGGTCGCCGCCTCCGACGTTAATTCATTGAATTCATTGGCTTTCCTATCGAGCTATTGACGCTGGCCTGCCGGTTGCACGCAGACATCGGGTTCATACTGTCTTTCGGGAGTTCCGCAGTGTCGAGTACGCCGAGTATCACCTCCGACGCCAACGCCGCGCACGCGCTGGCATCACAGCGCTGGCAGTCTTTCACGTCGAGCCAGCAGCAGGGCGACTCGCAACCCTTTGTGGCGCTCCTCGACGCCACGACGCCGCCAGCCCAGTCCACGTCGCCGCCGAACGCCATGAACACGGCCGCCGCTTCGCCGCAGTCCCCTCAGCAGACTGCAGCCACCACGGATACTTCCTCCGCTTTGCCGCAAACCGGTCAGCAGGCGCCCTCGACTGATCCGCCGGACGCTAGGCAGCAATCCGCGCCGCAATCCGTGGCACCCGCAAATGGATCGCCAGCGATCAGCGCCCGCGGCGCGACGCCGCGGGCGTCCGCCGATGCGTCTGCAACAGCACGCGCCAGCTCCAATGCGGCGAAATGGAGGGCCGCCTTGGGCGGAAAGTGGCGCAAGGCGGCGAGCTCGAGCGCCGAACCGGCGAGCGAGGCCAACACGGACACAACTGCGAGTACAGACACGGCTCCGAATTCGCCGGCCTTGGCTGCGAATGGTGCTGATCCGCTCCCGACAGACAACGATCCGACAACGAACGACCCATCACAGCAGACCGACTCGGCCGATCCGGATGCGGCCGGCGGGGCCTTGGCGCGGGCGGCCGTTGCCGCGGTGGCGGCTGTGCTGAACCCTGCCGGCGCGGTAAGCAGCGCGACGCTGCCGGCGAAGGACGGAGCCAACGACAACGACAAAACCGGTACGGCCGATCCCGGCAATGCGACGCCGGG
>JASHRW010000312.1 GCA_030037065.1 Xanthobacteraceae bacterium
ACGGGAGGAGTTGTCCCCTCTTCTCGCGTTCCCCAGATGGCTAGAAAAGATGGCGCGGACCGCTCCGTCGTTTCCCCTATTCCCGGCACATCGGGCATATGTAGGAGCCCCTCGCTGATCTTCAGGTCCGCCGATACCGATGTAAATTCACTAATGAGTATACTTAGCGAGCAACCATGCCACGTCAGTAGGAATGCGAGTGCCGCTGCTGCGAACCCTTTAGCCAACGCAACATTCGAACGTTTCCCTTGACTGCGCACACCATTGGACAACACCGCAAAGCAACGTCGCGCGCACCGAGATCAGCCCGAATTCAGCCACGCAGCGCCTACAGTTTTCCGCCAACACGCTGGCATCTTATCTTTCGCTGCCAACATTCGCAAAATCAATGGTTGTGTGCGTTTCCCGCACCGAAGTTCTATGTTGGTGGTCATTACAGCACACGCGTGCTTGCGTCAGCGCGCCGATGAGGTCGTTCGCCGTTGCTGTCACGCGATTGTCATCAGCAATTCGCCGGGCCGGCGAGTCCGCTTTAGTTTCGGAAAATTATGTTGAACAACATAGGAATAAATTTGGCCGATAGGTGTTGTCGCCGTGCCCAGTCGAAGTAATCAAAATTATCACAGGCGACATAGGAATAGACTTGGCCAACGGGTGTTACCGCGGAGAGGGGGGGACTGTTTGTTGGCTTGCGCCTTTCCCTTAGATGCAGCCTTCGTGCCAGCGGAACTCGTCAATGGCGGCTTCGCCAAAAAGGCATGACAAGATTCACGAAAAAATCCTTGTCAGTGCCGGCCGCCTGTTCAATCGCCACGGCTTCAACGCGGTTTCGATTGATCGCGTGATGGCCGAAGCGGGCCTGACCCGAGGCAGCTTCTACATCTATTTCTCGTCGAAGAGCGATCTCTACGCGCAGTCGGTGATGCACATAGTGCGCGAGAAACGGGATGCGGCCAACCGGCGGCTCAACGCGGATCAAATCATTCGCGACTATTTGTCGGTGCAGCACTTCGAGGGCGCCGAGAGTTTCTGTCCGATCATCGGCTTGCCGAGCGACATTTCGCGAAACGATCGCTCAGTGCGGCGCGCTTTCGAAGCCGCGCTGCGACTCATGGTCGAAATTTTCGAACAGGACCTGCGCGGCAGGTCGAAGCAAACCGGCGGGCGCGGGCTCGCTATCGCGGCGCTGTGTGTGGGCGCCATGGCTCTGGCGCGGTCGGTGGAGGACCGCAAGCTCGCCGATGAGCTGCGCAGTGCCGCGCTTGCCGCCGCACTCTCGCTTGGGGACTGGATCTAGAGCAGATCCAGATTGAGTCGAACCATTTGGTGAAAACGAGTGGGCACCACCCCGCACGCCCCACCGCGATTTCGTGCTTTGGCGTTTTTTGGTCGCCGGCCGCGTCAGCGCGTCGATGGTCCAGTCAGCCGACGACCAAATACTTGCCCAACAACGGAAATCGATCGATACTGCATGGATTGTCCGATCAGTCCTATCATGTAGAGTTCTCTCGTGATTGCGCAAAGCCAAGCCGAAGCGATTGCCAGGGAGGTTATGGCCTCTTTGTCCAATCACTCTCAGATTCAGACTTTCTCATCCCGGCCGGGTGGATTGACTCTGGCGCAATCCTATCAGGTCACGCCGCTGCTCCGCGCGGCCTTTGAAGGTCGCGGCGAAAAAATAACCGGTCGAAAAATCGGCTTTACTAACCGGCAAATGTGGAAGGCATTCGGGGTCGATGCACCGGTTTGGGGATACGCGACCAACCGCACCACGCACGATCTTTCGGACATGCAGGTCATGTCGCTTGGCGGTTTTTCCGAGCCGCGCATTGAGCCGGAGATCATGTTTGGCTTGGGCACGGAGCCAGCGCCGGGCATGAGCGATAACGCGCTCCTTGATTGTATCGAGTGGATCGCTCTCGGCTATGAGATTGTGCAGTCCATTTTTCCTAACTGGAAATTCGCGGCCGCAGATACGGTCGCTGCCAATGGCGTGCATGGAGCGCTGCTGATCGGAAAGCGTCACCCAGTAGCGGCGCGCCAGGCAGATTGGAAACGCGAGCTGGCCACATTCGAGGCGACACTCTATTGCGACGGCAAGCTGATGCAGAGCGGCGGTGGCTCGCTTGTACTCGATAGTCCGCTTTTGGCGCTTCGTCATTTTATAGAATTGCTCGCAAGTGATAAGTACAACCCACCACTGCGCGCAGGCGAGGTCATCTCCACGGGAACGCTGACTTTGGCGATGCCGGTCAAGCCGGACGAACAATGGACGACCACTGTTGCCGGCATTCCCCTTGAAGAAATTACCATTCGGTTCAACTAACCGCGGAACCAGGCTGATGACCGGCTTGGGTCAAAGTGTGACTTGGGGTTAACCGCATATCCGGCTGATTTTGCGCAGCCACATTGAGCACGCTTTGTTCGATCGAGGACGTCGCCGAGGCGGTGTGTAAGCCGTTCTAGTTCCGGCTTTACGTGATGAAAAACCGCGGAAAGTCGGATCCGCCCTCGAGGTCAACGGCTCATTAGAAAGTAGAAGCCGATCCCATGTCGGCGGCACGTACACTGATGGGTAAGGCGGCGCGATCACGATTGGCCAGGCCTAGAAGGGTTCGATGATGGCCTCAAAAGTCAGCGGAATGCTCAAGGAGCCGCTCGACACAATATCCCTTGCTTTGTACCATCTTCGACCAAAGTGCACTGCAGCAAAAACACGTGCATCGATGTGGAAAATTTGTCTGTATGATCGGAGTCATGGCGGCAGGGTTCGAAACCATGCGTCTTCCGACATCGGCGCCCGCTTGCCGGTATTAACCGCGTTGCTGTCATTGGTCCTTTCCCGACCAACTTCCGCCACACGTCTTGGCAAGGTTCCGATCATGTCCGTTAGACACGCTCACACATTGCCAACCAAGGCATCAACGAAGGTCGCCGCGGCCTCCTTGAGGTGTTTGCGGCCGTATCCAGCGCGCTCCATCACAGCAAGTCCTCTCGTGAAGGTTACAACGACACGAGCGAGTCGATTTGCATCGATCCTTGTCGGCGTATTGGC
>JASHRW010000313.1 GCA_030037065.1 Xanthobacteraceae bacterium
CCGCGTCAAAGCAAGCACGCTGGGACCGTGCCGGCTCTCCAGCGCCAATTGCCAACACTCAATTGTCTCGACCGCGTCGGCCGGCCGAAAGACTTTGAGGTCGGGTATGGCGCGCAGTGCCGCCAGGTGTTCGACCGGCTGGTGCGTCGGTCCGTCCTCACCGAGCCCGATTGAGTCATGTGTCATGACATGAATGACTCGCTGACCCATCAGCGCGGCGAGCCGGATGGCCGGCCGGCAATAATCGGAAAAGACCAGGAATGTTCCCGAATAGGGAATGATGCCGCCATGCAGCGCCATGCCGTTCATGGCCCCTGCCATGCCGTGCTCGCGCACGCCGTAATGGATAAAGCGGCCGGAATAGTCTGCCGCGTTCAAAACCTTCATCGCTTTGGTGCGCGTGTTGTTGGAGCCGGTGAGGTCGGCCGAGCCGCCGATCATTTCCGGCAAAGCCGGGATCAAGGCTTCGAGTGCGAACTCGGAAGCCGAGCGCGTTGCCATGTCTTTCGGCGCAGCGCCGAGCTTTTCCTTCACATCGCGTACCGCCGCCGCGAGTTTCTTTGCCGGCAATTCGCCGCGTGTGCGGCGCTCGAACTCGGCGCGCTTTGGCGCATCGAGGGCGGCGAGCCGGCTTTGCCAAGCCAAGCGCGCCGGCCGGCCGCGTTCGCCGGCAGTGCGCCATTGCGTCAGAATCGCCGGCGGGATCTCGAAAGCCGGAGCGGTCCAGCCGAGTTTTTTGCGTGCGGCCGCGACCTCGTCGGCGCCGAGCGCTGCGCCATGGGCCTTCTCGGTGCCGCCCTTGGTCGGTGCGCCGAAGCCGATGGTGGTGCGGCAGGCGATCATCGTCGGCCGGTCGGACGCCCTCGCCACCTCGATGGCGGCGGCGATGGCCGCGGGATCGTGGCCGTCGATGCGGGCCGCGAGCCAACCCGCGGATTCAAAGCGCTTGAGCTGGTCGACGGAGTCGGCAAGGGAGGTCGGCCCGTCGATCGAGATGCCGTTGTCATCGTAAAGCACGACGAGTTTTTTCAGCCTTAAATGCCCGGCGAGCGCGATGGCTTCCTGACTGATGCCTTCCATCAGGTCGCCGTCGGAGGCGAGCACATAGGTAAAATGATCGACTACGTCGCTGCCGAACTCGGCATTAAGATGCCGTTCGGCGATCGCCATGCCGACCGCATTGGCAAGTCCCTGGCCGAGCGGTCCGGTCGTGGTTTCGACGCCCGGCGTGTGGCCGTATTCCGGATGGCCGGGCGTGAGCGAGCCGAGTTGCCGAAAAGACTTGAGCTGCTCGATCGTCATCTTCTCGTAACCGAGAAGATAAAACAGAGCGTAGAGCAGCATCGAGCCGTGGCCGGCGGAAAGCACGAAGCGGTCGCGGTCCGGCCAGGCGGGATCGGCCGGGTCGAATTTCAAAAAGCGCGTGAATAACACGGTGGCGATATCGGCCGCGCCCATCGGCAATCCCGGGTGCCCCGAGTTTGCCCGTTCGACTGCGTCCATCGCCAGCGCGCGAATGGCGTTCGCCATGCCATCGTGCTCGGCGCGCGCCGCAGGGTTCGCGCCGGTGGCGGAAACGCGAGTGGCCTGAGCGAGAGTTGCGCTCGCCGCTGCAAGACGGTCCGCCATGCTCATGGGATTGGCCAAATACGCGCCACGAAAGGTCGCGGCCGCGGTCACGGGGAAGCGCGGCACAGATAGCACGGGCGACTTTCCAGTCAAACGCTCGGCGGGGCGCTTACGATGTCGTGCACAACATCGTGCACAGATAAGGTTGCGGGCGCCGGCTTAAGCGTTGACGCTCCAGCTCGATACGACGTAAGCTTCCTCGAATAAATCTCTGCCGTTGCATAGTTTTCGCCTTCCGGTGTGACCTGCGGGAAGCCGCGTGAGCGAGACCGATTCGATTGAGACTGCGAGTCGCCGCCTGGCACTGGCGCTTGATGCGCTCGCCGCCGCCGCCGAGCGCCGCGCCGAGGCCGCGCGCAACGAGGAAGCGCTGGCGACGCAAGTCCATGCTTTGGGGGACGATCGCGCCCGGCTCGCCGGAGAGCTCGATCACGCGCTCGCCCGCTCGCGGACGCTGGAAGCCGTCAACCGCGAGGCAGCGCAGCGCATGGCGCGGGCGATCGAAACCATCCGCGGCGTGTTGGTGAACGACGAACCGGACAAGGACTGAACAATGTCTCAGGTGAGCGTCACCATCAACGGGCGCCAGTTTCGCATGGCCTGCGAGGACGGCCAGGAAGGCCATTTGATGAATCTTGCGCGCGACCTCGACACGCGCATCGAGGGTTTGCGGGCCAAATTCGGCGAAATCGGCGATACCCGCCTGACGGTCATGGCGGCGCTCACGCTTGCCGATTCGCTCGCCGAAACCGGACTGCGCATCAGGCGGCTCGAGGAAGAGCTTGCCGCCTTGCAGAACGCACGTTCCGAAGCGGTCAATCTCGATAAGGCCGCCCACACCGCCATTGCAGCCGCGCTCAACGCCGCCGCCGAGCGCATCGAGAGCATCACCAGAAAGCTCAATCAGCCGGTCGTGGGCAACAGCGTGGCCATGGGTTAGAGTCGAATGCTGGTGACTTCGAACAGCAAGCAGGGGGATGGAAAATGTCAGGTGAAAGCCTTCTTGTTATTCTCGTCGTCGGCCTTATCGCGGGCTGGCTCGCGGGCCACCTCGTGCGTGGCACCGGCTACGGCTTGGTCGCCGATTTGTGTATCGGCATCATCGGCGCCTTCATCGGCGATTGGCTGCTTCCGAGCATCGGCATTCACCTCGGCTACGGCTTCATCTCCGCCATCATCAGCGCCACCATCGGCGCCGTGATCCTGCTCATCATCCTGCGGCTCGTGCGCCGCGGCGGAAAATGGTGACGCCGGCCGCCGCTTCACCGAAGTAGCGCCGGCCACTCCTGCGCATTACATTGCCAGGGCGGATGCTGCACGGTGCGTCAGGAGACATATCCCCGGGGCCTTATCGATCCTGAAGGGAGCTGTCCCTGACCGGGCTCGTGGGCTCGGACATATGGCGCCCACCTACTTCTGTAGGGAACCCGGGATCGACGCTCCGACGGCCGTCGCGGCTCCGCACCTTTCGCCCATGAT
>JASHRW010000314.1 GCA_030037065.1 Xanthobacteraceae bacterium
ACCGACACGCCGACCGGCTCCGGCATCATGCCGCTCGGTATGCTCTACACCATCGCCCATTGTGCGAGCTTGACCGAGATGCCGGCGGAGAAGTTCATCTGTGCGGCGACCGGCAGCAACGCCCGCGTCTATGATCTCGATTGCGGATTGCTCGCGCCTGGCCGTGCTGCCGACATCGTGCTGATCGACGCGCCCGACGGCGGCACGCAGGCGACCGCGCTCGCCGCCATCAAGCACGGCGACATCGCCGCAATCGGCGGCGTCATCACCGCCGGCGTGCCGCGCTTCGTCGGCAGGAGCCGCAATACGCCGCCGACGACCCGCAAGGCGCGTGTCGTTCGTTCGGCGGTGATGCAGGATTTTTCCGGCGCGGCGCATTAGTTATGGTCTTGCCGCCATAACTCGGCGCGCGGACGTCGTGCGCGTCCCCGAATGACGCCAATCACTCCGGCTTGAAATTCATCGCCACGCCGTTGATGCAATAGCGCAGGCCGGTGGGCGGCGGGCCGTCTTCGAAGACGTGGCCGAGATGGCTGCCGCAACGGCTACAATGCACTTCGGTGCGGGTCATGAAATAGCTGTTGTCGGTCGAGCTTTCGACCGCGCCGGGCTCCGGATCGTTGAAGCTCGGCCAGCCGGTGCCGCTCTCGAATTTCTTCTTCGCGGCGAACAGCTTTTGCCCGCAACCGGCGCAATAGAACGTGCCGGCGCGTTTCTCGTGATTGAGCGCGCAGCTCCCGGGCCGTTCGGTGCCGTGCTCGCGCATAATGTGGAACTGTTCGGGCGACAGCAGCTTGCGCCACTCCGCCTCGGTATGCATCACGGGATATTGCTTGGTATCGGTCGTCGCGCTCATGGTCGTGCCGCCTGTCCAGTCTGCCGGAATGTCATAAAGGTAATCGATATGCGGCAAAGCGCAACCGCGCGGCAAGTCGGCTACGAAACGGTGACCATCGCTTGATCGACGATGTGAAGCCCAGTAATCGGAGGGGCCTCGAACGGATGGCGGCTGAAACGATTGGACCACAATGACCAGCGTCAAGCCCGCCGCGGCAAGCATTTCAGCCGATCGGAACCGCAATCGCCTCGCGCTCGTCATCGTCGCCACCGAACTCGGCGTGGTGTTCGTCGGCGCCATTCTGCCGACGCCGCTCTATCCGCTGTTCCGTCACGCCTTCGGCTTTTCTCAGGTCATGCTGACCCTGATCTACGCGGTCTATGTGCTGGGCAATGTCGCGGCGCTGCTCCTGTTCGGCCGGCTGTCGGACCAGATCGGTCGCCGCAATGTCAGTCTGCCGGCGATCGGCGTCGGCATCGTCAGCGCGCTCGCCTTCGCCTTTGCCGCCGGGACGCCGGGGCTGTTCGCGGCGCGCGCACTGAGCGGTTTCTCGACCGGGCTCGCTTCGGGGACGGCCACCGCATGGATCGCCGAGCTTTATGACGACCGTGGCACCGCGTCGCGCATCGCAGCCGGCGCCAATTTCTTCGGCTGCGCCGCCGGTCCGTTGCTCGGCGGCGGATTGGCGCAATTCGCACCCGAGCCGCTGCGGCTGCCGTTTTTCATCTATCTGGTCCTGCTCTGCGCCGTGGCGGGCGCCACGCTATTCGCACCCGAGACGGTGACGGCACCGAAGCCGCTCGCCGAAGTCGCGCTCAAGCCGCGGTTCGGCGTGCCGCAGCAGATCTGGTTGCCGTTCGTGGCGCCGGCGGTGGCCGCCTTCGCCACGTTCGCGCTGATTGCGTTCTATGCCGCGCTGATTCCGAACCTGCTTGCTGAAAGTCTGCATCAATCGGCGCCGCTGCTCGCCGGCATCGTCGTCTGCGAGCTGTTCGGCATTGCCGCGGTGACGATCGTCTCCACCGGCCGCCTCGGCAGTCAGGCCGCCATGCTCGGCGCATTGGTATTGCTGTTGCCGAGCGTATGGCTCCTCGTCGGCGCAGAGCTCGCGCGTTCGATGCCGCTGTTGATTGTCGCCGCGGCATTGGGCGGCGTTGCCGGCGGCCTCGGTTATCGCGGCAGCCTCGAAGTCATCAACCGCATCGCGCCGGCCGACCAGCGCAGCGAGGTCGTGTCGAGCTATCTCGTCGCTTGCTTCGCCGGCAATTCGCTGCCGGTGATCGGCATCGGGCTGATGGCCGCGGCGACAAGTTCGCTCATCGCCCATATCACCTTCGCCGCCGTCATTACCGCGCTCGCCGGGATCGCGGCGGCCACCGGCATCAAATTCGCATCGGCTCTCTAGTCTTCCGGGGCGCGCGCAGCGCGAACCCGGAATCCATAATCACAGTCGAATGCGGGATAATACTGGAACGGTTCATCTGCTGGCTGTGGGTCCCGGATCGGGCTTCGCCCGTCCGGGATGATGCCTGCGGCGTCATTTGATCGCCAGCGGATTGGTCGGCGAGCCGACCGCGCCGGTGATCGGAATGGCCGGCGCGACGAACATGAACTCATAGACGCTATCGGCGGCGCAATCCTCGGCCAGGTCTTTCAGATAAAAAATCTCGCCCATGGTCATGCCCATGATCGGGATCGTAATCCAGTGCCAAGGCTGGTTGATGCCGCTCTCGGTGTTGTTCGGCCGCACCTCGCAGCCCCAGGTGTCGGACGCGAGCGCCGCCAGTTCGGTGCGCGCGATCCATTCCAGCGTCTCGAAGGCGAAGCCCGGCGCGTCGCCACCCGGATAGCCGTCCCAGCTTCCCGCCTTGAGACAGCGCTCCATCTGGCCGGTGCGGACGATGACGTAATCGCCGCGTTTGAGCG
>JASHRW010000315.1 GCA_030037065.1 Xanthobacteraceae bacterium
CCAGAGCGAGGGCGCCCGACTTCGACGCGATATCGATCGGAAGCCGATAGCGGACGCTCAGTTCTTTGTTGAGTTCGACGAATTGGCGAACGCTCCAAGACGGATTTCTCGCGCCCGGAGGCTGCAGAACCGGAACGCCGCCGACGAACACGCCATCCGCGTCGCACGACACGCCCTCGCCTCCTCGCTTCGCGGCGAGCGAAAAGGCGCGCATTCCCGGCATCGCAAGCATTGCGATCAGGCCTCATCGAGAGCTTGATGATGTGAAAGAAAAATGCGCCCGGCGGTTGAAGAAGGAGCTCGCCAGCTAACGAGCGCAGGGCGCGTCGTTATACCAACTATACTAAGCCGTGACTCACTCCCATGTCATCATCCGCGGATGCGGATGATCCAGTAATCACCGATGGCAAGGCGTTTACTGGATGGTCCGCCTTCGCGGACCATGACAGTCGAGAATTAGGGCGGCTCGGGTATTACTCGACCTCAATAACCGCCGCAGCGAATTCATCGCGAATCTGCTCAGCCATCTCGGCCAGCGACGACCGCATGTAGGAGCGCTCCGGCATCGTGATCGCCGGCAGGTTGACGCGTGCCGCGAACGTCTGCTTGCCGCCGACGAGAAACGCGAGCGCCTTGGCCTTGTCCGGCAGGATCTCGTGCGGCGGAATGGTGCCGCCGACTCCGCGCTCTGTAACAGCCCGGGTCAGCCTGGTCGAAATTTCATGGCGGCGCTCCGCTGCCGGTGTTGAGAACATTAACGCTGTTTCCCTGAAAACCCATTGCAGCGTTCCGCGGTCATCTTACGAATCCAGATGGCGCTCCACATCCTCTCTGGTGGCTCTTGGATTCAATATCTGCCATGACACTGCATTGCTCCGCTCACCGGTTTTAAAAAAGTGGATGGCGATCGTCTTTACCTCGTCGAAACTGAGGATGTAGCGTGCTGCAATCGGTGTAGGCGTATTGGCTGTCAGAAATTCAACGCAACCGCGCTTCATAGGCGGACGAGAAGAAACAGCCATGAGATAGGGAGGCGCCCCGTCGCCGCGACTGTATTGGACGCAGCCGACATTTCCGCCGATCCCAACCATAATTTCGAATCCGTTGTCGCTGGAAAATCTGGCAAAAAAAGGCGCATTGTTTCTCCGACTATCGAGAAGTTCTGAGAGCTGCGCGCCAGAGCCTACGACCGTTCGGTTCATAGGGTCGAGATCGTCCTGCTCGTTGTCATAATGAACTATCATGGTCCTATGCCTGTAAATTGAACCACGCTATCGTCCGGAAGAACCACGTTTAAGACTGCGCCTGGAGGGAGCATTGTAGGTAGCAGGCGCGTGCAGCTTTCGCATATCTTTGGATTATTGATGTATAGCGTTCCCTCCATATTACCCTGCTGTCGCATCAGCGCTGCTGCATGCCCCTCAACATGCGAAAGAGTGAGACCATCAAATCCAGGACTTCCAGGCGGCATTTCTTCCGCGGGACCAACATATCCACTTTGCAGCGGGATAGGCGAGCCCCCTGGCGGATAGAAGATACCGGAGGTTTTTCCGCCGGGCACATATGGTGCAAGCTGTGGCTGTAGCCCATTGGGAAATGGCAGAACGGGCTGCGTTTCGACTGCGGACTGAGGTGGCGATTCAACAGTACTCGGCAGATTTGGCCCCGAACCGCTAGGCACTGGCAGATGGTCCGCCTTCGCGGACCATGACAGTCGAGAATTAGGGCGGCTCGGGTATTACTCGACCTCAATAACCGCCGCAGCAAATTCATCGCGAATCTGCTCAGCCATCTCGGCCAGTGAAGAGCGCATGTAGGAGCGCTCCGGTATCGTCATCGCCGGCAGATTGACCCGCGCGGCGAAGGCTTGTTTGCCAGCGACGAGAAATGCGAGAGCCTTGGCCTTGTCCGGCACAATCTCGTGCGGCGGAATGGTGCCGCCGAATTCGTGGATGGCGGCGTATCTCACATCGGGCGATGTGAAGAGGCGCACGGCGACGCCGCTCGACAATTCGTCGATAGCCACGCCGATCGAACCGGCGAGCGCGCCGCTTTTTATCTGCAGCACGTCCCCAGAAAGCTTTTGTTGAATCTTTGCCTGCAGCGCGGCAGCGAGGACTCCGGCTTTGGCGGCGATCGCCGCGGCGATGCGCTTCGGCAGCGCCGCCAGCGCAGCAGAGGCGGTGTCTTTTACAGAAAGATCGAACATGCCGTTTGTCTTTCCTACACCTCGCCCCGCGTGCGGTGATAGGTCGGCCTGCCGAGCGCCAGCGAAGGCGGGTTCGGGTGAGGGGCGTTCCAGCAATTCTGAGCGTTACCGAAAAGCCCCCTCACCCGGCTTGCATCGCGCTGCACGCGATGCTCGCCACCCTCTCCCCGCACGCGGGGCGAGGGAATTATCCGACAGCCACCCGCCGATAGGGATCGAGCGAGGCGCGGATGAAATCCGGCATGTCTTTGAGGCTGTACGAGGCGGTCTGCTGGCCGGCCACCGTCTGCGCGCTCTGGCCGATGCGGGTGCGGTAGCGGTAGCGCTCGGCCACCCACTCGATGCAGGCGTTGTTGATCGCGGCCGGAATGAAACCGTAGGAGAGAAGCACGGCGGCGCCGGCGTCCGCGGCGGCAAAGGTGTAGGCGCCGGCCGATACATTATATTGGCCGGCGCCCGGGGTTCCGGCCACGGCGGTCAGCGCCGCGCCGTCAGCGTAAGTCAGGCCGGAATCGCTGGCCCAGGGTCCGAACGGCGCCGCAGCCGATACATTATAGGGACCGGGCGCGGCGGGGACGGTGGCGGTTTCGCCCTCCACGGCATAACCGGCGTTGTAAGATGCGGCGATGTTCTGGCGGCCGTGGCGAAAAACCATGCCGAACAGATCGAGCGCCTGCGGCCGCCCCGGCGGCAAGCCGTCCCAAACCTCCAGCAGATAACCGCGCGGATGCACCGCGCCGGCGGCCGGCGGCACGGCGGGCTCGACTGCGACATTGTCGATCGCAAGCACGG
>JASHRW010000316.1 GCA_030037065.1 Xanthobacteraceae bacterium
CGGCAACACCGCGCAGAATCTCGTGCGCGTGTTTTACCTTCGCGAGAACCTCAAGAAGCTTGCCGATGGCAAATGGGACGGCAAGCGCGTGCACGTCATCGGCGCCGGCACCATGGGCGGCGACATCGCCGCCTGGTGCGCCTGGCAGGGTTTTGTCGTCACGCTTGGCGACACGAACCCGCATGCGATCGGCGGCGCCATCAAACGTGCCGCGGAGCTTTATGGAAAGATCGGTCGCGACAACCGCCGGCGCGTGCGCGACGCGCTCGACCGGCTCATCCCCGATCTCAAGGGCAACGGCGTCGCCGGCGCCGATCTGATCATCGAAGCGGTGCCGGAAAATCTCGATCTCAAGCGCAAGATTTTCGCCAGCATCGAGCCGAAGATGAAACCTGACACCATCCTTGCCAGCAACACATCGAGCATCCCGCTTGAGCAATTGCGCGAAGGTCTGCCACGGCCGGAGCGGCTCGTCGGCATCCACTTCTTCAATCCGGTTTCGCGCATGCAACTCGTGGAGATCGTCAGCCATGATCAGGTCGCGCCCGAGGTGCTGGCCGACGCACGCGCCTTTCTCGGCCGCATCGATCGCCTGCCGGCGCCGGTCAAAAGCGCGCCCGGCTTTTTGGTCAATCGCGCGCTGACGCCTTATCTGCTCGAAGCCTTGGTCATGCTCGACGCCGGCATGAAGAAGGAGACGATCGACAAGGGGGCCTTGGACTTCGGCATGCCGATGGGGCCAATCGAACTGGCTGACGAGGTCGGGCTCGACATTTGCCTGCACGTCGCCGAAATGCTGCGCGGCAACCTCAATCGCGACATGCCCGATGCGCCACAATGGCTCAAGGACAAGGTGGCGAAGGGCGAACTCGGCAAGAAGACCGGCAAGGGACTCTATGACTGGAAGGACGGCCACCCCGTCAAATCGCACGAAGACGCCGCGCCGCCGCCCGATACCGCCGACCGGTTGATTCTGCCCATGCTCGATGCCTGCATGACCTGTCTGCGCGAGGGCGTGGTCGCCGACGAGCAGGTCCTCGACGGTGCGATGATTTTTGCTACCGGCTTCGCCCCCTTCCGCGGCGGACCGATGCACTATGCGCATACGCGCGGGTTTGCCGACATACGCGACACGCTCAAGCGTCTCACGCAACAATATGGGCCGCGCTTCCAGCCCGATCCGGGCTGGGATGCTTCGCAATGATTCATTCAGCTTCGGCCGCGGGTCCGCAGAAATTCGACGATGCTGCTCGCCTGGCCGACGCCATCGTCGAAAAAATCGGCAGAAAAATCGTGCTGGCTTTGCCACTCGGTCTCGGCAAAGCCAATCACATCGCCAATGCGCTCTATGCCAAGGCTGCCGCCGACCCGTCCATCCATCTCACCATTTTCACCGCGCTGACGCTGACGCCGCCGCACGCCAGGAGCGAGCTGGAACGGCGCTTTCTCGATCCGCTCGTGCAACGCTTGTTCGCCGGCTATCCGCCGCTCGCTTACGCGGCGGCGATCCGTGCCGGCAAAGTGCCACCCAACATCGAGATCAACGAATTTTTTCTTGAGGCCGGACAGTGGCTCAATTCGCCTTACGCGCAGCAGCACTATATGTCCGCCAATTACACTCATGCGCTTGCCGCCGTGCTCGACCGCGGCGTCAATGTGGTAGGCCAATTGGTCGCGCAGCGCCCTGATGAACCGCAGCCTTATAGCCTGAGCTGCAATCCCGATCTCACCCTCGATCTGCTGCGGCAGCGCCGCGGCGGCCGGGTCGACTTTCTGTTTGCCGGCCAAACGAATTCGGAATTGCCCTTCATGCCGGGCGATGCGTCGATTACGGCCAATGAGTTTGATTTCATCCTCGATAGCTCGGCGACGGATTTTTCGCTATTTGCGCCGCCGCGCGAGCCGGTTTCACTCGGCGACTACGCGGCCGGACTGCATGCCGCCAGCCTAATTCCTGACGGCGGCACGTTGCAGATCGGCATCGGCTCGCTCGGCGATGCAGTGGCACAAGCGCTGATCCTGCGTCAGCGTCACAATGTCGAATTTCGCAAGCTGCTGTCCGGGCTGGGCTACGATCCCGCTCGCGACAGCACCGTTCATACCGAACCGTTCATTGCCGGCCTCTACGGTTGCTCGGAAATGTTCGTGGAGGGGCTGCTCGATCTTTACCGCGCCGGCATCCTCAAACGCGCAGTGAACGGAGTCGTGCTGCATTCCGGATTTTTCATCGGCTCGCGCGGATTTTATCGGAGCTTGCGCGAGATGCCGCGCGAAGAGGTCGAGAAATTCGGCATGACCTCAATCTCCTACGTCAACGAGCTCTACGGCGACGAAGAGGAGAAGCGCCGGGCGCGGCAAGACGCGCGCTTTCTCAACGATGCAATGATGGCGACGCTGCTCGGCGACGTTATTTCCGACGGCCTCGACGACGGCCGCATCGTCAGCGGCGTCGGCGGACAATATAATTTCGTGGCCCAGGGCTTTGCGCTCGAAGCCGCACGCTCGGCGATCATTCTGCGCTCGACGCGCAGCGCCCGAGGCAAGACACAGTCCAACATCCGCTGGCGCTACGCGCATACGACCATCCCGCGGCACCTGCGCGATATCATCATCACCGAATATGGTATCGCCGACATCCGCGGCAAAACCGACCGCGAGGTGATCACCGCGATGCTGGCGATCACCGACTCCCGGTTCCAAGACGGTTTGCTGCGCCAAGCCAAGGACGCGGGAAAGATCGCCCGGTCGTTCGCATTGCCGCCGAGTGCTCGCGAGAACACACCTGAAGCCGTCGAACGCGTGTTGCGCCCAGCCGCCGACGCCGGCCTGCTGCCGCCCTTCCCTTTCGGCACTGATTTCACCGATGTAGAGCAGCGACTGATACCGGCCCTGGAGAAGCTGAAAGCCGCATCGCCCCGGCAACTCGCGTCACTGCTCACGCAAGGCCTGATGTCGCGCCAGGAGAAGCAAAAAGATTGCCTCGATCGCCTGGCTTTGGCGACCCCGAAAGGCCTCTCCGAGCGGCTCTACGCCGCGCTCGTGCGCGGCGCATTGGCAAGCTAACAAGGTCGTCGGTCGTTCTTGCCGCCGCGGAGCCGGCGTGAAACATTGACGCATGATCCGCGCAGGCATCGTCGGACTGGGCCGCTGGGGACGCTCGCTTGTCAGCGCTATCGCCAATAAGAGTGATGATATCTGTTTCGCGTTAGCCGCGACTGGCACGCGCACAAACGCAGAGGATTTTTGCCGAGCCAACGGCATCCTGCTCGTTGACGGCTACGACGAGATGCTGCGCCGTAGCGACATCGATGCCGTGGTGCTGGCGACGCCCCACAGCCAGCACGAGGCCCAAGCGCTGGCGGGACTCCGGGCCGGCAAGCACGTATTCGTCGAAAAGCCGCTGACCCTCGATCTGGAAAGCGCGCAGCGTGTCGCCGACGCGGCGCAAAGGGCCGGACTCATGCTGGCCGTCGGCTTAAACCGGCGCTTCCATCCGAGCGTTTGCGAGCTTCGCGGGCGCCTGCGGGACGGCCGACTCGGCAAGATCGTCGCCATGATCGCCCAGCACACCACCTCGACGGCGCAATTCGTTACGCTCGACAATTGGCGCGCCGCGCCCGACGAGGCGCCCGGCGGTGCGTTCACAGCCACCGGCGTGCACTCGCTCGACCATATGATCGAGTTTGCCGGCCGCGTGCGCGAGGTGCACTGCGCAACCGCGCGAAATTATCCCGGCCGGTCCGACGACACCACGACGATCATGCTGCAATTCAAAAGTGGCTCCTCGGGCCTGATCTTCAGTTCGGTCGCAACCGCCACTAATTTTGCATTCACCCTTTACGGCACCGATGGGCTCGGCGAGATTTCACGATCCGACCTGTCGCGGCTGCGCTTCGTGCCTGCCTCGACGGCCGCTCCGACCGGGCCGGTCCAGGCGCCGCCAGACGAGATTTTGGAGTTTCCCGGGGTCAACACGCTCCACGCGGAGCTGGAAGCATTCGCGCGCGCGATCCGCGAGGGCGAGCCTTATCCGGTGCCGATCAAGGAGGTGCTGCACGGCATGGCGGTATTCGATGCCATCGTACGATCGGCGCAATGCGGCGGCAGCGCCACCGTCGCCGACTGATCGGGCACGTTCGAAAACATGCTAACCGGGGAACCCGCCAACCCTCATATCCCCGCAGCGGCACCTGGATTTCACCGTGTGCCTTGTCGGAAAGGCAGGATTCAGTTCAGGCGGATTGATGACAAGCCGCCACGCCCCATTGCAAAAAGATCGTGCGCGAACAAAAAGCTAGCCTCCATTCGCTTTCCGTTAAGGCTCGTCAGACCGTTGTCATATTTGGCACCGCACCGTCTTGCGCAATCTTACGGTTGCGGCTACATAGGTCGGATCGAGTTTTCGGCCGAATGGCTTGGCCACGCAGCGACGATAAGTGCGCCTGACTGACGATCCTTCACCAAAATCTCGAGCTAACCGGACCGAGCATTGTCGCGCGGTTCAAATCGACGTGTCTACCAAGAGAGGTCTTTCGTGAACAACGGAACAGTGAAGTGGTTCAACACGCAGAAGGGCTATGGCTTCATCCAGCCCGAAGGCGGCGGCAAGGACGTGTTCGTCCACATCAGCGCCGTCGAACGCGCCGGCTTGCGCGAACTCCGGGAAGGCCAACGCGTCTCCTTCGAAGTCGTGACGGACCGCAAGACCGGCAAATCGGCCGCAGAGAACCTGAAGACCGTCGGTTGACGGTGCGGCAGCGGTCAGCGTATCGGCCGCGCATCAAAAGACTGTAACCCGGATTGCGCGCGGCGCAATCCGGGATGCTTCATTTTCGACCTACGCGTCAGCGCTATCCGCCCGCAGGCAGCCCGGGTATCGGAATGCCGCATGTCTGCATAATCAGAAAAATGTTGAGCAGCAATACGACGGCGGCGCCGATCACTGCGGCTGCCTGTGTGAGCCGGCTATTGGCAAATTCGCCCATGATGTCGGCGCGGCGCGTGAACATCAGCAGCGATATCATCGGCAGCGGCAACGCAATCGAAAGCACGACCTGACTGACGACCAGCGCATTGGTGGCGTTGACGCCCATCGAGACGACGATGAAAGCCGGCACCATGGTGACGACGCGGCGCAGCCAGATCGGAATGCGAAAGCCGACGAAGCCTTGCATGATCATTTGGCCGGCCATTGTTCCGACGGTCGAGCTCGACACGCCCGACGCAAGCAGCGACATCAGGAAAACGCTTGCTGCCGCGGTCCCAAGCAGCGGCGACAAGGTGTGATAGGCGGTCTCGATCTGGGAGACGTCGCTGTGGCCGGAGTGGAAAGCGCTCGAGGCCATGATCACCATTGCGAGATTGACCAATCCGGCGACCGA
>JASHRW010000317.1 GCA_030037065.1 Xanthobacteraceae bacterium
CCGGTAAACGTTGGAGTGCTCTGGACGTTGATGCCGATCGCGAGCCCACTTGAAAAGATGGAAATCGAGGCACCATTCGCGTTCGTGATGCCATCACTAAAAGAGGCGGCTCCGTTGACGTTAATGCCAAAGGAATTGCCGTCATGAACGACGGAGATTGTGCCGGCATTGGTGATGCCGCCCAGCACGGTCGCACCAAGTTCGACAAAAATTCCATTGCCAACTGCCGCTGGGAGGTCAGTCGACGTGATAGTGCCGCTGTTGATGATCGCGCCGTTGATAGTGCTGTTGTTGACGGTAATGCCGGTCGCCGTCGGTGGACTAGACCCGATAGCGTCGACCGTGCCGGTGTTGGTGACATTGCCGGTGACGGTGAAATGGCTTTGAATGTTGATACAGGTGGTGGTGCCGCCGTTGCTGATCGTGGGGGTCGAGCCTGCGCCGGTAAAGGTAAAAGTGGAACTGCACGCGCCGGCTAACGCCGTCGTGGCGCCGCCGCCAACCAGCAGCGCCGCCATCGAGCTGGAGGCCAGCAGCAAGCGTAAATTTATTCGGCCAGTATGCTTTGGCGCTTGCACCGAACGCCCCCGTTCGTCGCTCTGCCTCAGGCGGCCTCGACCCAGAATTCCCGCCAGTAAAGCCTACCTGCTGGCGCTACCGTTCCGCAATGGAACCGGATGCACTTTTCCATGAAATTGGCGCGACTTGAGCATCGTTTCCGCAGATAGTTGCAAAAATAGCACGCATTTGCCGTCATCCTGCGCTCACGGCGGCTCGCGCACTGCACGAGCTGGGGCATCTTTACTGCCTGTGCGCGAGCGCTCGGCGATGTCTGCAACCCGGCTTAGCGATGAATTTCCGCCATGATGATCGCTCTTACTCGGGCATGATCGATTTTGCCCGCGGCGGTCTTCGGCAACGCCTGCGCGTAGAATACCCGATCCGGCCAACTTTGCCGCGGCAACAGATTTCGACAATGCAGCGCCAGCGCCTCGTGCTGAGCTTGGCCGCGCGGCACCACGAGCGCGACCAACTCGTCTCCTGGCACTGCCCGCGGCACGCCGACGACCGCAACCTCGGCCACGCTCGGATGCAGCGCCACCGCGGCTTCGATTTCGGTCGCGTATAGGGCAACGCCATCTCGGTTGATCACGTCAACCGATCGGCCCTTAAGGTAGATGTACCCTGCATCGTCGAGATGGGCATAATCCCCCGGGTAGAACCAGCCATGGCTGAAGACCTTGCTGCCGCCTGCAGCGAGGTCTGCGATGAACGTATGACCCTTCGTCCCGCGGCAGCGCAGCCGGCCGACGCTTCCCGGCGGCAGTGTCCGGCCAGACTCGTCCACCACCTGCACCTCGACGAAGGATGGCGGCCGACCGACGCTGGCCGGGCGCTCGCGCATTTCCTGCGGGGATAGCATCGCCACCATACCGAACGGCTCCGCTCCGTAAGAGTCGTAGAAGTTCGGTGAGACTCGCGCGAGCACGGCGAGCTTCTCTTCGGGATAAAGCAAGCTGCCGGCCCCAATCAGGGCACGTAACCGTGGATACAGGACTCCTTGCTGCGGAGCGCAGGAAATCAGATACCGGCATACTGCCGACGTGACATAGCAGACCGCTTCGTCCCAAGCGCCAATTGCCTTCACCAGATCGATCGTGTGCTGGTATTCCGGCAAAATCGTCGTCGGACCGCCGATGAACAATTGCCTGACCACGCGCCGTAAGAATGCACCGAAACCGACGCTGGCAGCGAGCAGAAGGTTGGCCGGACGCTCGCTCGAAAACACGCCGCGGTCGGCGAAGAATGCGGCTTGCGCGCGCACGCCCTCGAAATATTGCCGATGCGACGTGAGACCGCCTTTCGGCATGCCCGTCGTGCCCGAAGTCAAGACTATGATGAAAATACCGTCGCCATTGTCGGAACAGCGGCGATCGCCACGCTGTTGCGCAATCGCGCCGCGCCATCCCGCATCGAGCTTGATCGATGGAAAGCCTGCAACCGGTGTCGCCGCAGGCTCGATGAAGACTGTGCGTATTGCGTGTGTTGCCAACAGCTCTGGCTCCGGCGGTTGGCGAGTGTTGTAAGGAATTTCCATGGTCGTTACGCCGAGGCGCAACAGACCGAGCGTCAGAATGAAATGATCGATCGAATTGGTGAGGTTGATCGCGACGCGATCGCCGGCGCGAAAACCGCTGCCGTCGAGATGGACGGCAGCTTTGCCAACCAGAGCTGCCAGTTCAGCGTAAGTGAGGGTTTGGGGACCTTGGATGAGAGCCGGCGCTTGCGGCCGCTCTGCCGCCCAATGAAAAACAGGATCGGTAATGTTTTGCCAAGCTGGATTCATGGCAGAATTTGTGTCGACGCTGAGGGCGGCAGCGTGCCGCCGCGGCCAGCAATTTGGTCGAGCACGATCGCTCTAATTCGCGCGCGATCAAGCTTACCGCCGGCGGTCTTCGGCAGCGTCGTCGCGTAGAACAATCGGTCCGGCCAGTGATCCGACGGCAACTTGGTCTGACAATGCTGCGCCAAGGCCTCGTGGCCGGTCTCTCCGCGCGTCGCCACCAGGGCAACCAGTTCTTCCTCCGACGCTCCTATCGTCTGTCGCGGCACGCCGACCACCGCCACCTCCGTTACGCCGGGGTGCTGCGCGATCACGGCTTCGATTTCGGCGGCGAAAATCGCGGCCCCGCGGCGCCGAATGACATCGCTGTCGCGGCCCTTGAGGAAAATGTAGCCGCCGTCGTCGATATGGCCGGTATCTCCTGGATAAAACCAACCGTCGTGAAAGCGCTCCCGGCTGGCCGGATCGACGTCGGCGGGGAATGCACCCTCGGTGCCGCGGAAGCGGAGCCGGCCAAAAGCTCCCGGCGGCAGCGGCCGCGCTGCTTCGTCCACGACCTGCGCCTCGACGAAGGCCGGCGGCCGACCGACACTTGCCGGACACGCGCGCATGTCACGTGGCGACAGCACCGCTACCGTGCCAAAACCGGACGCGCCATAAATGTCGTAGAAGTTCGGCGAGACCCGCTCCATCACCGCAAGTTTCTCTTCCGGATAAAGAAAGCTTCCAGCCGCCATCAGCGCGCGCAGTTGAGGGAATAGCAGGCCATGCTGCGGCGCGCAGGCTAACAGCACGCGACATACCGCGGAGGTGACGAGACACGCCGCGTTGTCCCAAGCGGCGATCTCCTTCACCATATCGATCGTGTAGAGATAATCCGGCAGGATTGTTACCGCGCCGCCGATGCAAAGATGGCTGATCATGCAGCGGAAATAGACGGAAAAGCCAATGCTGGCCGCGAGCAGAAAGTTTGCCGGCCGCGCGCTGGAAAAAACATCGCTGTCTTTGAACATCTCTAGCTGGGCGCGCATGCGCTGGAAATAGCGCTGGTGCGAGGTCAGACTGCCCTTCGCCTCGCCGGTGGTGCCGGAGGTCAGATTAATGGCGAAAATGCCGGAGCCATTGTCGGTACTGCGGCGATCGCCTTGGCATTTCGCGATCTGGCCGCGCCAGCCCGCATCAAGTTTGATTGAAGGTAAGCCTGCAATCGCGGTGTCGACAGGCTCGCGGAAGATCGTCCGTATGCCGAACCTCGCCAAAAATTCCGCATTTGGCGGCTGCTGCGTGTTGTAGGCGATTTCCATCGTGGTGGCGCCGAGCCGCAACAGTCCGAGCGTCAGAATGAAATGATCGATCGAATTGGTGAGATTGATGGCGACACGATCGCCTTGGCGAATGCCGATGCTGTCGAGATAGACCGCCGCCTTGGCGACCAGCGAGGCAAGTCCGGCGTAAGTGATGGTCTCGGGGAGTTGAATGAACGCCGGCGCATCCGGCCGCTCGGCTGCCCAATGAAAAATCGGATCAGTGACGTTTTGCCAGTTGGCATCCATGGGCTCACCGCCAACACGCGTTTATCGGTTCGCCCTCGGGGGCGACCGAACGCGTTGTGCATAATCGCAATAGTTCGTCGATTTCATCATAGGGTGGACGCCGATGAAATTGAATTTTGCGGCGATTAAAACCGTTACTCCACATCCTCCACTTCCGCCGGCGTGCCGCCGAACGCCTTCTGCGCCAGCGCCGCTTCGACGAACTGGTCGATATCGCCGTCGAGCACGGCGCCGGTGTTCGAGGTGGACACGCCGGTGCGCAGATCCTTCACCATCTGATAGGGTTGCAGCACGTAGGAGCGGATCTGATGCCCCCAGCCGATATCGGTTTTGGCGGCCTGCTCGGCGGCGGCTTTTTCTTCGCGCTTTTTCAGCTCCAGCTCGTAGAGCTTGGCGCGCAGCATGTCCCACGCCTGAGCGCGGTTCCTATGCTGCGAGCGGTCGTTCTGGCAAAACACCACGATGTTGGTCGGGATGTGGGTGAGCCGGATCGCCGATTCCGTCTTGTTGACGTGCTGGCCGCCGGCGCCGCCGGAGCGGAGCGTATCGACGCGGACATCGGCCTCGTTGATGTCGATCTTGATGCGATCGTCGATCACCGGATAGACCTGAACGCTGGCAAACGAAGTGTGGCGGCGCGCGTTGGCGTCAAACGGCGAAATGCGCACCAGCCGGTGCACGCCGTTCTCGGTCTTGAGCCAGCCGTAGGCGTTCTTGCCCTTGACCTCGATGGTCGCCGACTTGATGCCGGCCGCCTCGCACGCGGTTTCCTCGATGTACTCGACCTTGAAGCGGTGCTGCTCGGCCCAGCGCACATACATGCGCATGAGCATATTGGCCCAGTCCTGGCTCTCGGTGCCACCGGCGCCGGCATGGACTTCGAGGTAGCAATCATTGGCGTCAGCCTCGCCGGATAGCAGAGCTTCGAGTTCGCGGCGGGCGACATCGGCCTTAAGCTTGCGCAACGCCGCCTCGGCCTCGGCGACGACTTTTTGATCGTTCTCGGCCTCGCCCAGCTCGATCAGCGTGATCTGATCGTCGAGCTCCTGCTCGATGCGCGAAAGCGCGGCGAGTTGCTCATCGAGCGCGGTGCGCTCCTGCATGACGCGGCTGGCGCGCTGCGGGTCGTTCCACAGATTGGGGTCTTCGGCTTGACGGTTCAGCTCGGCGAGCCGCGCGCGCGCCTTGTCGACATCAAAGATGCCTCCTCAGCAGCCCGGCCGACTGCTTGATCTCGGCGACGATGGATTGGATTTCGGAGCGCATGATGTTCGGACGACAGAGGGCGGATGACAGAGGACAGATATCGGCAGCCGATAGTCGGAAGTCAATTCAGGACGTCCGAGAACCTTTTTCCGTCGCCCGTCCTCTGCCCTCAGTAGAGCCCTCCCGTACCCGAACTGTGCACGGCGCGGTCGGCATCGGGCGAGACCGGCACCGGGCCGGTATCGATTGGCAACGGCTTGCCGTTGGCGGTGTCGGTTCCGATCACCGAGTAGCTATCCGGCGGCGCCGTGCCCGGCTTGAACGCTTCCAGGATGACGCGCGGATCGCCGGGCGGCGCGCGCATGCCGGTTTTGGCGTCAACCCGCACCAGCTTGATGCCGGGCGGCATGGAGAACGGAATCGGCGGCTTGTCGGCGAGCGCGACTTTGAAAAAATCGCGCACGATCGGCGCGGCCAGGTCGCCGCCGGTCGCGTTATTGGCGATCTTGCGCGGCTTGTCGTAGCCCATATAGACGCCGCAGACGATGTCGGGCGAGAAGCCGATGAACCAGACATCCTTCTCGTCGTTGGTGGTGCCGGTCTTGCCGGCAATCGGCTTGCCGAGCACGCGCAGCGCGCTGCCGGTGCCGTGCTGAACCACGCCCTCCATCATCGAGACGATCTGATAGTCGGTCATCGGATCGAGCACCTTCTCTTCGTGATCGATCAGCGTCGGCTCGGGCTGGTCATGCCAGCTTTTGGCGTTGCAGCCGATGCATTCGCGCGTGTCGTGCTTGTAGATGGTGTGACCGTAGCGGTCCTGGATGCGGTCGATGAGGGTGGGAATGACCCGTCGCCCGCTATTGTCGAGGATCGAGTAGGCGTTGACCATGCGCATCAGCGTGGTTTCGCCGGCGCCGAGCGAATAGGACAGATACGGCGGCAGATTGTCGTAGACGCCGAACCTCTTCGCATACTCGGCGATCAGCGGCATGCCGATCGCCTGTGCCAGCCGCACCGTCATGACGTTGCGCGATTCTTGCAGGCCGAAGCGCAACGTCGAGGGGCCGTAGAACTGGCCGCCGTAGTTCTCCGGCTTCCAGATGCCGCCGCCGCTCGGCCCCATGTCGATCTCGATCGGCGCGTCCATGATGATGGTCGAGGGCGTGTAACCGTTGTCAATGGCGGCGGCATAGACAATGGGTTTGAACGAGGAGCCCGGCTGGCGCATCGCCTGGGTGGCGCGGTTGAATTGGCTTTCGTCGAACGAGAAGCCGCCCACCATGGCGAGCACGCGGCCGGTATGCGGATCCTCCACCACCATGGCCCCGGAGATTTCCGGCACCTGGCGCAACTGATACTCGCCTTTCTCCGCCATCGGCTCGACGTAGATGACGTCGCCCGGGGAGAGCACCTCGCTCACCCGCTTGATCGGGTGCGACGGTCCTTTGGCCGGTTTTGCCCATTTGACGCCGTCGAGCGGCACAATGCCGGTATTGCGCTCCTTGACGACGTTGCCGCCGGGATCGCGCGGCGGCTGTAGCCCGATACGCGCCGACTGATCGTTGACCTCGAGCACCACAGCCATGCGCCACGGCTCGATGTCCGACAGCGATTTGACGTCGGCAAGCTTGAGGCCCCAATCGCCGCTGATGTCGATCCTGGTAATCGAGCCGCGGTAGCCTTTGCTCTCGTCGAACTTGACGAGTCCGTCGACCATGGTTTTGCGCGCCAGGAGCTGCAGCTTGGGATCGAGCGTGGTGCGGACCGACAGGCCGCCTTCGTAAAGCTTCTTCTCGCCGTAATGGTCGACGATGTAACGGCGCACTTCCTCGGTGAAATATTCCGCCGCATATTCGTGAGTGTCGGGCGGCCGCATGGTCACGACCAGCGGTTCCTTCTCCGCCTTGGCACCGTCGGCGGCTGAGATGAAGCCGTCCTCCACCATGCGCTCGATCACGTAGTTGCGCCGCGCCACCGCCTCGTCGTGGCGGCGAAATGGATTGTAATTGTTCGGGCCTTTGGGCAGCCCGGCGAGATAGGCCGCTTCCGCGATCGTCAGCTCGTGTACCGATTTATTGAAATAAAGGAGCGACGCCGCGGCCACGCCATAGGCGCCGTACCCGAGATAGATTTCGTTGAGATAGAGTTCGAGAATCTTGTCCTTCGAATAGGCGCGCTCGATCTTGAGCGCCAGCAGCATTTCCTTGATTTTTCGGTCGAACGTCACCGCGTTCGACAACAGGAAGTTCTTGGCCACCTGTTGCGTGATGGTCGAGGCGCCCTGCGGATGGCGATTGCTGCCGTAATTCTCGACGTAGGACAACGCCGCACGGGCGATGCCGGATATATCGATGCCCGGATGCTCGTAGAAGTTCTTGTCCTCCGCCGCGATGAAGGCGTTTTTGACGAGGGTCGGCACCGCCTGTATCGGCAGATACAGCCGCCGCTGCGTGGCGTATTCGGCGAGCAGCGAACCGTCGGCGGCATGCACGCGCGTCATCACCGGCGGCTCGTAGTTCTGCAGTTGCGAGTAGTCCGGCAGATCCTTGGAATAATGCCATAGCAGCACGACGGCGACGCCGACGCCGGCCAGAAACAGCGTCGTCCCCGCCGCGAACAGAAAGCCCAGGAGCCGCAACAATAGTCTCATTGAAAGCGTCTCGCCCGCCTGCGGACGGCATCTGCATCCGACCGATTCACACCTTGGATTCGAACCAAAGCCCAGCTTGACCGAATTGGCGTAAAACCGCCAGGGCGCCCCGTGTGCATCGGCACTCGTCGCGCGGTTTTTTGTTCAAACTGAGGCCTTTTCGGCACAGCGCGCCCCACTTGCGCAGCCATCCTTGCACCCTATCGGGCGCCGGCGTGCGCACCGGCCATATGGGTGGAGAAATACGTATCGATCGCCTTGGCGATCGAATCGGCGGTGCGGTCGCGCCAAGCATCGGACATGAGCGACTTCAGATCCTGCCGATCGGATACGTACCCCAGTTCCACCAATACCGAAGGCACGTCGGGCGCGGTCAACACCCGGAACCCTGCCGACTTGATCGGTTCCTTATGGAGCCGCGCCACGCCGCGCAAATCGCCGACCACGTCGTGGGCGAATTGCAGCGAGAAGACTTTGGTCTCGCGTTGCGCAAGATCGATGAGGATGCCGGCGACGTCGTTGGGCTCGGTCTTCAGGTCGACGCCGGCAATAATGTCTGAGCGGTTTTGGTTATCGGCGAGCCGAGCGGCCTGCGTGTCCGAGGCTTTGTTCGACAGCGTATACACCGTTGCGCCCTGCGCATCGCCCTCCTTGCGGGGCAACGAATCGGCGTGAATAGACACGAACAGTGACGCGTTCGCCTTGCGCGCCATGCGCACGCGTTCATCCAGTGGCACATAAGTGTCGTCGGTGCGCGTCATCAGCACGCGGTATTTGCCGGATTTATCGAGCCGGGCGCGCAGCCGTTTGGCGAAGTCGAGCACGATGTCCTTTTCCATCTGCCCGGTAGGCGCGCGCGCGCCGGTGTCAATGCCGCCGTGGCCGGGATCGAGCATCACGAGCGGCCGGCCGTCGCCGTTGTCGACCTGCGCGGCGGGCGCCTGTTGCGGCGTCGTCGCGGTCAACAGCTTGTCCTCAAGCGCAATGTTGCGCAGAAAACTCTGACGATCGGTCGGCACCAGATCGAGCACGAGTCGCGCCGGATCACCGTCGACCGCATCCATGACGAAGGCCTTGGCAACGCGCACCGGCCTTACAACGTCAAGAACAATGCGCGAGCCCCCCTCCATCATCAGACCGAAGCGGAAAGCCTTAATCAGTCCGCGGCCGCTTTCGCCGGCCTTCGGTGGCAGCCGGAAGATCACTTCGGGAATGTCGACGACGACGCGATACGGATCGGCCAGCGTAAAGGCGTGGAGGTCGACCTTGCTGCTGAGGTCCATGACGAAGCGGGTGTCCGACTGATCGCCGCCGAGCCGCACCGCAGTGGCAACCGGATATGAATCGGGCGCCGGCGATGCCATGGGCCGGTCGGCCGCCAGGATTACTCCGGCAAGGAGTACAGCGAGAGGCACCCCACCCGCCGCCCGGACAGCCATCGGCTTCATCCCCTCGAAAGCCCCTCAAATTCATTAGGCACGCGTAGTTAACCCGAACTTAAATGCCTATATAAGAGGCACCGTCGCAACCCTGGATCCCGGCCGTTTTGTTCCAACCCACAAGGCCGCTTGCCAATTCCCTGCCGGGGGCCTTATGAAGAACGGGCTGACGGTGAAAGATTCCGGTTGCGTCGCGTTAGGGCATCCGGCACGTCCGCCGGGACCGTCTCCCCTATGATGATGACGGGAGCGAGGCGGACGCCGCTTTCGAACCTCCTCCGGCGCGTTGGGTCCGACAGGATCGACGCCGAGGACAGTGGAACAAGAGCGACGCCGATACCCTCAGGGAAGAGGACAGCCGGAGTCTCGCGCGTGACCGCGGCCAGCAGCCGATGGCGCTGCTGGTATCGGGTTGCGCCGACGCTGTGAGCGATCGAGAGAAACCGCGGCGGCGCCACGCGTCGCCGCCCCACCATGCGGGTTTTGAGTTCATGTTCGAGGCGCAATTACAGGTCAGACCGACGAGGGGCGATGTCCGTTCGGCGATCGCCCATCCGCCGGTCGATCCGGCGTCGCGCACGCAGGACTTCAGATCCGTTTTCATTCACCGACAATGGGGCCGACTGCCGTCCGCCACCGCCGATGCGGCGGGGAAGCGACGCCAATGCGGCCCGCATGAGACTAGCCAATGGCCAACAAAATGCTCATCGACGCCGCCCATCCGGAGGAAACTCGGGTGGTCGTCTTGCGCGGCAATCGCGTCGAGGAATTTGATTTCGAGTCCGCGCACCGCAAGCAGTTAAGAGGCAACATCTATCTCGCCAAGGTGACGCGCGTCGAGCCGTCGCTGCAGGCCGCCTTCGTTGATTACGGCGGCAACCGCCACGGCTTCTTGGCATTTTCCGAAATCCATCCGGACTATTATCAAATCCCGGTCGCCGACCGGCAGGCGCTGATCGACGAGGAGCAACGCGCGCAACGCGCCGCCGACGACGAGATCGACCGCCGCTCCCACCGGCACCGCGGCCACAACAGACATTCGCAGTCGCGCCGTCGCGACGAGGTCGTGCACGGTGAACTTGCCCAGCCGCCCGCCGGCGAGCCGGGTGCGCTAGAACACGATGCATCGCCCGCCGAGGCGAGTGAGCAGCCGGAGAGATTCGGAGCCGAAACAGCGCCGGAGCTCGAAGCCGCCGAGAATGCAGCTGTAAGTCCTGAGCCGGAGCCGTTGGTAGAAACGGCGGACCAGCCTTCGACGGAGGCGGGTCCGCGTGAGCCCGAACCGGGCGAGCCGTACCCGGCCACCGCCGAAGCAACCGCAGAGGCGATGCCCGAAAGGGAGGAGTCCGCATTCGAGGCCCCTACGGCTGAAACCGCCGCGCCCGAAACAGCACCGTTCGCAAGCGGACCTGATGCGCCCGCCGCCGATGCACCCGGCGAAGACAGCGAGCAACCCGCACTTGCCCACGAAGCTGTCGAGGACCGAGGCAATGGCGGCGACATCGACGACGCCGAAAATGGCGAAAACGGTGAGGAAATCGTTGAGTCGGTCGGCGGCTCCGACGCGCTTGAAGAGGTTGCCGACCGCGCTCCGCGCTATCGCCGGCAGTACAAGATTCAAGAAGTCATCAAGCGCCGGCAGGTGATGCTGGTGCAAGTGGTCAAGGAGGAACGCGGCACCAAGGGAGCAGCGCTGACGACGTACCTGTCGCTCGCCGGACGTTATTCGGTCTTGATGCCCAATACGGCGCGCGGCGGCGGCATATCCCGCAAGATCACCAATATGGAGGATCGCGGCCGGCTCAAGGAAATCGCCCAGGAACTTGAAGTGCCGGAAGGCATGGGGGTGATCCTGCGCACCGCCGGCGCGAGCCGCACCAAGACCGAAATCAAGCGCGACTTCGAATATCTGTTGCGGCTCTGGGAAACCGTCCGCGATCTGACGCTGAAATCCACCGCGCCGAAGCTCGTCTATGAGGAAGGCTCGCTGGTCAAGCGCTCGATCCGCGATCTCTATTCGAAGGACATCGACGAGGTCATCGTCGCCGGTCCCGAGGCCTATGAGGAAGCCAAAGACTTCATGCGCATGCTCATGCCGAGCCATGCGCGAAACGTGAAACCTTACGGCGAAACGCAGCCGCTGCTGTCGCGCTACGGCGTCGAGAATCAGCTCGACGCCATGTTCTCACCGGTCGTGCAATTGCGCTCGGGCGGCTACATCGTCCTCAACCAGGCCGAGGCGCTGGTCGCCATCGACGTGAACTCAGGTCGCGCCACCCGCGAGCATCACATCGAGGACACCGCGCTCAAGACCAACCTGGAAGCGGCCGACGAGATCGCCCGCCAATTGCGCCTGCGCGATCTCGCCGGCCTGATCGTCATCGACTTCATCGACATGGACGAGAAGCGCAACAACCGCTCGGTCGAGCGGCGGCTGAAGGAGTGTCTCAAACAGGATCGCGCCCGCATCCAGGTCGGCCGCATCTCCCATTTCGGCCTGTTGGAAATGTCGCGGCAGCGCATCCGCGCCAGCGTGTTGGAAAGCTCGACGGAGAAATGTCCGTATTGCGGCGGGTCCGGTCACGTCCGCTCGGTATCGTCGCTGGCGCTGCAGGTGCTGCGCGCGCTCGAAGAGCAATTGATGCGCGGCGCCACCCATAACCTCATCGCCCGCACACGGCCCGATGTGACGCTCTACGTGCTCAATCAGAAACGCGCGCATTTGCGCGCTCTCGAGGAGCGCTTCGCCATCACCATCACGATTGCCGCCGACGAGACGGTGCGGGCGCCGCAAGCCTTCATCATCGACCGCGGCGAGCAGGTGCATACGCCGGAGGCCGCGCGCGCGCTCGCCGAACAGGCACCGCCGCTTGCCGCGCCGCTGGAAGAGGAAGACGACCTCGACGAGGCGGCCTTGATGGAAAGCGAAGAGGCCGCCGAGACCAGCGCCGAATCTGTTGCCGGGGAGCGCGAAGGCGGATCGCGCCGGCGCCGCCGGCGCCGCCGCGGCCGCGGTCGCGAGACCGGCGATGCCGGCGAAGCGCCGATGCACGCTCAGCCGTCCGACGAAACGGAAAACGAAGAAGCAGTTGTAGATGAAGGCGAATTGCCGGCGGACGAGGACGTCGTCGGGGATGAATCAACATCCGAGCGGCAGTTCGGCGAGCGCGAGGACCGCTCCGAGCCGCAAGGCGAGCGGCGGCGGCGACGACGCGGCCGGCGCGGCGGCCGGCGTAATCGGCACGACCGTGAGCATAATGGCAACGGCGGCCAGGAGGCTCGCAGCCCGCAGCCGCAACACGAATTCGCACCTCGTGATCTCGATAGACCAGCGACTCCGGAAGACGACCTTGCCGACGCCGTCTCCGACCTTGATGCCGCGCCTCCGCAAGTGGTGCCAGAACCTGTCCCGAGCGAGCCAGCGCCCGAACCTGTAAGCGCGCAGGCGATGCAGCCGTCAGCTCCGCCGGCCGCCGAGCCGGAGCAGCAAGCACAGCGTCGGCGCTCGACGGTCCGCGAGCCGGCGCCGGTATCCGGCGCCGAGGCGCCGCCCGCGCCGGTGCCGTCTGTTCCAACTTCCGAAGCGGTCATTACCGAAATCGGCGACAGCGAGAACGCCAACCGGCCGCGCCGCACCGGCTGGTGGTCGCGGCGTTCTGCCGACGATTAGGCCGAGCTAGGCGTCGGGCCTGACAGCGCCATGAAAAGCGGTTGGGTCCATCGTGATGCCGAAGCCGTCGTCGCCCGCGCTGCCGAGGCGGGCATCGACCGCGACTTTGCGCTCCGAATCTACACGACGCGGCTCCTCGGCCGCGATCCCAAGCTCGTGCTGCACGGCGGCGGCAATACCTCGCTGAAGGCGCGCGTGCGCGACCGCCTCGGCGAAGAGGTCGACGTTTTGCGCGTCAAGGGAAGCGGCGCCGATATGGCAACGATCGAAGCGCTTGGCTTCTGCGCCGTGCGGCTCGCACCCATGCGCAAGCTGCGCGCACTCGATGCCATCGGTGACGAGGACCTGGTCGCCATCGAGCGCGCCAACCTGATCGACCCGGCGGCGCCCAATCCCTCCGTTGAGATGATGCTGCACGCTTTCCTGCCGCAGAAATTTATCGACCACACCCACGCCACCGCCGTGCTCAGCGTGATCGATCAGCCTGACGGCGAAAAAAAATGCGCCGACGTTTTCCAAAGCCGGCTTGGCTTTGTTCCCTACGTGATGCCGGGTTTCGGGCTCGCCAAAAAGGCGATCGCGGTGTTCGAACGCGACAAGCCGGCCGACGGGCTCATCCTGAGCAAGCACGGCATCGTCACCTTCGGCGATGACGCGCGCGA
>JASHRW010000008.1 GCA_030037065.1 Xanthobacteraceae bacterium
TTGATGATGTTGCCACCGGGCGGAATCGGGTTCTGCTGGTACTGCGCCGAAAAGGCGATCGGTCCCATTTCGCGCTTGAGCTCGGCCAGGACCGAAGCCGGTTCGTTCGTGGGGTGCAGGATTTCGCGTTGCTGGCGCCGGTAGGTGCGGCCGGCGCCGAGCTCATACGCTTGGTCCCGCGGGGCGATCGCCGGCAGGTTCAACAGTTCGAACCCGCCTTGTTCGAGCAGGTAGCCGGCGAGATCGTCCTGATGCACGCGCTGCATGACGAGAACGATACGGGCGATCTGTTTGTCGTCGGGGCGGCTGAGCAAGGTGTTGCGATACCACTCGATGGTGCGCGCCCGGACCGCTTCCGAATGGGCGTCGTCCTGCTTGAGCGGGTCGTCGATGATCACCAAGTTGCCGCCGAGCCCGGTCAAGGTGCCCTCGATCGAGGTGGCGTAGCGCTTGCCACGCAGCGTGGTCATGATCTCGCGATCGGTGTCGCGGACAAGCCGCATCGCCGGAAAAGTGGCCTGATAGTGCGGATCGTTGACCAGCCGGCGGAAGTCGTTGGCGTGGGTACGCGCCAGGTGATCGGAATAGGAGACGGCGACGACGCGCTCCGACGGATTATGGCCGAGGAACCAGGCCGGCAGCGCCACCGAGGCGAACAGCGATTTCAGGTTGCGCGGCGGCATGGTGACGATGAGCCGGCGCACTTCGCCCGAGGCGACCTGCGTGAGCTTGTGCGCCAGCGCCTCGAGGTGCCAGTTCCGTTTGAACCGCGTGTTGGGGCGCACCACCCCGAAGGCGAACTCGGTGAACGCCATGAAATCGCAGGCCAAGGCGGCCCGCAGCACGACGCTCGGCGGATAGTCGTCCACGGCATACAAGGGTGCGGTCATCGGTTATTCCCTTTTCCCTTCTTTTACCGCCGCCTCGTCCGCTCACCTCTAGGACCGTTTCCCGGTCGTCACGGAGTAGCCGCCGGGAGGCGGATTACCACGACCGAGCGATGCCTGATCGAGCTTTGCCGCGGCTTTTTGCTCTTCCGCCCTCTGCTTCTCCCACGCTTCCCCATTTTTCTCCCACCATTCGGGGTACCACGCCCGCATTTCCGATCGCGTCATTTGGCTGAACGGTTTGGGATATTTCTTGCCGGGTTCGGGCGTCGGCTCGGGACATTGCGGTTTGCTCTTTGCCGCGGGCGCCGACTCCGTCTCGACGGGCAAGTCCTCGGCGACATCGTCGTCCAGGAGTTCGGGCGGAGCCAACTCGCGCTCGGCCGACGTTGCGACTCCGGTGACGCTTCGGCGTGCGACAGCCGCATCCAGGATGGCCTCATAATTGGGGGCGAGCGCCTGCTCCACGGCTTGCCGATGTCGGGCCACAAAATCGATTCCCAGCCTGTCGGCGTGGTCAATGAGTTCCCGGCGCGCGAAGCGGTCGCCCTTGACGAATTGGTTGATTAACTGCTCGATACCCATTTCGGCCTGCGTCATCAGCACCGTTCGACCGTCGCGCTGTACCGGCACTTTTTTGTTGAGCGCCTGGTCCAACAGCTGCCGCAGGTCTGGCAGCATCGACCGGTCCTTGCGCGGCCGTCCGCGCGGATTAGGCGATGGACCGCCTTTCTTCCAGCGGGTGTCGCGGGGCGGACGGCCGGGGCCGACCTGATCCGGTTCGGACGGGGCGCTCTCCGGCGCATCCGGCTGAGACGGCAACGGCTCGCCGCCCGCCGGATCGGATTGTTGGGGATCGGATGCTTTGGGATCGGATGTCTTGGACATGATGCTTACTCCCCGTCAGTGCCGCGAGGCGCATCTTGCCCGGTGCGGCTTGCTTCCGCCTCGGCAAAGGTCAGAGCCTCACCGACAAGGCGTGCGGCCCTGCCGGTGGAGCGCTGCCAGTGCCGAACCACGTCGTCGCACGACATGGGTTCGTCGCCGCAACGGAGCTGGTGCGGCCCCAGCAGCCACAGATCGCCCGGCCGTGACACTGCCGGACGCACGCGCTTGGCCGCGCGTCGATCATTCGCCGCAACCGTCTCCTCCACTGTCGCGTCGTCCAAGACCCCGATTGTCTCGAGTGAGAATCCGGTGAGCTCGATATCGTCAAATTGGACGTCGAGTAGCCCCTGCAGTTCTCCCGCCAGCACCTCGCGGTCCCAACCCGCCAGTTGAGCCAACCGGTTGTCGGCGAGGACGTAGGCGCGCCGTTCGGCCGGCGACAGATTGCGCAAACGAACCGTCGGTACTTCGCACATGCCGAGCATCTTGGCGGCTTCAACCCGGCCATGGCCGGCGACGATCTCGCCAGCATCGGAGATGAGCACGGGATTGACGAAGCCAAAGCGCTCGATCGATCGCGCGATCTGTTTCAGCTGCTTCTTGGAGTGGGTGCGAGCGTTGTTAGGGAACGCACGCAGGCGCTCAATCGGAAGGTAGACGATCTGCAGATCCTTGCGCGGTATAGCCGCCGCAGACGAAGCGCCGGCGCCAACACGCTTTGCGTTTCGACGAATGTCAGCGAGATCCGCACGTTGGACCATGGTCGGCTCCGTGGTGTCAGGTTGGCGAACCCTCACCAGGCCCCATGGTCCGGCTTAGACGTTCTGCTGCGGCGAGCGGATGGCTGAGCACTGCCCCATGGCGGCTCAAGGCGGCATCGGTCTACCGCAATATTTCAGATATAGCGATAATCAAACAAAAATGCAACTCACAAATGTGA
>JASHRW010000318.1 GCA_030037065.1 Xanthobacteraceae bacterium
TTCGGTTTCTTCGGCGCCAAGTCCAAAACCTTGGCGACAGCGTGCGCCGGCTCCAGTGCTGGAATGATGCCTTCGAGCTTCGAGAGCAATTGAAAGGCGTTGAGCGCCTCGTCGTCGGTTGCCGATAAGAACGTGATGCGGCCGACATCGTTGAGCCACGCGTGCTCGGGACCGATGCCCGGATAATCGAGCCCGGCCGAGATCGAATGCGCCTCGTTGATCTGGCCGTCCTCGTTCATCAGCAGATAGGTGCGGTTGCCGTGCAGCACGCCGGGCCGGCCGCCGGCGATCGAGGCGGCATGCTTGTCGGTGTCGAGGCCGTGGCCGGCCGCCTCGACGCCGTAAATCTCGATCTCCGGCTCGTCGAGGAACGGATGAAACAGCCCCATGGCGTTGGAGCCACCGCCGATGCAGGCGATCAGCGAATCCGGCAGCCGGCCTTCGGCGGCCAGCATCTGCTCGCGGGTCTCGCGGCCGATGATCGACTGAAAATCGCGCACCATCATCGGATAAGGATGCGGACCGGCAATGGTGCCGATGCAATAAAAGGTCGAGCCGACGTTGGTCACCCAGTCGCGCAACGCCTCGTTCATCGCGTCCTTGAGCGTTTTCGATCCGGACTCGACCGGCACGACCTTGGCGCCGAGCATGTTCATGCGAAAGACGTTGGCCTTCTGCCGCTCGACGTCGACCGCGCCCATATAGACGATGCATTCGAGTCCGAAGCGCGCGCACAGCGTCGCGGTGGCGACGCCGTGCATGCCAGCGCCGGTTTCGGCGATGATGCGCTCTTTGCTCATGCGCCGCGCCAGCAGGATCTGGCCGAGTACGTTGTTGACCTTATGCGCGCCGGTATGATTGAGCTCCTCGCGCTTGAGATAGATTTTCGCCCCGCCGCAATGCGCAGTCAGCCGCTCGGCGAAATAGAGCGGCGACGGCCGGCCGACGTAATGTGCAAGGTAGCCGTCCATCTCTTTCTGAAAGGCCGGATCGGCCTTCGCTTGCGCGTAGGCCTGTTCCAGTTCCAGGATCAACGGCATCAGCGTCTCGGCGACGAAGCGGCCGCCATAGATGCCGAAATGGCCGTGCTCATCCGGACCGGTGCGGAAGGAATTGGGTTTCTGTCGCACGGTCATGTTGAACTCGCGGCGGAACTGGCGCGGCGTGGCTCGGCCGCTTGGCGTGCGGCGCGCACGAAGGCGCGGATCTTATCAGGATCTTTTTGCCCCGGCGCACGCTCGACGCCCGAGGACACGTCGACGCCCGGCGCGCGGGTGATGCGGAGCGCCTCGCCGACATTATCGCCATTGAGCCCGCCCGACAGCATGAACGGCACGCCAAGATCGAGATTCTCCAGAAGCCGCCAATCGAACGATTTCCCCAATCCCCCCGGCCGGGTTGCCTGCCGCGGCGGCCGGGCGTCGAACAGCAGCCGGTCGGCCACGTTGGCGTAAAGGCGGATCGACGACAGGTCGGCGCGCGTTTCGATGGCCAGCGCCTTCATGACCGGCAGGCCGAAACGCGAGCGCACCGTCGCTACCCGCTCCGGGGTCTCCTTGCCGTGAAGCTGCAGCAAGTCGGGTTTGAGCGCGGCGACGAAAGCGCCGAGATCGGCATCGCCGGCATTCACCGACAATGCGACCTTCATCGCCCGACCGCGAACCCGCGCGCCCAAAAGCTTGGCGGCCTCGAAACCGAGGTGCCGCGGCGACGGCGCAAAGAACACAAAGCCGACCATGTCGGCCCCGGCTTCCAGCGCGGCCTCGAGCGCTTCCGGAGTCGAAAGGCCGCAGATTTTGATGAGGAGTTTCATCTTGCCGACCACTCAACGAAATCAATCAATCTATCCAGCTCTACAATCAACGGGTCGAGACGATACTCAACGATATTGGCAATTATGCCGAGATCGATCTGCCAATAGGCATGTATGATGATATTGCGCAAATCGGCGATCAAGCGCCACTCGATCCCGGGGGCGGCGCCCTTAATCTCTGTAGATATCTTATTTAGGGTTTCGCCGATGATGGCTATGTCGTACAGAGCCGCATGTTGCGGCTGAATCGCTTCAGCCAATGCTGCAGCCGATAACCCGCCAGCGTTATTTTGAGCATGGCGGGCAAAGTCTCGCGCGTCGCGTAGACGGTCGAGATCAAAACGATTCATACGGGCTCGGCAATGCGCGGGAACTCTTCCGCCTCGCGACCCTTCAAGCCGCTCCTTAATACGATCCCGACGGGACGACCAAGCAGGTCGGAAAGCTCAACTTCAACGCCCGCAAGCTCCCAAAGATCGAGCCCCGGACGCTTCTCCGCCAAGAAGTCCAAAGCATTATCATCAAAAACGTGGCCGACGCTGCCGCGTGGCAGCAATCCGACGATCTTGATCGGATGCTTTGCCTCGATTGTCGCAATATGCATGCGCAGGATCGAGCGATTGATGTCGGGCACGTTCATCGGCGTCTCAAACAAGTCACCATACCATATAGGCTCGCGCTTTGCCCAATTATCCGGTTGGCGGCTTGAGCTTGAGCCGCGGCGGAGCGACCTGCCCGCGCGGGACGATGCTCGGCTCGGCGGCGGCGCCCTCCAGCGCATCGACCTTGGCGCGCAGCCCGATCGCCTCGCGCTCGAGCCGCCGTGCGGCGCGCCGCCATTTGCTCTGACCGAACCAGGCTGCCGTGCCGCCGACCAGCACGCCGATAATGAGAATGACGATGATCAGCGCGAACAGCGGCAGCGTCGTGGAGGCGGCCGGGGCGTTGCCACTGAACGGGTCGAACGACACCATCACGGCTTGCCGGTTGGCCATCGCGAAGGCGATGAGCACGATGGCGAGCGGCACGAGGATCAACGCCGCAACGATCTTGCGCAGCAAAGCTTGCTCCAATTCACTTCCGCTCGATTCCTGTCTCCCGGGCGCAGCGCAGCATGGAGCGAAGCGCAATGATGCGCTGCAGACCCGGGATCGTGCCAAACGCCGAGTTTGGTACGATCTCGGGCCAGCGGCGCACCACTTCGTGCTGCGCCGTATCGGGGAAACGGTTTGTAAATTTAGCGCGCGTGCGTGACCGAGCGGAAGTCAGGTTGCCGCCCCGCCGTCGCGATTGAGCCGCTCGCGCATTTCCTTGCCGGTCTTGAAGAACGGCACGCATTTGCGATCGACCTCGACATGGGCGCCGGTGCGCGGATTGCGGCCGGTGCGCGCCGGGCGCTGCTTGACCGAGAAGGCGCCGAAACCGCGCAGCTCGACGCGGTCGCCGCGCGCCATCGCCGCGATGATCTCATTGAGGATCGCGTTGACGATGTTCTCGACATCACGCTGGTAAAGGTGCGGGTTCTGATCGGAAATGCGTTGAACGAGCTCGGACTTGATCATGTTTGCCGCCTGGTTCACGCCTTGGGGCGCCCGCGAACGCCGTCGCCGCCGCCGTCATTATCAGTTAGTGGCGGCAGGTTGCCAAAGCGCCAACAGACCGTCAAGGTTGAAGCGTTCGAGCGTGCCCGCGGCATCGAGCCCGCCGAATTGGCGCGCCAGGGTATCGAGGCCTGCCTCATGAAGCAGCGCTGCGGCCGCCGCGTGCAGGAACGGCAGGTCGTCGAGCCGGCTGTGCAGGTTATAGTCGCGGATCGGCAGATTGGCGCCGATCTTCTTCTCCTTCACGAGCCAAGCCTTAGCCGTGCGCTCGCCGCCGATCTGGTCGATGAGCTTTAACGGCAAGCCCTGATGGCCGGTAAAGACGCGGCCGTCGTCCACCGCCGCCAATTCGGCGTCGGTGAGATGGCGGCGGTCCTGCACCAAACCCTTGAACCAGGCATACGAGTCCATGATGATCGATTGGATCGCCGCGCGCGCTTCCGGGCTGGTCGGCTCGAATCCGTTCGGCGCCGCCTTGAGCGGCGTCGATTTGATCGATTCGACCTTGACGCCGATCTTGTCGAGCAGATCGGTGAAGTTGGGATATTCGAACAGCACGCCGATCGAGCCGACCAAGGAGGTCTGCTTGGCTACGATATGGTCGCCGGCGAGCGCGGTGATGTAGGCGCCGGACGCCGCCATGCTGTCGACCACGACGGCAATCGGCTTCTTGGCGCGCACGCGGCCGAGCGCGTCGAACAATTGCTCGGAGCCGGCCGTGGTGCCGCCGGGCGAGTCGATATGCAGGATCACCGCTTTCGCCGCCGACGAATCGGCCAGCCGGTCGAGCGCGCGCACCCGTTCCTCGTCGTCGCGAATGAGACCGGAGACGGTGACGCGCGCGATGTAAGGACCGGTGACGATGCTGCGCCGGCTCACTGCCGCAGCCGCCGCGCCGATCACGAGCACGATCACCGCGACCGCGACGACGCGCCAGAAGGTGAGCTTGCGCCGCATGCGGCGGCGGTCGACGATCAGGTCTGCATCGAGCGACATTTCCTTTTGCTCCTGCTGCCCCGCTCGCTGCTCCTTCTCCCCGCGTGCGGGGAGAAGGTCGGGATGAGGGGGCGGTGCCACCCGCCTAAGACTCTTCCGGAAGACTCAGAATCGCGGCAATGCCCCGTCACCCGGATTGCTGCGCAATCCGGCCTCTCCCCGCGCGGCGGGGAGAGGTAAGAAGTCACTCTTTCTCTTCGTCCTTCTCGCCTTCCTCGCCCTTTCGCCGCAGCGCGGTGCCGAGAATATCGCCCAAAGTGGCGCCGGAATCCGACGAGCCGTATTGGGCGATCGCCTCCTTCTCCTCGGCGACTTCCAGCGCCTTGATCGAGACGGTGACTTTGTGCGAGCGGCGGTCGAACTGGGTGACGCGGGCGTCGACCTTCTGGCCGGCGGCGAAGCGCTCCGGACGCTGCTCCGAACGGTCGCGGGCTAGCTCCGATCGTTTGATGAAGGTGGTGAACTCGGTGCCGACGATCTTGACGTCGATGCCGCCTTCCTTGATCTCGGTGACCTCGCAGGTGACCACCGAGCCTTTCTTCAGCTCGCCCGCCGCCTCCGCCGTAACCGCGCCGCCGTCGGCGAGCTGCTTGATGCCGAGCGAGATGCGTTCCTTCTCGATGTCGACGTCAAGCACCTGCGCCATGACCTTGTCGCCCTTCTTGTACTCCTCGATGACCTGCTCGCCCGGCCGTTTCCAGTCGAGGTCGGACAGATGCACCATGCCGTCGACGTCGCCGTCGAGGCCGAGGAATAGGCCGAACTCGGTCTTGTTCTTGACCTCGCCTTCGACCACCGATCCGGCCGGATATTTCTCGACGAACACCTCCCACGGATTGCGCATGGTCTGCTTCAAGCCGAGCGAGATGCGGCGCTTGACCGGATCGACTTCGAGGACTTGCACCTCCACCTCTTGCGAGGTGGAGACGATCTTGCCCGGATGCACGTTCTTCTTGGTCCACGACATTCCGAGACGTGGATCAAGCCCTCGATGCCGGGTTCCAGTTCGACGAAGGCGCCGTAATCGGTGATGTTGGTGACGCGGCCCTTGAACTTGGCACCGACCGGATATTTGGCCTCGATGCCTTGCCACGGATCGTCGAGCAATTGCTTCATACCGAGCGAGATGCGGTGGGTCTCGTGGTTGATCTTTATGATTTTCACCTTCACCTGCTGGCCGATATTGAGCACCTCGGACGGATGATTGACGCGCCGCCAGGCGATGTCGGTGACATGGAGAAGGCCATCGATGCCGCCGAGATCGACGAAGGCACCGTAATCGGTGATGTTCTTGACCACGCCGTCGATGACTTGCCCCTCTTCGAGGTTCTGCACCAGCTCCTGGCGCTGCTCGGCGCGGGTCTCTTCCAGTACGGTGCGGCGCGACACCACGATGTTGCCGCGGCGGCGATCCATCTTGAGGATCTGGAACGGCTGCTGGTTATTCATCAACGGCGACACGTCGCGGATCGGTCGGATATCAACCTGCGAGCGCGGCAGGAAGGCGACAGCGCCGTCGAGATCGACGGTGAAGCCGCCTTTGACCTGGTTGAAGATGACGCCCTGCACCTTCTCGTTATTCTGGAACGCCTTTTCGAGCTTGCCCCAGCTTTCCTCGCGGCGCGCCTTGTCGCGCGACAGCACCGCCTCGCCGAGCGCGTTCTCGATGCGCTCGAGATAGACCTCGACGGTATCGCCGATCTTGATCTCGCTGTTGCGGCCGGGGCCGGCGAATTCGCGCAAGGCGACGCGGCCTTCGGTCTTCAGCCCGACGTCGATGACGGCGACATCCTTCTCGATGCCGACGACCGTGCCTTTGACGACGGCGCCTTCCTGCAGATGGCCGTCGCCGAACGATTCATCGAGCAGCTTGGCGAAATCTTCGCGCGCCAGCGAGGGGCCGGCGGCGGGTGCGGTACTGGCGGTTTGCGCGGCAGCTTGAGCCATGAACACTCCGAGCCCCTTTTTTGGTGAAACCATCCCGAACGTGCGGCGGCCGCCGGAAAAACCGGCGGAGGGGCATAAAACCAGACGATCGGAAAATTGTGTGGCGTCCGGGACACTGGCGAGGCGGCGAACGGGCTTACCTCCAATGACGAAAGCGCCGTATCAGCGCTTTCGGCCCGTTCGGACGGCCTCGATGATGGCGATGGCGGCCCGGAACGCGGCGTCTATAGCCAAATGCGTGGTGTCGAGCAAGT
>JASHRW010000040.1 GCA_030037065.1 Xanthobacteraceae bacterium
GAACGTCGGCATGGCCGTTCCTTATCACCTCCCGGTAAAGTTTTCGCCAGAAATTGCGCCGCAAATACTGCAAGCCTGGGGACGGCCTTAGCCGGCATCATGGCCAACGCGCGGCCGGCGGCGTCTTATGGATCGAGCCGCACCGGGAGGCCGGCGCGGGCTATGTGGTCCTTGGCCTGCCGCACCGAATATTCGCCGAAATGGAAGATCGATGCCGCCAGCACGGCGTTGGCATGGCCGTCGCGGACGCCCTCGACCAGATGATCGAGGGTCCCGACCCCGCCCGAGGCGATGACCGGTACCGTCACGCCGTCGGCGATGGCGCGGGTCAGCGCAATATCGAAACCTTGCCGGGTGCCGTCGCGATCCATCGAGGTGAGCAAAATCTCGCCGGCGCCGAGTGCGACAACTTCGTGCGCATAGCCGAGCGCATCGATGCCGGTCGGGTTGCGGCCGCCATGGGTGAATATTTCCCAGCGGTCCGCTTCGCCCGGCTTGGAGACCTTCTTGGCGTCGATTGCCACCACGATGCACTGATCGCCGAATTTTTCCGCCGCTTCCTTGACGAAGCCGCGCCGCGCTACCGCCGCGGTATTGATCGACACTTTGTCGGCGCCGGAGGTGAGCAGCGCGCGGATGTCCTCGATGGTGCGCACGCCGCCGCCGACGGTGAGCGGCATGAAGCAGGCTTCCGCGGTCCGCCGCACCACGTCGAGCATGATGCCGCGGTTCTCGTGGCTCGCCGTGATGTCGAGGAAGGTCAGCTCGTCGGCGCCGGCTTCGTCATAGGCGATCGCCGCCTCGACCGGATCGCCGGCGTCGCGCAGGTTGACGAAATTGACGCCCTTGACGACGCGGCCGTCCTTGACGTCGAGGCAGGGAATGACGCGGACCTTGAACATGGCTCAGGCCGTCTGCGCCGAGCGGATCAAATCCAACGCGGCAACCGCATCGAGCCTGCCGTCGTAGAGCGCGCGGCCGGCGATGGCGCCGGTGAGTTTTCGCGCCCGCGGCGCCAGCAGCGCGCGCACGTCGTTAAGCGAGGCCAGACCACCGGAGGCGATAACCGGCGTGGCGATTTCGTTGGCCAGCGCGATCGTGGCGTCGAGGTTGAGGCCCTTAAGCATGCCGTCGCGCGCCACGTCGGTGTAGACGATCGCCGCGACGCCGACGTCTTCGAACCGCCGAGCGATATCGAGAGCGGAAAGCTCGGAGGTTTCCGCCCAGCCCTCGACCGCCACCTTGCCGTCGCGCGCGTCGAGCCCGACGGCGACACGGCCCGGATGGGCGCGCGCCGCCTCCCTCACCAGTTCAGGATCGCGCACCGCCGCGGTGCCGATGATGACGCGCGCCACGCCCTTGCCGAGCCAGGCCTCGATCGTGGCGCGGTCGCGGATGCCGCCGCCAAGCTGCACCGGAATTTTCACCGCGGTGAGGATGCGCTCGACCGCTTGCGCATTCATCGGCTTGCCGGCAAAGGCGCCATCGAGATCGACCAGATGCAGATATTCGAAACCTTGCCGCTCGAACATTTGCGCTTGCGCCGTCGGATCGCGGTTGAAAACCGTCGCACACGCCATGTCGCCCTGCTGCAGGCGCACCGCTTGGCCGTCTTTCAGATCGATGGCGGGAAACAGAATCATCTCCCCTCCCCCCGTGCAGCGAAGCGAAACGGCGGGGGGAGGGAAAACGTAGCCATGATCGCAAAATTCATCTCATGGCATCCATGTGAGGAAATTCGCGATCAGTGCGAGGCCGAATTTCTGGCTCTTCTCGGGATGAAATTGCGTGCCGAAAATATTGGCGCGCGCGACAATCGCTGTGACGGCGCCGCCATAGTCGGACTCGGCGATGAGATCGCCGCGCTGCGCCGGGTTGAGCTGATACGAGTGGACGAAATAGGCGTGCCGGCCCTGCGCACCCAAACTCAGGCCACCGAGCAAAGGATGCTGCCGCACGACGTTGAGCGTGTTCCAGCCCATGTGCGGAATTTTCAGATGCGGATCGTTCGGCATGATGCGGTCGACTTCGCCGGCAATCCAGCCGAGGCCCTCGGTCACCTCGTACTCGCGTCCGCGCTCGGCCAAAAGCTGCATCCCCACGCAGATGCCGAAAAACGGCCGGCCCTTGCGCCTCACCGCTTCCTCAAGTGCTTCCGCCATCCCGTCGACGGCGTCGAGGCCGCGCCGACAATCGGCAAAGGCGCCGACGCCGGGCAGCACGACCCGGTCGGCGTTCGCCACTGCGGCCGGATCGTTGGTCACGACGATCTTTTGATCGTGGCCGCAATCATGCGCGGCGCGCTCGAACGCCTTGGCCGCCGAGTGCAGATTGCCGGAGCCATAATCGACGATGGCGACAGTCACGGACTTGCTCCGGGCTGCGGAAACAGACCGATCACTTCGGGCGGCTGCGGCGCGCGCGGCGGGGACGGCGGAGCCACACCCGGCAACGGCGGCGGTCCGGCAGCGGCGCTCGGCGTGGATGACCGGCGCAGCCAGGCTTCGAAGAAACGCCGTTCGGCATCCTCAAGGTCGTCGCCGCTGACGATGCCGACGTTGCTCCACCCGCAGCGCCGCAAGCTGAGGCGGCGCAGCGTGCTCGCCTCAAGCCCGACCAGCAGCGCGATGAACAGACCGACGACGGAGATTGCGGCTCGCGAGAGGCCGAAGACCACCATGGGCGCCTCAAGCGCCGCTACCACGACAATATAACCCGCCAGTACGAGCCACATCCGGTGCCACAACATCCAAAGCGGCGCGAGCAAGAAAGCCCAGAAGGAAAAGCCATCGCGCACGAACACAAAGCGCTCGGCATCGGGCGACCGGCCGGCGCTCCATGCCGGGGGCTGATGGACGGTGTAAACGGACATTCTTTGCATTCAGCCGATTGTTGGCTGCCTTTCTACTCAGACGACGGCAGACAGACGATGAAGGACGGATTACAGCGAACCGCCTCTCAGAACCTTTCATCTATCGTCTGTCATCTGTTCTCTGTCGTCCGCAAATCAACCGCCCAGCGTGCCTTTGGTCGACGGCACTTCGTTGGCGGCGCGCGGGTCGATGGCGAGAGCGGCGCGCAGCGCCCGCGCCAAACCCTTGAAGCAGGATTCGGCGATGTGATGGTCGTTGCTGCCGTAAAGCGTCGCCACATGCAGCGTCAGCGCGGCATTCATGGCGAAAGCCTGAAACCATTCCTGCACAAGCTCGGTATCGAACGGTCCGACTTTGGCGCGCCCGAATTTGACCTTGAAGACCAGAAACGGACGCCCGGAAATGTCGATCACGACCCGGGTGAGCGCCTCGTCCATCGGCACGTGCACATCTGCGTAGCGGGTAATGCCCTTCATGTCGCCGAGCGCCTGCTTGACCGCTTGACCAAGCGCAATCCCGACGTCCTCGGTCGTGTGGTGCTGGTCGATATGCAGGTCGCCCTTGGCCTTGATGGTGAGATCGATCCGCGAGTGCCGCGCCAACAGATCGAGCATATGATCGAGGAAGCCGATGCCGGTCGCAATCGATGAGGCGCCGCTGCCATCGAGATCGACCGCGACCTCGACGTCGGTTTCCTTGGTGGTGCGCTTCACGGACGCCTTGCGCATAGCGTGCTCCACGGCCTAAAGCCGCGTGCCTTTTATCAGGGCTTCGTTGATTCCGCCAATGCGTCGCTGCGGCGGCGCAATTGCATTGCCGGCGGCCAACTCCTAAATCATGCGGGAGACAAAGGCCCTCCGGCGTATGCAATCTCCCGAATCGACCCAGTCCAGCGTTTGGCACGGCACCACTATTCTCACCGTCCGCAAGGGCGGAACCGTGGCGGTGGGCGGCGACGGTCAGGTTTCGATCGGCCAAACCATCGTCAAGGCCAACGCTAAAAAGGTCCGGCGGCTCGGCAAGGGCGACGTGATCGGCGGCTTTGCCGGCGCGACCGCTGACGCGTTTACGCTATTCGAGCGGCTTGAAGCCAAGCTCGAACAATATCCCGGCCAGCTCACACGCGCGGCGGTCGAACTCGCCAAGGATTGGCGCACCGACCGCTATCTGCGCCGGCTTGAAGCGATGATGATCGTCGCCGACAAGGATGTTTCGCTGGTACTCACCGGCACCGGCGACGTGCTCGAACCGGAAGCCGGCATTGTCGGCATCGGCTCCGGCGGCAATTACGCGCTGGCCGCGGCGCGGGCGCTGATCGACGGGCCGCTCGACGCCGAGGCGATCGTGCGCCGCGCGCTCGACATCGCCGCTGACATCTGCGTCTACACCAATCGCAACGTCACCATCGAGACACTGAAGGGCGCCTGATCCATGGTGCCTTGTCCCTATGCGTTCCGCGTGATGTCAGAAGACGACTTACCGCTCGTCGGGGGCTGGCTCGCCATGCCGCACGTCGTGGAGTGGTGGCCGGCCGGCGCCAAACAGCTCGAGCGCATCCGCGCTCATATCGGCGATCCGGCAATCGATGTCTTCATCGTGACTGCCGACGACCGGCCAATCGGTTATCTGCAGTGTTACGACCCGGCTGCCGAAGCCGATCATCCGTTCCGCGATCAACCCGCCGGCACGCGAGGCATCGACCAGTTCACCGGCGAACACGACATGATCGAGCGCGGTCATGGCCCTGCCCTGACGCGCGCCTTTGTCGCAAAACTGTTCGCCGCCGGCACACCACGCGTGATAACCGACCCAGATCCGGCCAATCGGCGCGCCGTGCGCGCCTACGAGAAAGCCGGTTTTCGAGCCGAGCGGCTGGTCGAAACGCCCTGGGGCCG
>JASHRW010000319.1 GCA_030037065.1 Xanthobacteraceae bacterium
ATGTATAACCTGTTCTTACGCCCAAAGGAGCGACCCATGTGCCGCAACATCCGCACTTTGTTCAATTTCGAACCGCCGGCTACCGAGGAGGAAATCCACGCCTCGGCGCTGCAATTCGTGCGCAAGCTCTCCGGTTTCGCGCATCCGTCGCGCGCCAACGCAGCGGCGTTCGACCGCGCGGTCGACGAGGTCGCCGAGGCGGCGCGCCGCTTGTTGTCGTCGCTGGAAACCACAAGTCCGTCCAAAAACCGCGAGGCCGAAGCCGAAAAGGCGCGCGCCAGGGCGCGGGAGCGGTTCGCGTGACATTTGATAGGGGCACTGGCATTCAACATAGTCGCGGGGCTTGACCCGGCCATCCATGTCTTTGTATCCGCAGTCTTTGTATCCGCAGCTTCGTAAAGTCGTGGATGCGGTAATGGAGCCCGCGTAAGGGAAGATGATGGCCAGCGAAAGCAAGAAGACAAAATCCGAAACGACACCCAAAAAAGACGCTACCGCGAAGGTCGAGAGCAGTGCGGCTGAAGCCGCTCCCAAAGATGCACCCAAATCCGATGGCGGCGAGGGCACCGGCACGGCACCTGCCAACTATAGCCGGGGTGAGGGGCAAAAACCGGTGACCGCGGCCTACAGGGAAAACTGGAACGCGATTTTCGCGAAAAAAAGCACGAAGAGGAAAAAGCGATAACCTTGCGGAGGGTCGCCAGCTTGGACGCCGATTTCATCCGCGACCTGTTTGCGCCGTTCGGGTCGGTGACAGTGCGGCGCATGTTCAGCGGTGCCGGGATTTTTCGCGATGGCCTGATGTTCGGCCTGGTCGTGCGCGACGTGATCTATCTGAAAGCCGACGACAGCAACCGCACGGATTTCGAGCGTGAAGGCTGCGGTCCGTTCACCTACACGCGCGGCAAAAAATCCGGCCGCCCGAGTGAGCACGCCCTGCCCTATTGGCGCGTACCCGAACGGCTCTACGACGATGCCGATGAGCTGGCGGTGTGGGCCCAGCGGGCGTTCGCGGCGGCGGAGCGGAAGAAGTTTGCGGCACGCGCGAGGAGAAAACCGAGACGATCAAAATCCTCTCGTCACCGCCGGGCTAAACATTAAGCCCGGCAATGACGAAAGTGAAGCCTACAAAAAACTCTGCGGATCGATATCGATCCCAGCCGTCATTCCGGGGCGCGTCTGCAAGCCGGGCATAGCCATGCGAGGCGACTCATATCCACCTCTCCCCGGTGGGGAGAGGTCGCGCGCGAAGCGCGCGGGTGAGGGGGAACCGGCGCATCAAATTGAACCCAGCGTTAAAGCAATCATTTCCTGTACACCTTCGATATTCTCGTAGACATCGACGTTGCTGACGCGGATGACGTGAAAGCCCAGCGACTCGAGGACGCGCGTCCGCCCAAGGTCGCGAGCCAATTCTGCTTCAGTCGAATGCGTCGCTCCATCGACTTCTACAATCAACTTGCCGTCGAGAGTGACGAAATCCACGATATAGCGGTCAATCGCGTGCTGGCGCCGAAACTTCCAGCGCGCCAAGCGCCGGTTGCGCAGAGTCCGCCAAAGCCGCACCTCTGCATTCGTCTGTCTTACGCGAAGCGCTTTCACATTCTTTCTGAAGCGCTCCATCCCCCTCACCCGGCTCGCTACGCTCGCCGACCTCTCCCCACCGGGGAGAAGTAATGTTGTCACAAAAAACTCTGCGGATCGACGTCGATTTCAAGCTTGATCGATCCCTTCGGCTTTGGCCCTTTGGCGAACCAGTCGCGCAAGTAAGCCGAGAGATCGAAGGCGCGCGGCGATTTGACTAGCAAGCGCAGGCGGTGGCGGCCGCGCACCAGAGCGAGCGGCGCTTCGGCCGGGCCGAGCACGCGCACGTCGTCGCGCATCGCATTATCAGCTTTGGCGCCCTCGACCTTCGGCGCAGCGCGGGCGAGCGCACGCGCGTAAGATTCGGCCTCATGCTTGTCGAGACCGGAGACGACGACGCTCGCCAGTCGGCCGAACGGCGGATAGTGCGTCTTTTCGCGCTGCGCGATCTCGGCGTCGTAGAAGGCGTCGCGGTCCTGCGCGATCAGCGCGCGGATCACCGGATGCTCGGGCTGATGCGTTTGCAGAAAGCCGTAGCCGGCTCCAGCTTCGCGGCCGGCGCGGCCGACCACCTGATGCAGGAGCTGAAAGGTGCGCTCGGCGGCGCGCGGGTCGCCGTTGGCAAGGCCGAGATCGGCGTCGACGATGCCGACCAGATTGAGCATCGGGAAGTGATGGCCTTTCGCCACCAATTGCGTGCCGATGACGATGTCGAAGCGGCCGGCGGCGACGTCAGCTAATTCTTCGCGCAGCCGCTCAACCGAGGCGACGAGATCGGACGACAGCACCAGTACGCGGGCGCCGCGAAACAATTCGCGCACCTCCTCTTCCAGCCGCTCGACGCCCGGTCCGATCGGCACGAACGAATCGGCGGCCTGGCATTGCGGGCAGTTCGCCGGATGCGGCATGGCGAAGCCGCAATGGTGGCAGACGAGCTGACGGCGGAAACGGTGATCGACCAGCCAGGCGTCGCAGTTCGGGCAGGCGAAGCGAAAGCCGCAGGCGCGGCACAAGGTCAGCGGCGCGTAGCCGCGGCGATTGAGAAAGAGCAGCGCCTGCTCGCCGCGCTCCAGCGACACTTTCATCGCACCGGCCAGAACCGGCGAGATGAAATGCCGGGGTGGTGGCGGCGCGATGCGCAAATCGATCGCCTCGACCGCCGGCAGGCGGGCGCCACCGAAACGCTCCGGCAGCGCGATGCGCGCGTAGCGGCCGCGCCGCGCATTGACTTCGCTCTCGACCGCCGGCGTCGCCGACGACAGTACCACCGGGATGCGGGCGATATGGCCGCGCACCACCGCCATGTCGCGGGCGTGATAGCGCACGCCGTCTTCCTGCTTGTAGGCCGGATCGTGCTCTTCATCGACCACGATCAGGCCGAGAGCGGCGTAAGGCAGGAACAACGCCGAGCGCGCGCCGACCACGACCGAGACTTCTTTGTTTGCCACCGCCCGCCAGGTGCGCGCGCGCCGGCGCGGTGTGAGCTGCGAATGCCATTCCGCCGGCTTGCATCCGAAGCGCGCGGCGAAACGGTCGAGAAACTGCGCAGTGAGCGCGATCTCCGGCATCAGGATCAGGCTCTGCCGGCCGCTGCGAATAGCGTCCGCTACCGCCTCGAAATACACTTCGGTCTTGCCCGAGCCGGTGACGCCGTCGAGCAAGGTGACCGCATAGCCGCCCTTGGCCAGCGTTGCCTTCAGGTCTGCGGCAGCGGCACGCTGCACGAAAGAAAAATCCGTCTGGGCAAAATCCGGATCGGGCTTTTCGGCGACCGCTTCCGGCGGCAGCACCACGGTTTCAAGCGCGCCGTCGTCGATCAGCCCATCGATCACGCCGGCCGAGACGCCCGCCTCGCGCGCGGCATCGCTTTTTCCCCGCACCATGCCGTCGGCAAGAAGTTCGAGCACGCGGGCTCGTACCCCAGTCATGCGCGCCGGCGGCCGGCCGGCAAGTCGCACGCCAGTGCGCGCGCGCTCGGCGCCCAGATGCTCGCCCATGCGCAAACACATGCGCAGCACCATGCCGCGCGAGGAGAGCGTATAGTTCGACACCCAATCGACGAAGCTGCGCAGCTCGGCGTGCAGCGGCGGCACGTCGAGTTTTTCCTCGATGTCCTTGAGACGATTGTCGAGCCGC
>JASHRW010000041.1 GCA_030037065.1 Xanthobacteraceae bacterium
GAGTTGAGCGGTGGCGTTCGGTCGCTGCCGCGAGCCCGCAGTGGAACGCCGGCAGGCGAGTGCGTCCCGCTGGACGCACGCCGCAGCCGTATGTTGCGGTGCCGCAACGGTATGGTGCGGAGGGCGGGCTTTATGCCTGCCCCGCGTCTGTCGGCGTTCTGCTTCCTTTATTTGTTTCCCCTCCCCCACAAGGGGGAAGGGAACGGAGACTCGCCGTGCCGATCGTGATCCTTCCGGCTCTTCACTACCGGATTGATCTGACGAAGACCGGGAGTGCGGCGAGGGTTGTTTGAAATGGTGGCTGAGAATTTCCGGCGCGAACAAAAAACTGCGCCGCGAGAACGAGAATCTATTTTCACCTCTCCCCGCATGCGGGGAGAGGTCGGATTGCGAGCGCAAGCGAAGCAATTCGGGTGAGGGGGCACCGACGCAATGCAGAGCCACGAGGTTGAAATTTGCCGCGACGCCCCCTCACCGGCTCGCGGCATTGCCGCTCGCCACCTTCTCCCCGCACGGCGGGGAGAAGGAAGCGATGCGCAGCGCGAGAACGAGAATCCCCCTCCCGCGCCGTTGTGCGGGAGGCTAAGGTACGCGCCCTTTACGCAAGATTGGCTGCTGCCCGCAAACAGACCATGGATGCCGCCGCAAGCCCTCTGCTCACGGACCTGTATCAGCTCAATATGATGCAGGCGTACCTCGATCACGGCGATACGCAGACGGCAGTGTTCGAGTTTTTCGTGCGCACGCTGCCGCAGCGCCGCCGTTTTCTGCTCGCCGCCGGCCTCGAACAGGCGCTGGCGTTTCTGGAAAATCTGCGCTTCTCCACCGCCGACATCGATTGGCTGAAAAGCACCGGGCGGTTCAAACAAAACCTCCTCGATTACGCGCGCGATTTCCGCTTCGCCGGTGACGTGCACGCCATGCCGGAGGGGACGGCGTTCTTCGCCGGCGAGCCGATCCTGCGTGTCACCGCGCCGCTGCCGGCCGCGCAACTCGTGGAAACGCGCCTCATCAATATTCTGCACTTGCAAACGCTGGTCGCGGCGAAGGCCGCGCGCTGCCTGTTGGCCGCCCCCGGCAAGCTCCTGGTCGATTTCGGCCTGCGCCGCGCTCACGGTGCCGAGGCCGGGCTGATGGCAGCGCGGGCGAGTTATCTCGCCGGCTTCGCCGGCACCGCTACCGTGCTGGCCGGCGAAAAGTTCGGCATTCCGCTCTACGGCACCATGGCGCATTCGTTCATCGAATCGTTCGATGACGAGGTGGCGGCATTCGAAGCGTTCGCGCGGTCGCGGCCGGACGGTCTCACGCTGTTGCTCGACACCTACGACACCGAGGCGGCGGCGCGCAAAGTCGTCGCGTTGGCACCGCGGCTCAAAGCCGCCGGTATCATCATCCGCAGCGTCCGCCTCGACAGCGGCGATCTCGCCGCGCTGGCAACGAGCGTGCGGAAAATTCTCGATCAGGGCGGGCTCAAGGAGGTGGCGATCTTCGCCAGCGGCGGGCTCGACGAGGATTCGCTGGCCGCGTTCGTGCGGAAGGCTGCGCCGATCGACGGCTTTGGCGTCGGCACGAGTTTGACCACGTCGGCCGATGTGCCGAACATCGATTGCGTCTACAAACTGCAGGAATACGCCGGAGTGCCGCGGCGCAAGCTGTCGGAGAAGAAAGCCACCTGGCCGGGATGCAAGCAGGTGTGGCGGCGCTATGACGCTGACGGCCGTCCGGCCGGCGATGTTTTGACGATCGAGGGCCGTGCCGCCGACGGCGAGCCATTGATCAAGCCGGTGATGAAAGACGGCCGCCGCGTGGCGCCGGCGGAACCGCTCGCCGCGATCAGAGAACGCGCCAAGCGGGAACTGGAACGTCTACCCGAGCCCTTGCGGCGGCTTGAGCCCGACGCGACATATCCGGTCGAGATTGCGCCGGAACTGCAGGAACTCGCGGCCGAGGTGGATCGGCGCATGCAGTCGCGCCTGGCGCGAGCAACGAACTGATGAACCAGGCTGCGAGATTTGGTGAGGACGGCGTTCTCATCGTCGTCGACGTGCAGAACGATTTCTGTCCCGGTGGCGCGCTCGCGGTGCCGCGCGGTGACGAAATCATTCCGATCGTCAACAGTCTGGCGGCGCGCTTCCGCAATGTCGTGTTGACGCAGGATTGGCACCCGCGCGGGCACTCCTCGTTTGCCTCCTCGCATACCGGCAAGAAGCCGTTCGAGACGATTGCCGCGTCCTACGGTCCGCAGGTGTTGTGGCCGGACCATTGCGTACAAGGCACGCGAGGCGCCGCGTTCCACCAGGCGCTCGATGTTCCGCATGCTGCCTTGATCGTCCGCAAAGGCATGCACGGCGCGATCGATTCGTACTCGACGTTCTACGAGAATGACCGCAAGACGCCGACCGGGCTCGTCGGCTACCTGCGCGAACGTGGATTGAGCCGCATCTTCCTTGCCGGGCTGGCGTTCGATTTTTGCGTTCGTTATTCGGCTGAGGACGCGCGCAGCGAGGGGTTCGATGCCTTCGTGATCGAAGACGCCTGCCGCTCCATTGATCTCGAAGGCTCGGTCGCGGCCACCCGGGCGAGCCTTGCGGCACGCGGAGTTCCGTGCCTGCGGGCGCAAGAATTTGCGTGATTTCTTTCAGGGTTAGACATTGAGCGGCCGGCCTTCGGATCGCGCCGCGCCCTCCGCGGCGTTAACCTTGCATGTGGCGATGCAGCGCAAACTGTGTGCATTGCACAATTTTTCTTGACTCCGCATGAAAAGTCGCGAGAAAGTCACAAAAGCTTCAATCCGGGGCGGCCAAATGCGCCATCAACTCAATCCCGCGTCGAGCCTGCCGTCGCTGATGATGCCGTGCCCGGTTTGCGCCGGCCGCATGACGTTTCACGGCCGCCGCCCCGTCGCGCCCGACGTCGAAGACACCGTTTATGCCTGTAAGAGCTGCGGCGCCGAACTGATCCGCACGTCGGTGCGCAGCACGAGCAAAGCGGAAAAGTCCGCAGCCTAACTCTGCATCAATCCCATCTGCCCGAGCACGGCGCGGCCGAGCAGGCCGTACGGATTGGCGAGCGTCTCCAGCATTTCGAAATGGTTGTAGCCCTCGCCGACGAGGAGTTCGACGGGCTTGCCGGCCGCCTTCACGGCGGCGGCAAAGTCGCGCGTCTGCCGCTGGAATTCCGGCGTCTCGTAGGTGCCGTGGCTGAGGACGAGCGGCGTGTGCAGCCGATCGAGATGGCGCATCGCGCTCAAGTCCTGCTCCATCGC
>JASHRW010000320.1 GCA_030037065.1 Xanthobacteraceae bacterium
TCCGGCGATGCCGGGCCATTCCGGCCACGCCATCTGGAAACGGGATTTTACCGGCGCGTCCGGCCTGTTCAGCATGGTGCTCAAGCCGGTGCCGCAGAAAGCGGTCTATGCCTTCCTCGACACGTTGACGCTGTTCGGCATCGGCGCTTCGTGGGGCGGCTACGAAAGCCTGGCCATTCCCTTCGATTGCACGCCGCTGCGCACCGCGACGCGCTGGGCCCCGGGCGGCCCGACCGTGCGCTTCCACATCGGGCTCGAAGCGGTCGAAGATCTTCTGGCCGATCTCGAACGCGGCTTTGCCGCACTCGCCGCCGCCGCGGAATGACCTCGCATGGCTCCAGCAAGGGCGGCGGCGGAAAACGTAACGGATCGATCTAAACCGCCGATGCGGCCTTGGCCTTGCGGTCGCGCAGCACGAAATGCAGGTTGCGCAGATAGACGAAAAGGCCGAACGCCTGCCCGGCGATGAACACCGCGTCGCGGCGGTCAAGCGCATAGACCAGAAGCAGCAGGCCGCCGACAACGGAGAAATACCAAAAGGCCAATGGAATGACGCTGCGCCCGGCGCGCTCGGAAGCGATCCATTGCACCAGAAAACGCGCCGTGAACATGGCCTGCGCCGCGAACCCCAGGAGCAGCCACCAATCGGCGCGCTTGACAAAGACGTCGATCAGATAGGCGCCAAGGGCGTGGGAAAGATCAACGAGCACGGGTTACCTCCTCATCGCGCGGCACGCGCTTTCTCCGCCGGATCAACCACCAGACGCCGAAAAGATCCAGAAGGCCGATCCACAGCCGGTCCCAGAGTCCGTAATTGGAGACGCCATGGCGGCGCGGCCGGTCGACCACGTCGACATAGCCGACATCGAATCCTTCACGGCGCACCAGCGCCGGAAGAAACCGATGCAGACCGTCGAAATAAGGCAGCGCCAAGAACAAATCGCGACGAAACGCTTTGAGACCGCAACCGGTATCGCGCGTGCCGTCCTTGAGCACGGCGCCGCGAACGCCGTTGGCGATGCGCGACTGCATGCGCTTAAAGCCGCTCGCCTTGCGGCCGACGCGCTGGCCGGCAATGAGGCCGGCACGCGGAACGCCCTTCTCCAGCGCGTCGACGAGCGCCGGAATAAAAGCGGGATCGTTCTGGCCGTCGCCGTCGAGCGTCACGATGGCCGGTGCGCGCGCCATCGCCACGCCCGTGCGTATTGCGGCCGATTGGCCGCAGGATTTTTCGTGACGGATCTGCCGCAGCCAGGGCCGCTCGGTCATCAACGCGAGCAATTGCGCCTCGGTTGCGTCGATGGAACCATCGTTGACATAGAGAATCTCGAAGGCGCGCCCGGCCAATGCAGCCTCGATTTCGGCGACGAGCGGCGCGACATTGCCGGCTTCGTTGCGCACCGGAACGACGACGGACACAGCAGGATCGGGATCGCCCCCGTTGCTCGCCAGCATGGGGAAGCTTCTAGAATGCATCCCGCGCGGGTTCAATCGGGCGGCAATTCAAGGGGTTGCCGCATTTTTCCGCGGCTGGAAGCAACTTGACGGGCAGCCGCCCAAATCCGCCGCAGCGTCGGGCCCGGATAGGCAGATAGATCGTGCGGGGAAAACACCAGGCGCCGGGCGGCAAAGGAGCGGCGCACCAGCTCCGCCCCGACGAATCCGACGAGCGCACCGGCGATGACATCGCTCGGATGGTGCGCCAGCACCACGACGCGGCTGAACATTATAACGAGTGCATACAGCCACATGAGCGGCCGCGTGCGCGGCCAAATAGCACCGATGGCGATCGCTGCGGATGCTGCAGTCGTAGCATGACCCGAGGGCAGGCTTGCGTATTCGGAACGCCACGCAAGCGGCATGTAGGTGAACGGGTTGCCGTGGACGTCCATGTAGGGGCGGGCGCGACCGATGAGGCGCTTGATGATGGTATCGAACAGGCCAGGCGCACCGACCGCCAGAAACACAAAGCCGAAGCGCGCCGCGAGCGCCCCAATCACGCCCTTAGTCAGTTGCGGCAGCGAAGGCGACGCCATTGCGGCCAAGACCAAGACCACGACGGCGCACGGAACCAAAAACCAGCCGGAATAGCCGGCATTGGTGATTTGCTCGAAAGCATCTTTGAGGGCGGGCGGAAGCTGGCGGCCCCATTCCCGCGCCGGACTGTCGATAAGAAACATGGTCGCCACGATGACGGCCACGGTGACGACAATGCCGACAAGCGCCGCGGCCGACACGGGCGGAATTTGGGCCCGCGGCGGCTGCATGAGAACGCCGCACCAGCGGGCTAGGTTGCCCACCGCCCTGCGGCCGAGGATGGCCGTGAGTTTCGCCGCAGCAGCAAGCGGCGTCGGCGGCTTCGCCGACGCGGTATTGTCAGGAGGCGCCGTCATTTTGTTCACGGCACGCCCGTCGATTGGAAAACAGTAACCGTGATGCGCTTTCCGTTTGAAATGTTGAACCCGTGAATGCTCGGCCCTGCTTTGTAACGCAGCCCGATCGCCTGAGCGCGCAGCCCGAAAGCATGCTGCTCGCGCGCTTCGATGAAGGCGAAGCGACAGGCGCCCCCGCGCACGAAATCAGCCGCGCCGGACCCGTCGGTCAGCCGCGTGGCTGTGCCTGCGAGAAATACCAAGCTCGGCTCGTTATAGCCGGCGCTGGCGGCACGCGGGTTCGGGCAAGCGGCAGCGTGCAAGATCTTGGCCAGCGCGACGCTCGGGAATACGGGACCGAGCGAGGGAACGACGATGCCGAAGAGCCCAATCCCGACGAGGATCGCGGCGGCGAGCGCCCGCAGAAACGAGCGCTCCGCGCCATCATCGTCGTACAATCGCCAAGCAAAAAGGCCGCAGACGATGGCGGCGGCGAAGAAAGGCCAAGCCAATAATTCAAGATTGTGAGCGATCACGATCGCCCCCGCAATCGCAACGATGGCCAACACGCTCGGCACGATGAACCACCAGAATGTCGCGCGCTTGAGTGACGGCCGTTTCGATAGAAGCCGCTTCTCGATCGCGCCGGCGAGCAGAATCGTGATCGCAGGATAAAGTGGCAGCACGTAATGCGGCAATTTTGTCGGTATCAATTCAAATACGATCCATGACGGAACGAACCACGCCAAAAGAAAGCGAACGGCAGGCTCGCGGCGCCGCGACCAGATGGCCGGCACCGCCGGTATCGCCAGTGCGGCCGCAGGAAAGAACGTCACAAAAAACAGAACAATATAGAGCCCCGGCGGAGCGCCGTGGCTTTCCTGCCCGCCGCCGATCTTGGACAGCATGTCGCGGCCCACGGAATCGATCAGAAAAGCATCGCCGGCGCGCAGATAGATCGCAATGAACCAGGGCAACACCAAAACGACGAGCCATCCCGCCCCGGCGAGCGGACGTAGCGCGTTGAGCCAGCGCGCCGAGCGGTCGAGAAGCGACAGTGCCACGGCGGCAAGGCCGACCACCATAACGATCAATGGGCCCTTATCGAGAATGCTGGCTGCGGCCGCAGTCCAAAACAGCGCCGGCAAGGTCCATTTCATCCCTGCCGCGCCGCCTGCCTCCTCGCGCGCCTGCAGATAAGCGCGCGCCAGCACCCCCATGACCAGTACAATTGTTAACAGCAGGACGGCATCGGTTTTGGCGAGACGCGCTTCTATGCCCAGTGCGACCGAGCCGGCCATCATCAACGCGGCCAAGAGGGCGCCGCGCCGACTGACGAACGCGAGCGCGCACCAATACGTCGCCAGCACGGCACCGATCGCGCCAAGAAGCGACGGCACGCGGTATAGCCAGATTTTCTCGCGCGCCGACGGCACGCCGAGCAGTTCCGCGGCCCTCACCACGCCCGCTTGCAGCCAATAGATGCCGATCGGCTTGCGATAGCGCACGTCGTCCTGGTAGCGGATGTCGACATAATTGCCGGTTTCGATCATTTGCTTGGTCGCTTGCGCGAAATAGGCTTCATCGCGGTCGACCGGCGGAATCTGAAAAAAGCCCAGCAGGAAAGCGGCGAGCGAAAGGAGCACCAGCAAAGCCGCGGCGCGTCTATGCGAACGCACGCCAAAATCAAGCAGCGCCGAAAGCCCGTTGGCCGGCCAAAAACTGCGTGATGCCGCGCTGCTGGTCGTCGTCATGCCGAGCCGGGTTCAAAATGCGCGCGGACCATAGTCAAAACGCGGCAGCCGGGAAAGCACCGTGGAGCGAGACCGCGTACCTGCAGTCGCGCTTTTATCGTCCCGCTCCGATCACCTTCGGCGTCATATTTGCAGGTGCTGCCGAAATCGTGGCATCGGCGCGGCGCAATACAATCCGGTCGGCGGTGGGATCGGCAACCCGCACAACGACGCTGTCGGTCGCGCCGGTCGAATCTACGACCGTGACCCGCGAAAATCCGGGGCCGTCGGGCGCAAAGAAAAGATTTCCCCGATCTTGCGGCGGCACTGGATTGCCGTTGACGAAAACTGTCAGCGGCGCGACCGCCCCAGTGACTTTTAGTGGGATTGGATCGGGCTTGCCGTCCGTTGTCGACAAATCAAGGCGCGCGCCGTCGGGTGGAAACAGAATGTGGAGCGATGCTTGGGCACTCCCGCCAACGAGCGGCGCAGGAGCAAAGCGCCGAAGCGGTGGAGGCAGTTGCGCGGTCGAGGCGATCAGAACGCCCAATGGCGGTTTCGGCAGGGCGACCGGAGCGCCGAGACGGGCGAAAGCGTCGAACAAAACGGGCGCCGCCGCCTCGCGACCGATCAGGCCCGGCACCGGCGCGCCGTCGGGCCTGCCAACCCAGACGCCGATCGTATGCTTGCCGTCGAAACCCACCGACCAAGCGTCGCGATAGCCGTAGCTGGTCCCGGTCTTGAACGCGATGCACCCGGGCACGCCATTCTCGGGCGGCGGCGAGTCGCGCAGCACATCGCTTACGTACCAGGCAGCGACCGCGCTCATCAGCCGACGCGCCTGCGGGGTTGGCGTATCCAAACGCTCGCGTAGCGGCAACACAGTGCCCAGCCGCGCGATGCCTGAGTACAGCATCACCAGATCGGACAGTTTCGTGCCGACGCCACCGAGACCGATGGCGAGGCCGGGCGTTTGCCCTGGCGGCAGAACCAGCGTGGCGCCCACTTGCTCAAGCTGCGCGGTCAGCCGGCTCGGTTCTACGCGATCAAGAATGGCAACCGCCGGCATATTGAGCGATTGCTGCAGCGCATCGCGCACCGTCACGGTACCGGCGAAACTGTAATTGAAGTTCCGCGGCTCATAGTTGCCGTAACGCCGCGGCCGGTCGTCGATCAGCGTCTGTGGGTGGATAAACCCATCCTCAAAGCCCATGCCGTAGATAAGAGGTTTGAGCGTCGAGCCGGGCGAACGCAGCGCCTGCGTCATGTCAACTTCGCCGGCGCGGCGTCGGTCGAAATACGCCGGCGAGCCGACATGCGCCAACACTTCCCCAGTCGCGTTATCGACGACGAAGATGGCAAGCGAGACCGCAGGATCGAGCGACTGCGCCAGCGTTTGCACGCGTTCGCGCGCCAGCTCTTCCAGGCTTTTCTGCAGCTCGGCGTCAATGGTGAGCCGAATCTCCTTCGCCGCCGGCGTTTCGGCAATCGCCCGATCGGCGGCATGCGCCGCCAGCAGCGGCATCGGACGCCGCCCGGTCGGCACCCGCTCGGTCTTGGCGAACGCGATCTCGTCGGCAGGCACGTGATCGGCGGCAGCATAACGGTCGAGCACACGGTCCCTGGCGGTGCGCGCCGCCTGCGGAAAGCGGTCCGGACGGCGCAGCTCCGGTGATTGTGGAAGCGCGACAAGGAGCGCCGCCTGACCGAGGGTGAGCGCGCGCGGCTCTTTGCCGAAATAGGCAAGCGAGGCGGCACGGATGCCTTCGATATTGCCGCCATAGGGCGCCAATTCGAGGTAAAGAGCGAGGATTTGATCTTTCGTCAACACGCGCTCGATTTCGATGGCGCGCACGATCTGGCGGATTTTTGCCGCAAAAGAGCGGCCACTGCGCGGTTCTAGCAACCGCGCCACCTGCATGGTCAGCGTCGAGCCGCCGGAGCGGATGTGGCCGCTGCTGACGAGCTGAAACGCCGCGCGCATGAGCGCCAGCGGATCGACGCCGTGGTGTTCGCGGAAGCGCTTGTCCTCGTAGGCGAACAGCACATCGAAGAAACGCGGATCGACGTCGGCGACTGAGGCCGGCAGCCGCCAGCGCCCCTCGCCGGTCGCATAGGCCCGCAGCAAGTGGCCATTGCGATCGAGCACGACGCGCGAGAATTCGAGGTTTTTGCCAATCGGCGGCGGGCCGAGCGAGACGATCCAAAAACCGGCAGCCGCCACCACAAAAAGGGCTGCAAAGATAAAGAGCGCGGTTGGCCATCGCCACCGCGAACTGTGACCGTTCCCTCCTCCCTTGCGTGGGAGGGTCAGGGAGGGGGGCGGAGACACCGATTGCGGAAGCGGATCGTTGACCCCCCTTCCGGCGCCTTCGGCGCCGACCTCCCCCTCAAGGCGGGAGGTGATATTTCCCGCGTCGTTCATTTCGCTGCGATCACTTCGACGCTTTCAGTACTGGTGCGACCATAACGCTCGGGCCGGTACATGTCTTCGACGCTCGCTTGCGGGCGCACGTATTTGCCCGGCGATACCGCGCGCACGACGTAGGCCACGGTGAAGATCGCCGGATCGTCCTTTTTGCGATCGAATGCCGCGGTGAAACGGTCGTCGCGGAACTCGGCGTCGACCGGCGCCACGCCATCGGTGATCCAGGACAGCGTGCCGGTATCGCCGGAGGAGACGAGATGCGGATTGTCGATCTCAAATCCCGCGGGCAGATAATCGGCAACGATGACGCGGCCGAATTGCGGCTGCGCTTCGGTGATTTTCAGAACCACGACAAGCTGCGTGTTCTGTTTCACTTGCGACGAGTCGACCGCATGGCCGTCCATGGTGTAGGTCTGCCGCTCGATCTTGAACCCCTGTTCGGCCGCTGCTTCGGGCGTGAGCGGCACGCCGCTGACGGTGACAATGGCCTTCACGTCGCCATTGCCGGTATTGGTGACCTGCAGTGGCTGCGTGAGGTCGGCGGCGGCGATGGTGCGGTAAAGCGGACGCTGGATCGTCTCTCCGCCGACCTTGAGCGACACGTTCCCGGCGTCCTTGGCGATGGCGCTTGCCGCCAGCAGAAGCCAAGCGTCCTCCTGCGTCGAGGTCGGGCGCAATTGCGCGCGGGCGGCGTCGACGCGTTGCTCGGCCAGCTGCACGGTGGCCGCGCTCGCGCCGCCTTCCGCCGCAAGCGTGAGCACCGCCGCGGCATCGCGCAACGTCGAGCCGTAATCTGCGCGCTCTAGACCGGAGTCGGGCTGCGGCGCGAACGCCGCCAGTGCTGCCGCGTAGACGCGCTCGGCGCGGACACGATCGCCAGCGAAGCCGAGCGCGGCGGCGAGTTGCGCTTTCGCGATCGGCGTTTTCAGTGCATCGAGCTTGGCATCGGCAAGGTAACGCAGGTCGCCGATCGGCGCCATGCCGTTGCGCGCCAGCACATAAAGTGCGTAGGCGAGATCGCCGCCGCCGTTCTTGCCCGGATCTGACAGGTCGGCGACCGCATTGCGTAGCCGGTCGAGCGCCAACCGGAAGGCGGCGTCGGGAACGGTAAATTTGTGCTCGCGAGCGCGGGTGAGGAAGTCGGTCACGTAGGAGTCGAGCCACAGGTCATCGCCGCCGACCCCCCACAGACCGAACGAACCGGTCGAGTCCTGCCGCGTGAGCAGCGCCTCGATGGCGTTGTTGATCCGCTTTTGTGTCGTGGCGTCGAGCGCAACATGTGCCTGGCTCGCCAAGTCGCTGACATAGAGCAGCGGCAAGGCGCGGCTCGTGATCTGCTCCGAACACCGGTACGGATAGCGCGCCAGCTCTGCGAGCAACGTCGCCGCATCGAGCACGGTCGACGAACCGACCGAGATCGATACCGAGCCGGTGCCGGGAACGAGATCGGCGAACATATCGCTCGACAACGTGACCGACTGGCCCGTGGCGAGCGTCTGTACCGTGCGCCGTGCCAAAATCTGTGCCGGGGCCCTCACGTTGAGCGAATAGCTGCGTTCAAGCGCAAAGCCGGAAGGACCGCTCACGCTCACGCGCACGGAGCCGCTGCCGGCGCGATCGGCAATGAGGGGAACGTCGATCCCGGCGCGCTCCTTAGCGCGCAAGGTGATCTTCTGCATGGCGCCTGCCCCGACCAAAACGGCGTCGGTGGCCGACACCGCTATGGTGTAATCGCCGGGCGTCCCTTCGACATTGTCCAGATCGACATGCACGGACGAGCGGTCGCCGGGCAAGAGGAACCGCGGCAGCGTGGCACTGAGCACCACGGGGTCGCGCACGATGACGTCGGCGCTGGTGTGCCCGACCTTGCCCTTGCTCCAGGCAACCGCCATGACGCGCAACGTGCCTTCGAAATCGGGCACGTCGAACGAAACTTGCGCGGTGCCATCGGCGCCGACGGTGATGATCCCCGAATAGAACGCGACGGGCGGCCCGCTGGGCGGGCTTGCCTGCAGCTTGGCGCCTTCGTCGCCGCCGGTGTGAATCTGGCCGCGCACGCCCTGCATGCCGTCGATCAGTTGGCCATAGAGATCGCGGATCTCGGCGGAGAGCGCCCGCTGACCGAGATAATAGTCCTCGGGCGAAGGCGGCTTGTAGTTGGTCAGATTGAGGATGCCGACATCGACCGCGGCGACCACGATGCGCGCCTGGTCTCCGGCAGCGAGCCCGTTGATTTTGACAGGAATGCGCAGGGTCGAGTTTGGCCGCAACAGTAGCGGCGTCTGCATATCGAGCGTTAGCGTTTTTGCCGCGCGGTCGATCGAAAACCATTGCACGCCGATGGCGCGGCCGGGCATGCGCTGTGCGGGCGCATCGAGCGGCCGCCGCAGCGTAGCGACCAGATAAGCGCCGGTCCCCCAGTCGCGCCCGACCTGGACTTCGACTTTCGCCAGGCCCTCTTTGACGTCGACGCTCTGGCTCGCCAACAACTTGTCGCCGATCACATCGACGGTGAGCCGCCCGGCGCTGCGCGCGGTGACGGCAACGGTCATGGTGTCGCCGGGCTTGTATTCGGGCTTGTCGAGCGCGACTTGCAACATGTCCGGCGTGTCGGCACTCGCCGTGACATACCAACCGGCGTCGAAGTCGACCGAGGTCACGGGACCGTTCGGATCGGAGGTCGACGCTTGCAGCCGATAGTGGCCGAAGTGCACTGGGAGCGCGATCTCCGCCGGCTTATCGGCGGCCGTATCTATGCTCCCGTTGGCGACCCGCGTGGTCGTCTTCACCGGCTCAAAATTCCACTGCCCGTCGCGCTTGTAGAACTGATAGTGCGTATCGATACGCAACAGCTCGTAATGCAACCCCTTTTGCGCGACGGCCGCGCCGGTGGGCGTCGCGACCAAGATGTCAAAAGTGGCATTGGCGCCGTCGGCAAGCGAGCGGCCGGAGAACAGGGGCTTGATGCCGATCATGTTGCTGCTCGGCGTCACCGGCAGAACGAGCGTGTGCTCAACGGCGCGGCCGCCCGGCGCGGCCATGCGCACGGTGATCTGCGCCTGCAGCGGATGCGTGGTCGGCGGCAACTTGTCCAGGCTGACGGAGAATTTGGCGTTGCCGTCTTTGTCGGTTGTGGGCAGATTGTCGAGCGTCTGCTGCGCGGGCTCGACTTGTTCGTCGTCGAGACCAAACTGATAGCCGGAGAAACCTGCGCGCTCCGGCGCGACCGCGATTGTCACATCGCCATCGAGATCGAGGCCGGCGGCCGGCGCGCCGTAGAGGAAGCGTCCGGCAACGTCGATCTCCGCGGAATTGCTCGGCGAGATGCTCTTTGCCAGCGAGGTGAGATCGAACGCGACGCGGTCGGGCACGTAATCCTCGACCAGGAATGTGGTCTCGCCGACCGGCGGCCGTTTCGGGTCGGTGAAGGCCTGCACGTGCCAAGTTCCACTCGGCGCTGAAGCCGGCAGCGCCAGATCGAGCGTGTGGCCACCGATACCCTGATCGGCGAGCGTCGCGCGGCGGAACTCAACCCCGTCCGGCCGCTGCACTACCAAGGTCAGCGGCACGCCTAAGGCGGCAACGCCCTGCGGGTCGCGCAGCAAGGCGGTGATGTGGGCGGTCTCGCCGGAGCGGTAGACGCCGCGCTCGGCATAGACGAACGCATCGAGACCCTTGGGGGCCGGTCGGCCGCCAACGCCGCGATCGGTGAGATCGAAAGCCGGCGCTTTCAAATTGAGGAACGCGTAGTCGTCGCCCGGATCGGTCGCGGCCACGAGCGCGGGCGCCGAACCGCCCTCCCCGCTCGCCAAACCCGGCTCAAATAAAGCTTGCCCGTTTGAGTCGGTGCGGCGTGTGGCCAAAACCTCGTTGCTCCGCGAAATCAGCCGCAGTTCGATGCCGGCCTTCGGCTCTGCCGTTGCCAGCGAATTGACAAAGACGTGGATGCCATCGTTGCCGGAAAATACCGTCAGACCGAGATCGGAGACGATGAACCACTGGGTGGCGAGTGAATCGTAATTGTCGGAGAGATTTTTCAGTTCGTCCGGTTGCGCCGCCATGACGTAGACGCCGGGCTTGAGGCTGCCCAGCGCCTGATCGACCGGAAACGCTGTGGTGACCTCCTGGTTGAGCGGCGACTTGTCGACGGTCAGTTCGCCGCTCCAGACCGCAACGCCGCGCGATTTTTTCAGTTGGTCGATATCGTAGCGGGAAAGCGCAGTCTGAAAATCGCCGCTGCCGTAGCCGATGCCCTCGATTTCGTCGATCAGATTGCGATCGCTGACGCGATAGATGTCGATTGCCACCGAGCGGGTGTTGACGCTGATGACCGGAATGCCGCTTTGCCCGGTGCGCGGCAGCAGGTAGCCGGTGGTGGAAAAGCGCACCGCGGGTTGCCGGTCACGCACGTAAATCGAGAAATCCGCATTCTTCGACAGCGTCTCATGAACCGTTGACGGTAGCCCGGCGCGCAGCGTGATGGTATAGCTCTGCCCGTGCTGCAAGCCTTCGACACAGAGCTGTTTGTCTTCCACTGACAGCGCCGGCTTGTCGGTGCCCGACAGCACGACGAAAGGCGAAAAATCGGTGCGTGCGGGCAAGCTTTCGGAAAACTGGAAACAGGCGCGCGGCGACGCCGTGTCGGCGTCGATCGTGTAATCGAGAACGCGGAAGCCGTGCTGCTCGCGCAGGCGTTCGTACACGGCGCGCACGTCGGCCGTCTCGCGCAGCTCCAGCGACAGCCGCAACGCGTCGAGCGCCGGCCGCCACATTTGCCGCTGCGCCAGCACAGTGCCGAGCTGCACCAGGCTATCCGCCTCCAGGTTACGGTCGCTGGTACGTTGGTAGGCGATGTAGGCAGCGGCAGCGGCGCGCTCCAAAAGCTGGGCGCGCTCATCGTCGTTCGCCGGTTGGATTTGCATGATCGTGCGCGACAGGCGGAGCCACGTGGCGGCGTCGTTGGGCGCCGCCGCCACGATCTCGCCGAGCACTTCCATACCGGTGCGGAAATCGTTCTTGGCAAAGGCCGCGTCGGCATTCTGGCGCAACTGCACTAGCGATTCTGTCGACGGACCGGCGTCGGCCTTGATCTGCGCCTCGAGCTTAATGGCGCTCTGGTTGAGGCCACTGTTCTGAAACGGCTTATTGGCGGCTTGCGCCGCAAAAGACGTCGCAGCCATGCAAACGGCCGCCACCGCTGCCACAAAGGCGGCGCGCACATGCGCAATCATTGGTGAAGTCCTCCCAGGGGCCTTGAATCTCGACCGGGTGCGGCCAGTTGAAGCACCAATCATGTCGAGGTCGTGACCGAACCGGGCTGGCCCGGCAAATCCCCTATCAGCCACCCGACCTCCAATGGCGCCGGCCTTTTTGCACCAGTGCGAAGTGCACCGGGCGACGCCGGCGGATTTACCGGGCGTTGTGGCGTGAAATTCTATATGATTGTCGCCGTGCGGCCCCGTAGCTCAGGGGATAGAGCAACAGCCTTCTAAGCTGAAGGTCGCAGGTTCGAATCCTGCCGGGGTCGCCAATCAATAAATTGTCCGGCCCGGAGATAAGGGCGGGAGACATGGGCGACAGTCGATAACGGTTTCTAAGAAGATACCGGTAACACTTTTATTCCAAAGGTTCTTGGCCGAGTTCGCGGCTGCGCTCCTTCCATATCCGCCGCACGCCCGCCGCATTGGGTAGGATAAGGACGGCCGGTTCGCACTCGAATTGGAGCAGGCTTGACACTCACCACGCATGCAATCGCCGGTGCCGCAATCGCCAGCCTGATGCCCGCGCATCCTTATTTGGCGATCTCGGCCGCGTTCGCGAGCCACTTTCTGCTCGATGCGATTCCACATTGGGATTATTCGATCCGGTCGGATTCGATCAACCCTGACGTCGCGGCGGCGATGAAATTCGATGGCGCGCTGCTCGCGGATCTGCTTACGATCGGCGCCGACGCAATATTGGGATTAGGACTGGCGCTGCTTCTGCTGGCGAGGCCCGGCCATTTTGCGTTGGTGGTTTGCGGCGCCGGCGCCGCTATTCTGCCCGATGCGTTGCAGTTCGCTTACATCAGGTTCCCGCGCGAGCCGCTCGTTTCGTTGCAACACTTCCATTGCTGGATGCACGCGTCGCGGGATTTGCGAAAACGCCCTGTCTTGGGATTGGCTGCACAAATGGGCTTGATCTTTGCTTTTCTGCTTATTGCGCGCGTTCTACCTCACTTCGATGTTTTGTGAACATCGCGGCGCATTTTCTAATCAGTTTGATGTCTCGCCCGCGAAAGCAGACGGCAAAAAACTGTATTGAATCCAATCTGACAATCGTGTCGGCGCAGGTGGCCGGTGCAATGGTCGAGCGCCCGCGGCGGCTGCGCGAGCGCTCGTGACAGGAG
>JASHRW010000321.1 GCA_030037065.1 Xanthobacteraceae bacterium
GCGCGCTCAAGGAGCCGCGAGTGCAGATAGAACACATCGCCCGGATACGCCTCGCGTCCCGGCGGCCGGCGGAGAAGCAGCGACATCTGCCGGTATGCCACGGCCTGCTTGGACAGATCGTCGTAGATGATGACTGCGTGCATGCCGTTGTCGCGGAAATATTCGCCCATGGCGCAGCCCGAAAACGGCGCCAAAAACTGCATCGGCGCCGGATCGGACGCGGTGGCCGCGATGACAATCGAATAATCGAGCGCGCCGTTTTCCTCCAAAACTTTGACGAACTGCGCGACCGTGGAACGCTTCTGCCCGACCGCCACATAAACACAATAGAGCTTGATTTTCTCGTCGCCGGTGGCATTGAGCGGTTTCTGATTGAGGATTGTGTCGAGCGCGATCGCGGTCTTGCCAGTCTGACGGTCGCCGATGATCAGCTCGCGCTGGCCGCGGCCGATCGGAATGAGCGCGTCGATGGCTTTGAGTCCCGTCGCCATCGGCTCGTGCACCGATTTGCGCGGAATGATGCCGGGCGCCTTGACGTCGACGCGGGCGCGTGTGTCGGCCTTGACCGGCCCCTTACCGTCGATCGGTTCGCCGAGCGCGTCGACCACGCGGCCGAGCAAGCCCTTGCCGACCGGAACTTCGACGATGGCGCGCGTGCGCTTGACGGTCTGCCCTTCCTTGATCTCGCGGTCGGTGCCGAAGATCACGATGCCGACATTGTCGCTTTCGAGATTAAGCGCCATGCCTTTGACGCCACTCTCGAACTCGACCATCTCGCCCGACTGCACGTTGTCCAGGCCGTAGACGTGGGCGATGCCGTCGCCAACCGACAGCACCTGGCCGACTTCAGAGACTTCCGCTTCCTGGCCAAAATTCTTGATCTGCTCTTTGAGGATGGCGGAGATCTCCGCCGCGCGAATATCCATTAGCGGGCCTCTTTCATCGCATGCCTGATGGCGTTGAGCTTGGTGCGCAAGGAGGTATCGACCATGCGGCTGCCAAGCTTGACCACAATCCCGCCGATAATGGCGGGATCGATTTTGAAGTGAAGATCGACCTGCTTGCCGCTGACCGCGTGAAGCGCGTTCTTCAGCGCGGCGACATGATCGTCCTTGAGCGGTTCGGCAACCGTGACTTCAGCCGTGGCCTCGCCCCTATAGTCGGCGACCAGTTCGCGGAACGCCCTAATCATGTCGCGCACCGCGAACAGCCGGCGGTTTGACGTGACCAGCTTGAGAAAATTCGCCGCAAGCCCGCCGATCTCGGCGCGATCGAGCACGGCGGTGAGCGCCTGCAATTGTTCGGCGGCGGAAAACACCGGACTACGCACAAGCCGCCTCAGGTCCGCACTTTCGGCGATAAGCGCATCGAAGCGCTCGACGTCGGCCTTCACCGCGTCGATCTGGTTCGCCTCGCGCGCGAGATCGAACAATGCGGTGGCATAGCGGCCCGCCACGCTGGATACGATGGTTTCTTCGCCTGCCAAGTATGCTTCTCGTCGTCTGTTCGGGAGTCGTTCCGCCAGGGCACAACCGGCGCGGGGGGCCGGCACAGACCCTTGGGATCAAACCCTTGGGATTATGCGGGAATTGAAAGTTGGAGGCAGCGCAACGCCTCGCCAACCCGCGAAAATCGCGGCGTTGCTAACATAGTGCGGAAAGCGGCGCAACACAGCGGAGCGGCGGAAAGATCGGACCTCATAGCCGGCCGATGGGTATCCTTGCACCATGGCCCTCGCTGATGCAGGGTGCCCCCTTAACGGCGTTCCTCCCCAATGCTCCCTGTCGGAAATTCCGCGGCCGGTCTCGCGTCCGGCCGCCTGCTCAAGCTTCTGTTCCTGCTTTTCCTTGCAGGCGTCGCCATGCGCATGACGATTCTCGCCATGCCGCCCGTGATCCCGCTCGTGCACGACGAATTGCGCATGTCGGAGACGCAGGTCGGGCTCCTGGTCGGGCTGCCGCTGGCGCTGTTTGCCGTCGCCGCGGTACCTGGCTCACTACTAATCGCGCGCATCGGCACAAATCTGGCAGTGATTGTCGGCATGGTGATCGCGGCTCTCGCCAGCGGCGCCCGCGGCGCGGCGACCGACGTGCTTACGCTCTATGCGGCCTCGATCGTTACCGGGTTCGGCGTCGCTCTCATGCAGCCGGGAATGCCCACGCTGGTGCGCGAATGGCTGCCGAGCCGCATCGCGCTCGGCACCATCGCCTATACAGCCGGAATGTTGATCGGATCGACGATCTCCTCGGCACTAACCATTCCGTATGTCCTGCCGCTCTTTGACGGCTCATGGAGGCTCGATCTCGTCTTCTGGGCAGTGCCCGCCGCCCTCATCGTGCCGGTGTTTTATTGGCTGGGACCCAGACGCTCTGGCAGCGCACTTGGAGCGAACGCGGGCAACGGCCGCTGGTGGCCGGATTGGAAGAATCCGCTGGTCTGGCTTCTCGGCCTCACGCTGGGCAGCAATAACAGCACGTTCTTTTCCACCAACGCCTTTCTCGGCGAATATCTCGACAGTCTCGGCAAGGGCGAATTGCTGGGCGCCGCTTTGGCGTGGCTTAACGGGCTGCAGATGGCGGCGCCGTTCCTTTTGCTGCTCATGGCCAATCGGTTTGAACGCCGCGCGTGGCCGTTCTTGCTGTTCGGGCCGATCTTGCTCGCCTCCTTCATCGCGCTGATTCTCGTCCCTACCGGGCCGGGCATTCTGATCTCGGCCGCGTTCATCGGCTTCACCACCGCAATGACCTTCGCGCCGATCCTTGCTCTGCCCGCACTGCTGAGCACGCCAGGCGATACGCCGCGCACCTCCGCCGGCATGTTCACCGTCAGTTACACCTGCGCGATCATCATCCCGACCGTCAGCGGCGCACTGTGGGACCTGACCGGCAAGCCCTGGACCACGTTCCTGCCGCTATGCGTGTGCGCCGTGGGACTTACTGTGCTTGGTGCGATTGTGGTGAGGCATCGGCCGCCGGAGGTGAAAGCAGCCGGCGGATGATCCTCGCGCGCAACGTTGACCACCGCTCGTTTTACTGTAGCTAGACGATGAGGAAAAATCCCGCATGACCAAAAGACCAAACCGAGCGGCGGCAAAGAAGCGGAAGGCCACGCCGCCCATGCTGCCGCACGAGCGCATCGCCTATTCGCCAATCACCGAACGGCCAGCGCTGAAGCTGCCGGATGGCGCACGTATGGCGGTGTGGGTTATCGTCAATGTCGAGCACTGGGACGCAACGCAGCCAATGCCGCGCACCGTACTCACCCCACCCGCCGGCGGCTCGCCCATGCCCGACGTTCCCAATTGGGCCTGGCACGAATACGGTAACCGCGTGGGCTTCTGGCGCTTCGTCGAGGTATTCGACGAATTCGCCATTCCCGGCGTGATCTGCATCAACGGCTCGGCGCTTGCCGCCTACCCGGCGATTGTGCGTGCTGCGGTCGAACGCAACTGGGAATTCGTCGGTCACGGCTTTACCCAGCGCAACATGCAGAAGGTTCCCGACGAGCGCGTCGATATCCGCAAGACCCGGGACGCCATCGTCAGGGCGACCGGCAAGAAACCGCGCGGCTGGCTCGGACCGGGCCTCACCGAAACCTGGGAAACGCCCGATCTGTTGGCCGAAGAAGGTTACGACTACGTCGCTGACTGGGTGCTCGACGATCAGCCGGTTTGGCTGAACACCCGCGGTAAGCCAATCGTTAACGTGCCCTACACGCAGGAGTGCAACGACGTCGCCATGATGCTGATCCAGCATCACAAAGCGTCTGAATATTGCGAGCGCGCACTCGACCAGTTCGAGCAGATCTATGCCGATGCTGCACACTCTGCGCGCATTATGGCGCTCTCGGTTCACCCGTACATCATGGGCGCGCCGCACCGGCTCAAACATTTCCGGCGCATTTTCGAGGTCATTCGCAAAAAAGACGACGTGCTGTTCTGGACTGGCGCACAGATCCTCGACTGGTATTTGCAGGTCGGGCCGAAGCCGCGATGATTCGCGCTGCCGGACGCGTTGAGTGAGAAGCCTGGACCGCATTCACGACGCTGGAGCGCGCGGCGAAGCCGGCGCGCGGCTCATGCTTGTCGCGTTGTGCATCGTCTGGGGCTCCACCTGGCCGATTATGCGGATCGCGCTGGACGAAGTTCCACCTTTCACCATGCGCACGACCAGCACGCTAGTCGGCGCGATCGTGCTGTTCGGGCTTTGCTTCATCATGCGCCGCGATTTGCGTGTTCCAGGCGGTAAAGGATGGGCGCACCTGTTCGTGGCCGCTCTTCTTAACGTCGCCAGCTTCAGCGTGTTCTCGACATTCGCCCAGCTCGGCGCAGCCACCTCGCGCGTGGCCATTCTCGCCTACACGATGCCGATCTGGGCGGTGGTCTTGAGCTGGATTTTTCTGCGCGAGCGGCCGACCGGCACGCAGCCGGTCGCGATCGCGCTGTGCGCTGCCGGGCTTGCCATACTGATCTACCCGTTGACGGCCGCTGGCATCCCGCTCGGCATCGTGTTGGCACTCGCCACCGGCGTGAGCTGGGCCGCCGGCACGGTCTATCTGAAATGGGCACAGATCGACGCCGATCCGATGGCGATCGCCGTCTGGCAAGTCGCGATCTCGTTGTTCGTGATCGCCGCCTGCATGCTGATCTTCGAGGGCGGCCCCGACTTTCATGCCGCGCATGTCGGCGGCGTAATCGCAACTGTGCTTTCGGGTGTGCTCGGTACCGGCATCGCCTATGGTCTATGGTTCTCCATCATCCAGCGGCTGCCCGCGATGACCGCGTCGCTCGGCGTTCTCGGCAGCCCGGTAATCGGCGTTATTGCCTCGGTCCTGATTTTGGGCGAGCGGCCGACCGGTTCCGACATCGTCGGCTTTGTCTTGATCCTTGCCGCCTCGGCTTTCGTGCTGTTTTCGCGACCAAACCCTGCAGTAACCACCTGACAGTGCACGCGTAGAGGCAAGGAGACACTACCGTTTGAGGCCTTGCGCCAACTCGGCGATGCGCGCCGTCATGGCGCTTTGCGGATCGGCAAGCGCGTCGATGACGGTGAAGTGATTCGTTCCGGTGATTTCCACATAGCGGGTCTCTGCGGCGCCCCGCCACGCGTCCGCAATGAGCCGGCTCTGACGCTTGAATTCGCTCGACTCGAGTTCGCCGACAACCGCATCCAGCGCGCGGCCGGGCATTACCGGCCAGAAAGCCGGCGAAACACGCCGTGCCTGCGCGGCATCAAGCCGCAAATCCTGGTTCACGCTGATACCGACAAGCGGCGACAGATCGAACACGCCGGAGATCGCGTAGCCGGAAGGCACCAAATCGGGCGGCGCCTTGGGGTAGATCGACGACCAAGCAGTAGCGACCATCGCTGCGGCAAGATGGCCGCCTGCCGAATGTCCATACACCACCAAGCGGCGATCCAAGCGTTGCCAAAGAAATCCGCAGGCGCGACGGATCTGCTCGATAATGTCGGCGATCGCCACGGTAGGGCATAGATCGTAGCCGGCGACCGCGACGATGACTCCCCGCGCATTTGGCCCACGCGCCATTTGGCTGAAGCTGGAGGGATCGAGCGAGCGCCACCAGCCGCCGTGCACGAACAACGCCAGCGGCGCATCGTCGCCGCCGTCCGGCATGAACAGATCGATGCTCTGGCGCGGCGTATCGCCGTACGACAGACCGAGTTCGGCGCGGCCGGTTTTGAGCCTTTCGGCACGGTAATCCTCGGCTTCGCGGACCCAGCGGAGAAAAATATCGGCATGTTCCGGAACACGCGCCCGGTTGTTGTACTCGGCCTCGTAATCCATCTCAGGCATCGACTACTCCTGCGTATAGCAAGCGCGAGATTGCGACAATGCCGCGCCGTCCGCAACGATGCCGAATTACGCATCGACAGAAGGAATAAATCTGCTAGGGAAGCGCATGAAAGTCGACGGCAAGGTGATGCGAACGATCTGGGTCGAGCCTGACGGCTGGTCCGTCGGTATCATCGATCAGACCGCTCTCCCGCACCGCTTTGCAACCGCCCGCCTCACCTCGCTCGACGAGGTCGCCCACGCGATTCGTGCCATGCTGGTTCGCGGCGCACCCTTGATCGGCGCCGCCGCGGCCTATGGTATCTGCCTGGCGCTGCGCGCCGACGCTTCCGATGAGGCGCTCGATCGCGCCTACGCGCTTCTCCTCGCCACGCGGCCGACCGCGATCAATCTTAAATGGGCGCTCGATGAAATGATGGCGGCCGTGCGCAACCGGCCGCGCGCAGAGCGCGGCGCCGCGGCTTACCGGCGCGCTGCCGAAATCTGCGACGAGGATGTAGCCATCAATATCGCGATCGGCCGCAACGGCCTGCCGCTGATCGAAGCGATTGCGGCGCGCAAGAAAGCGGGCGAGCGGGTAAATGTTCTCACCCACTGCAATGCCGGCTGGCTCGCCACAGTCGACGTCGGCACCGCGACGGCGCCGATCTATTTGGCGCACGACAACGGGCTGCCGGTTCACGTGTTCGCCGACGAGACACGCCCGCGCAATCAGGGCGCCTCACTCACCGCCTGGGAGCTTGGCCAGCACGGTGTCCCGCATACGGTGATCGCCGACAATACCGGCGGACATTTGATGCAGCACGGTCTCGTCGATCTGATCATCGTCGGCACCGACCGCGTGACCAGGAACGGCGACGTCTGCAATAAGATCGGAACCTACCTGAAAGCGCTCGCTGCGCGCGACAACAACGTGCCGTTCTATGTGGCGCTGCCCTCGCCCACGATCGATTTCGCAGTTGCCGATGGCGTCGCCGAAATTCCAATTGAGCAGCGCGGCGCCGACGAAGTGGCGACTATGACCGGGCGCACCGTCGACGGTCGCATCGAAACGGTGCGAATCGTACCCGACGGTTCGGCGGCGGCGAATTATGCCTTTGACGTCACGCCGGCCCGGCTGGTCACCGGCTTGATCACCGAACGCGGGGTAATCGCAGCGACGCGCGCGTCTTTGGCCAGCGCTTTCCCGGAGCGCGCCGGAGACCGGCCGACGGAGCACAGATGACAGGCGGCCGGTAAATTGCCATGATCTATCCTCTTGATCGTACCCTGCCGGCCCGCGTCCGTTGTCCGTTCCCCATCGTCCGGAGTATGGCGTGCGTAAGCTCTCCAGCCGTTCTTTTGCGAACCTGCCTCTTCCGGGAATTTTGGCGATGAGCGTCAATTCGCTGGCGGCAGCGCTTCCCGTCGACGGCCGGCAATCACCAACAGCGCTCGCGATTGCCCGCGGTACGGCGCGCTATCTACACGCGCTGGGCTATTGCGTGGTCAGCGAATTACCGCTGCCGTCGGGGCGCCGCGCCGACTTGGTCGCGCTCGGCGGCGACGGAGAAATCATTATTGTCGAGATCAAATCATCGGTAGCCGATTTCCGCGCCGACCAGAAATGGACAGACTACCGCTTGCATTGCGACCGGCTTTTCTTCGCTACAATCATCGACGTGCCGCGCGAGATTTTTCCGGCCGATGCCGGCCTGATCGTCGCGGATGCGTTCGGCGCATCGATCGTCGGCGAAGCACCCGAACACCGGCTTCCCGCGGCCACCCGCAAGGCGATCATGCTGCGCTTTGCGCACGCGGCGGCCTTGCGCCTGCAAGCGCTGGCCGATCCGCAAGGACCTTACGCCGGGGAAATTTGAGGGGCTTGCGGCACGCCTTCGCGCGCAGCTTTGAGCCGTTCGAGCGATTCGCGCAGCACGGCCATATCGACCGGCTTCGGGATCGACTCCCATACGTTGAGCTTGAGCGACTCGGCGACTTTTTCGGTTTCGCTGCAAGTCGCGTCGTCGCAGCCGCTGATGATAATAACCGGCGCCTTGCAACCAATCACCCAAAGGTGCCGCAGCATATCGACGCCCGATTGCTCGCCGAGCGAAAGGTCGAGTGTGATGCAGTCGAAGCCGCCTTCTTGCACGAGCTGCGCGGCTTCGTCGTAGCTAGCCGCTCCAGCCGGGAGATACCCCGCTTTCGCCGCAACCCGACAAATGATCATGCGGTGAAGATTATCGTCGTCAATGACGAGGAGCCGAGTCGCCGCCGGCGACACAGCGCCGGCATGTGCCAAGTCATCCTGACCCGCCAATCCCAACTGTTCGAGCATCCGATCCCCGCCAACAGGCCCATTTATGATTGTCAAAAATAATAAGCGTTCCGTCCAAAATTTGGCTTAACGGGTTCCGCGCAATTCTAATGAAGAACCCCGCGCGCCAACGAGGTTAAGCGGCGGTAAAGCGAAGCCCGACGTCAACAATCGCCGAGACGTACGATGTTCGAATTACTTCGGCGCGCGTTTGGCGAGGATGCGCTGCAGCGTGCGGCGATGCATGTTGAGACGGCGCGCGGTTTCCGAAACGTTACGGCCGCAAAGTTCGTAAATTCGCTGGATGTGCTCCCAGCGCACACGGTCCGCCGACATCGGGTTTTCCGGCGGCTCGATCTTTTTGTTGTCGAGGGCGAGAAGCGCCGCGGCCACATCGTCGGCATCGACCGGTTTGGCCAGATAATCGACGGCCCCGAGTTTGACCGCATTCACCGCAGTCGCAATGTTGCCGTAGCCCGTCAAGATGATGGCGCGCGCTTCCGGGCGGCGCTTTTTCATTGCTGAAATGACGTCGAGGCCGTTGCCGTCGCCAAGGCGCATGTCGACGACGGCAAAGGCCGGCGGCGCTTTCTCGACTTGCAGGAGACCATCGGCGACCGACTCGGCTGTGCTCACCGCAAAGCCGCGACCCTCCATGGCGCGCGCGAGCCGTTGCAGAAACGATTTGTCGTCCTCGACGATAAGAAGCGAACGCTCGCTGGCAAGCGGGCCGGTTGCTGCATTGGTCATGGCAATTCTCCGTCCACGCGAATACGAGGCCTTTCACGCGCTGCGTGGCACCGCCCGAGACCTTCCGCCATTATCGCTGCGATCATGGCCCGCTGCAATCGCCCACGCCGCAATAAGCCGCAATACCCTCGCGTGACGAGGAAACAACGAGTCAACAATCAGGCCGATCACTTGTTTGGTAATTAAGCCGCCGGGACTGCCGGCTCAAGGGGGGCCGAAGGCGGTGACGCAAGCGGACGCTCAAAGTCCTCGCGATTCCAGGTCACCTTGATGGTCGCGCCGTGCAGCGGCGGCGCTTGGTTAATTAACGATAGCCTCGCTCCCGAACGTTCCAATAGCGTCTTGGCGATGAAGAACCCGAGACCGAGGCCGAACACCGTATCGCCGCCCTCGACCCCCTTGGGCTCAGGGCGGCGCTGGGTGACATAGGGTTCGCCGAGGCGGTCCAACACTTCGGCCGCAAAACCAGGACCGTCGTCGCTAATGGTCACGCTGACCTCGCTAGCGTCCCATTGCGCCAAGATCTCGACGCGGCCACGGGCAAAGTCGACCGCATTTTCGATCAGATTCCCCAGACCATAGCGGATCGCCGGATTACGCGCGCCGAACGGCTCGCCGCCGCGATCGGATGGGCGACTGACGTTGACGGAGACGCCAAAGTTGCGGTGCGGCGAAACCGCCTCTTCGAGCAGCGCCGAGAGCGGTAGCCGGTCAAACGGCTCGCCGGTGGGCAACTCGGTGATCTTTGCCAGAATCTCGCGGCAGCGTTGCGCCGCTTCGCGCAACAGCTTGATGTCTTCGACATGGGGCGATTTCGGGTCGAGCGCGTGCTGGATTTCGCGCACGACAAGCGTGATCGTTGCCAAAGGGGTGCCTAACTCGTGGGCGGCGGCAGCGGCGAGACCGTCGAGCTGGGACAAATGTTGCTCTCGCGCCAGCACCAACTCAGTCGCCGCCAGCGCATCCGACAGTTGGCGGGCCTCCTCGGCGACCTGCCACGTATAGACGCCGATGTACCCGATCGCGAGCAGGATCGAGAGCCAAACACCTACCATGTAGATTTCAGGTAGCTCCAACCCGTGCGGCGTTTCCCAGGGAAGATCGTAGTGAAAGAACACGAGCACCGTGGCACACAGCATGGCGAAGGTGCCGATGAGCAACGTCATGCGCGGCGGCAATGCCGTTGCCGAGATCAGCACCGGACCAAGCAGAAGAAAGGAGAATGGATTTTCAAGTCCGCCGGTGAGGTAGAGGAGCGCCGCGAGTTCGGCGATGTCGAAGCCGAGGAGCCAGGCGGCGCGGTCGGGTTCGAGCCATTGGGTCTTCGGAAAACCCAGCCGCAGCGCCACGTTGAGCAGCGCCGCCACGGCAATGACCGCCAGACACGACCAGATCGGAACCACCACATAGTCGAGGCCGAAATGGACCACGACAATCGCTGCCAACTGGCCGGACACAGCCAGCCAACGCAGGCGGACGAGCGTATCGAGACGCACGTTGCGCGGGCGATCGTAACTTCGGGGCAGTCCGAACATATAGCCAATGTAACTGCTGCCGGGCCCCAAACCAAAGGGGCAACGTGCCGCTGGCGTCAACTGCACCAATGCGGCAAAATGCAATAAATTCGGCGCGAGGCGCCCTCGCAGGAATGAAACTGGCGCCAGCCGCCCCTTACGGAGGATCGCAATGGCCTACCAGCTCGATCAGTTCATTGCCGACTGCCGCTCCATCCTTAAGCGCGACCCCGGTCCGAAGGGACGCGAGGAGGTACGCACCAAGCTTGAAACTCTGCTGAACAATCCAGACTTCATCCGCAATCATTGCAGCGAGGACACACCGCGAGGACTGCACGTCCTCTACGAGGATGCTGAACTCGGCTTCCAAGTTCTTGCCCACATCAACGACAAGGCGCGCGTCTCTCCACCGCATGACCACGGCGCCTCATGGGCGATCTACGGCCAAGCCACTCATTACACCGACATGATCGAGTGGGAGCGCGAGGACAATGGCGGTGATCCCAAGCATGCCAAGCTCAAACCAGTGAAAAAGTACCGGCTGACGCCCGGCCACGCCGGCATTTATCAGGACGGCAAGATCCATTCGATCGACTATCCGGACCATGCCCGCTTTATTCGCGTGACCGGAACCAATCTCGACCGGATCGACCGCGTGCGCTTCGACTTGAAAACCGGTGAAGTGCATCAGATGACCGCACAGCAGGCGACGTGACGGCAGCGATCGGCGCCGCCGACCTGCGGACCCTGATCCGCGGCAGCAGCGAACTCGCGCTGATCGATATTCGCGAGGAGCTGATTTTTTCGCAGCGCCACCTGCTGCTGGCGCGATCGGTGCCGTTAAGCCGTTTCGAATTGAAATTCGCACAACTGGTGCCACGGCGCGCGACGCCGATCGTGCTGTGCGACGATGACGACGGCCTCGCCGCGCGGGCCGCGGCGATCCTCACGCGCAACGGTTATGCGAACGTTGCCATTCTCGAAGGCGGCATCGAGGCCTGCGCGGCGGCCGGCTTCGAGTTGTTCTCCGGTGTCAACGTGCCGAGCAAGGCGTTCGGCGAGTTCATCGAGCACGCCGCCGCAACGCCGAGCATCGCCGCCGAGGACCTCGAACGGCTACTGCGCGCGGGCGCCGACTTGGTGGTGCTCGACAGCCGGCCGTTCGACGAATATTCGCGGGTTTCGATACCGACCGCCGTCAACGTGCCGGGTGCCGAGCTGGTTCTGCGGGCGCGAGAGATTGCGCCGTCGCCGGGAACCACTGTCGTGGTCAACTGCGCCGGCCGCACCCGCAGCATCATCGGCGCTCAATCGCTGATCAATGCCGGCCTGCCGAATAAAATCATGGCGCTGCGCAACGGCACGATGGGCTGGAGCCTCGCTGGCTTTCAATGCGAAAGCGGTAGGGACCGCCGCGCGCCGGGCGTTTCGGCCAAGACTTTAGGTTGGGCGCGACCGGCCGCACAGCGCGTCGCGCAAAATTGCGGCGTAAAAGCCATTGATCGCCCGATATTTGAAGCCTTACGCGCCGACCCGGAGCGCACGCTTTATCTGTTCGACGTGCGCGATCCCGCCGAGTACGAGGCAGGCCATATATCAGGTGCGATTTCGGCGCCGGGCGGCCAGCTCGTGCAGGCCACCGATCAATACGTCGGCACGCTGGGCGCACGCATCGTACTCGTCGACGACGCCGAAGTCCGCGCGATGATGACGGCATCTTGGCTCCGCCAAATGGGCTGGCAGGATGTGTTCGTGCTGGCTGAACCTGGAACGGAGGTCGGCTGGCCGGTTGCGCCGCTACTCGCAACTGAAACGCGGCCCGGCGCGGCAATCGACTGCCCGGCGTTGCATAAGCTGTTGGAGGCCGATGTAGCAACCGTCGTCGACCTGTCGCTAAGCCGCGACTATCTGCAAGAGCACATTCCCGGCGCGTGGTTCGCGATAAGGACGCGGCTCGATCGCGCGCTCAAAAAAATACCGCTTCGCGGCACATTGGTTTTAACATCCGAGAACGGCGTCCTGGCCTCCTTCGCAGTGGCCGAGGCCGCCACGCTGACCGACATTCCGGTACAGTATCTCGCCGGGGGCAACGACGCTTGGAGAAAGGCGGGGTACGCACTTTCGTCCGCGCCAAAAAACTTGGCTGACGGAACCGTCGATCAATGGCGCAAGCCCTACGAACGCCCTGGCGATACCAGAGCGGCAATGAGCGAATATCTGGCCTGGGAAATCGATCTTTTGCCTCGAATCGAGCGCGACGGTTCGTTGCATTTTTTCTGTGCCGGAACGTCGGCGCACTGACATCGTCTCGCCATCAGGGATGCCAAACCGCCCTGGCAAAGCTTTGCTCTGTGGTGCTGCCGCGCGCCTCGTCAATGACCTTGAGCACGGCGCGGAGCACCTCTTTGACGCCCTCCCCGCTCACGGCGGAAACCACCAGCGGCGGCTTTCTGGCCACACGTTTGAGCTGCGCGGCCTGTCGCTTGATTTCGGCGGCACCCAAGGCGTCGGACTTGCTGAGCGCGACGATCTCGGGCTTGTCCGCCAACCCTTGACCGTAAGCCACAAGCTCGGCACGGACGGTCTCGTAAGCCTCGCCGGCATTGCCGCCCGTGCCGTCGACGAGATGCAGCAGCACACGGCAGCGTTCGACGTGACCGAGAAAACGATCGCCGAGCCCTGTGCCTTCATGCGCGCCTTCGATCAGCCCCGGAATGTCGGCGAGCACGAATTCGCGCCCATCGACATCGACAACGCCAAGCTGCGGCGTGAGCGTGGTGAAAGGATAATCGGCGATCTTCGGTTTGGCGGCGCTCACCGCAGCCAGGAATGTCGATTTGCCGGCGTTCGGCAGCCCCACGATTCCGGCATCGGCGATGAGTTTGAGACGGAGTCGGATGGTGTGCTCCTCGCCCGGCTGACCGGGATTGGCATGCCGCGGCGCGCGATTGGTCGAAGTCTTGAAATGCGCGTTGCCGAATCCGCCATTGCCGCCGCGAAGAAGCACCGCGCGGTGACCGGGCTCGGTCAGATCGACAATGAGCGTCTCGCCGTCCTCCTCGTAAATCTGCGTGCCGACCGGCACCTTGAGCACGGCGTCGGCGCCGTTCTTGCCATGGCGGTCCTTGCCCATGCCGGCGCTGCCATTCTTGGCGAAAAAATGCTGCTGGTAGCGGTAGTCGATCAGCGTGTTGAGCCCCTCGACTGCCTCGGCGACGACATCGCCGCCTTTGCCGCCGTCGCCGCCATTAGGGCCGCCGAACTCGATGAATTTTTCGCGACGGAATGACACGCAGCCGTTCCCGCCGTCGCCGGAGCGGATATAGACCTTGGCTTCGTCGAGGAACTTCATCTGCCCTACGTAAGGCCGATCACTGCGCCAAACAATCGCAAACCGCGTTGGCCGTGGCCGCTTCGAGGCGAGCACCGCAATTCACGCCACGCGGCTTACCTTTCCCCACGACCGCAGCGATTCCCACAATCGCCGATCGAGGCGGAAGCGGTCGGTCGGCGCCGCCGAGTTGATCGCGCGGATACGGGTGAGTTGCACGCCGGTCCATTGGAATCCGCACTTCTCCAGCACCCGGCGAGAGGCGGGATTGCTCACCCGCGCGCCGGCCTGCAGCGCCTCGTGCTGCAGCGCGCCGAACGCATGATCGATGACGGCGCGTGCCGCCTCGGTCGCATAGCCTTGGCCCCAATAGGCTACGCCGAGCCAGTAGCCGATTTCGGGAACGCCCACGCGCGGATCGATGCCACAGGCTCCGATCGGCGCACCGTCGAGCGTGATCAGAAACGCGGCATCGTCGTTCTGACGATTGACGCTGGCGATGTACTGCTCGGCATCGTTAAGCCCGTAAGGATGCGGAATGCGCACGGTATTCACCGCGATGCGGCGATCGTCGGCGAGACGCGCAATGACCTTGGCGTCGGCGCGGCACGGTGCACGCAGTACCAGCCGCTCGGTCTTAAGAGCGGGAATACTGTGTTCTCGCCTTGTCTCAACGAAAGCTTCTTGCGAGAAGGTCATGGCGGGCTCCTGCTGAAAAGCCGAAGGGAGAGCCGGCATCCCGGTCTCCCCCTTCATCGGAACCCATTGGGGCCCGCCGGTTCGACTGGATGCCGGCGGACCTCGTTTGATCCACCGTGTTACTGGGCCGCAGCCTCCGTCATCGGAAGTACCGACACGAATACGCGGCCCTTGGTCTTGGTACGGAATTCAAGCTTGCCATCGACCAGCGCGAACAACGTATGGTCGCGGCCGACGCCGACATTGCGTCCGGCATGCCATTTGGTGCCGCGCTGGCGCGCAATAATGTTGCCGGCGATCACATCCTCGCCGCCGAAAATCTTGATCCCCAGGCGCCGGCCCGCCGAATCGCGGCCGTTACGCGAGGATCCGCCTGCCTTCTTGTGAGCCATCAGCTCCGCTCCAAATTCCCATTAACCGCTGTCTACACCGGATTCGTGACAAATGCATCACCAAACCGGATCATTTCTTTGTCTTTTCCTTTGCCGCCGGCCTTTTGGCTTTGGCTGCCGGCGCTTTGGGTTTCGTCGCCTCTGCCGAACCCACGGCGACCGTTGCCGCAGTCCCGGACGCCTCTGCGGCCGGTTCTGCCTCGGCCGCAGGCGCCGGCGCCCGTTCGGCCTTCGGCTTTGCCGTTTTGCTCGGCTTGTTGCCGTCGGTGAGGATTTCGGTAACGCGAAGAAGCGTGAACTCCTGGCGATGGCCGCGCTTGCGCCGAGAATTTTTCCGCCGGCGCTTTTTGAACGCGATGATTTTCGGCCCGCGCCCCTGTTCGAGCACTTCAGCCGCAACCGTAGCGCCGGCAACCGTGGGCACACCAACCGTCACGCTGTCCCCGCTCACAAGGAGGACTTCGCCGAACTCGACAATCTCGCCAGGCTCGCCTTGGATCTTGTCGACCTTGAGCACGTCCTCGGCGGCGACGCGGTATTGCTTGCCGCCCGTTTTGAAGACCGCGAACATCTTTTTCTCCGTGTTCGAACCCGGCGTGCGGATTTTTGTCCGGACCGGCTTTTTCCAGTCGATGTGGTTGAAGTTGGGCGGCGCACGATGACGGGCTTTTGGGCCACGTCAAAGCCGTGCCGCGACGGCGCCCTTATGGCGGCACCGTAAGTCACTGTCAAGAAACGTAAAGCGAGCCCGACAGGCGCCCCCGGATTGGCGCAATAGAGCGGCATTCGTTAGTGTTACCACAATTGCGGCGAGGTGCCGCTCTTGCGCCCGAGCCATAGGCTTGGAAGCCTTCGCGGAATCCGCAATGTTGCGGTCCGCCGCGCTCCCCTGTCGGGCCGACCCATATGATGGCGAGCCCGAAGCGCACGGAGAAAC
>JASHRW010000322.1 GCA_030037065.1 Xanthobacteraceae bacterium
ACCAATAAGGCGCCGGGCGGCGTCGCCTACCGCTGCTCGTTCCGCGTCACCGAAGCCGCGTATTGCATCGAGCGCGCCATGGACATCATGGCGCAAAAGCTCGGCATGGACCCGGCCGAGTTTCGCATGAAGAACCTCATTCGCCGCGAGCAATTTCCCTATACGTCGGCGTTCGGCTGGCAATACGATTCCGGCGACTATCAGACCGCGCTCAAGAAGGCGATGGAGACAACAAACTATAAGAAACTTCGCGACGAGCAGAAAGCCAAACGCGAGGCATTCAAGCGTGGCGAAACCCGCGAACTGATGGGCGTCGGCGTTGCGTTCTTCACCGAGATCGTCGGCGCCGGCCCGTCGCGCGCTTGCGACATTCTCGGCATCGCCATGTTCGACTCTGCCGAAATCCGCATTCACCCGACCGGCAGCGGCATTTGTCGGCTCGGCACCAAGTCGCAAGGCCAAGGCCACGAGACGACCTATGCTCAGATCATCGCCACGGAGCTTGGGCTGCCGGCTGACAACATCACCGTCGAGGAAGGCAACACCGATACCGCGCCCTATGGGCTCGGCACCTACGGCTCGCGCTCGACGCCGGTGTCCGGCGCCGCCACCGCCATGGCCTGCCGCAAGATCAAGGCCAAGGCGCAGATGATCGCCGCCTACATGCTCGAAGTGCACGACGACGATCTGGAATGGGACGTCGACCGCTTCCGCGTGAAAGGCAATCCGGAGCGCTTCAAGACCATGACCGAGCTGGCCTGGGCGGCTTATCACGAGGTGCCGCCGGGCATGGAGCCTGGATTGGAGGCGATCAACTATTATGACCCGCCGAACTTCACCTTCCCCTACGGCGCCTACATTTGCGTCGTCGACATCGACGTCGATACCGGCACGACCAAGGTGCGGCGCTTCTACGCGCTCGACGATTGCGGCACGCGCATCAATCCGATGATCATCGAGGGCCAAGTCCACGGCGGTCTGACCGAAGCGTTCGGCATCGCCATGGGCCAGGAAATCCATTACGACGACGACGGCAACGTCACCACGGCGTCGTTCATGGACTACTTCCTGCCGACGGCGGTCGAGACGCCGCACTGGGAGACCGATTACACCGAGGTGCCCTCGCCGCATCATCCGATCGGCGCCAAGGGCGTCGGCGAGAGCCCCAACGTCGGCGGCGTGCCGTGCTTCTCCAATGCGGTCAACGACGCTTTCGCATTTTTGGGCTCGACCCACATCCAGATGCCGCACGATCACTGGCGCGTCTGGACCGCGGCGGAGAAGCTCGGGCTGCATGCATAGCGCGAGGCCATCCTTATTCGTCATGCCCGGCCAACCGGGTCCGGCCCGAAGTGGCCGGCCCGGCTGCAGGCTTGTGCCGGCCATCCACGGCTTCGACATAAAAGAAGCAAGACGTGGATGGCCGCGACGAGCGCGGCCATGACGACGTGAGGGCGATGGCTCATTCATGACCCTCAAGCGCGAAGAGATTTCAGATAAACTCGCCGCCGTCGGCTATATCGCGGACCGCGACATCGCCACCGCTTTGTGGCTGATGGATTTCCTCAAGCGGCCGCTGCTGCTCGAAGGCGAAGCCGGCGTTGGCAAGACCGAGGTCGGCAAGGCGCTGGCCGCCGTGCACGGCGCCGAATTGATCCGGCTGCAATGTTACGAAGGCCTCGATCAGAACGCCGCGCTTTACGAGTGGAATTACCAGCGCCAACTGCTCGCCATCAAAACGCGCGAAGGCGTCGGGGAAGATGCCGATGCCATCGAAGAGCACATCTTCTCCGAAAAATATCTGCTCGAACGACCGCTCCTTGCCGCTATCCGCCGTGAAAGCCCGCCGGTGCTCTTGATCGACGAGGTCGACCGCGCCGATGAGGAATTCGAAGCGTTCTTGCTCGAACTGCTGTCCGACTTTCAGGTCAGCATTCCCGAACTCGGCACCATCAAGGCCAATGCGATCCCGCGCGTCGTGCTGACCTCGAACGGCACCCGCGAACTGTCGGACGCGTTGCGCCGGCGTTGTCTCTATCACTACGTCGATTTTCCCGATGTCGATCGCGAGGCGAAGATCATTCTCACCCGCACGCCGGGCATCGACACGACGCTCGCGGTGCAGATCGCCCGCATGGTCGCCTCGGTGCGCAAGGAGGATTTGCGCAAGGTGCCGGGCGTCGCCGAGACGCTCGACTGGGCGGCGACGCTGGCCGGGCTTGAAGTGCACGATCTGCGGCAAGAACCCGAGGCCGTCTACGAGACCATGATTTGTCTCCTCAAAACCCACGAGGATCGCGCGCGGCTCACGCGCGAGGTGAGCGCGCGCCTGCTCGGCAAGGTGGCGTGATGAGCATTTCTCGGAAGCATTTGTTTGTTGCCTTCCCCCTTGTGAGGGAGGCCGCCGAGCGAAGCGAGGCGGGAGGGGGGTAAGGTGTCCGCTGCGATTCCGAACACTCCCCTCCCTAGCCCTCCCCCACAAGGGGGGAGGGAACATGCCGTGGCCGCTCCGATGCGCCGGCGGCTCGCCGGCTTCGCCCGCACCCTGCGCGATAACGGCTTTCAGGTCGGCCTCGCCGAGACGCGCGACGCGCTCCACGTGCTCGCGTCTCCCGCGGCGCTGCGCGCCACCTCGTTCAAGCCGGCTTTGCGCGCGCTGTTCTGTGCCACCCATTCCGATTGGCAACGTTTCGACGAGATTTTCGATGCGTTCTGGCGCGGCGAAGGCATGCGGCAGCGGCAGGTCTTGTCAGGATCGCCGCAAGTAAGTCACGCGGCGGCACGCAAGATTGCCGAGGCGCACGTGCCGCAGCAGGCACTCGGACTGGCGGATCACATCGAGCGGCGACGCGACGGCGACAACGACAGCCAGGCCGATGGGCGCGGGCGGCGCGAAGGCGCTTCGTGGGCCGAATCGCTCTCGGCAGTCGATCTGCGCCACGTCGTCGATCCGCAGGACGTCGCCGCAACGCACGCGTTGGCGGCGCGGCTGGCGCGAGCCATGCGCGCGCGCCTCGTTCGTCGCGAGCAGGTACGAAGGCGCGGCCGCCGGCTCGACCTGCGCCGCACCATCCACCGCAATGTTTCGCATGGCGGAACGCTACTCGACCTCGCCTGGCGGCGACGCAAGATCAAGCCGCTGCGGCTCGTCGTCCTGCTCGACGCCTCCGGCTCGATGAGCCTCTACACCGCTTTTTTCGTCCGTTTCCTGCACGGCGTGGTCGACGCTTTCCGCGAAGCCGAGGCCTTCGTCTTTCACACCCGCCTCGCCCACGTGTCGCCGTCGCTGCGCGATCGCGACGTCACGCGCGCGGTAGAAAAGCTGGCGTTGATGGCGCAAGGCATCGGCGGCGGCACCCGCATCGGCGAAAGTCTCGCCACCTTCAATCGCTGGCACGCGCGGCGCGTCATCAATTCGCGCACCGCGATCATGATCGTGTCCGACGGTTACGATACCGGCGAGCCCGAGCAGCTTGGCGAAGAGATGCGCCGGCTGCGCCGCCGCTGCCGCAAAATCATATGGCTCAATCCGCTGATCGGCTGGCGCGACTATTCTCCGCAGGCGCGCGGCATGCAGGCGGCGCTGCCCTACGTCGATCTGTTTGCTCCGGCGCATAATCTCGAGAGCCTGGCGGCGCTCGAGCCCTATCTCGCGAGGATCTGAAACCATGACCCGCTCGAGCGATATTCTCGACATCATCGCCGCGCGGAAATCGGCCGGCGAACCGTTCGCGCTGGCCACTGTGGTGCGCACCGTGGCGGCGACCGCAGCCAAGGCCGGTGCCAAGGCGGTTATCCTTCCCAACGGCACCATCTCCGAAGGCTGGATCGGCGGCGGCTGCGCACGGGCGGCCGTCCTCAAGGCGGCGAAGGACTCACTCACCGACGGCAAATCACGCCTCGTTTCCGTGGCGCCTGAAGACGCGCTGGAGGACCATGGCATCAAAGCCGGCGAGGAGCACGGCGGCGTGCGCTTCGCCAGGAACATGTGCCCGAGTCAGGGCACGATGGATATTTTCGTCGAACCGGTACTGCCGCGACCCAACGTCGTGATCTGCGGATCGAGCCCAGTTGCCGTGGCGATCGCCGATCTCGCCAAGCGCGTCGGCTTTGTCGTCACGGTGTGCGCGCCTGCGGCGGAGCAGACGGCGTTCGCCGATGCCGATCGCCGAATTGAAGGCTATGCGCTACCGGTCGATGACGCCGCCGCGCGTTATGTCGTGGTTTCGACCCAAGGCCGCGGCGACGAGGCGGGGTTGCTCGCCGCGCTCGCCGTCGACGTCGCGTACGTGGCGTTTATCGGCAGCCGCAAGAAAGCCGAGGCGCTCAAAGCGGCGCTGGCGGAGCGCGGCGTGCCGGCGGAACGCCTTGCAAGGCTTAAGGCGCCGGCCGGGCTCGATCTCGGCGCGATCACGCCCGATGAGATCGCAATCTCAGTTCTGGCCGAGATCGTTGCTGTTCGCAGAGCCAACATGCGCGAGCGCGCCGTCGCGTCCGCATAGATAGCCGCCGCGCCGTGAAGCGCCGCGCGGTTTACGCAGCCGCCTGGCGGCTGGATCGATGATCGGCGGCTCTTTCGCCCTTTCCGTCGGCAAACTGCGCGCGCGCCCAACTCCACAGTGCTTTCGTTTCCTGCGCCGCGCGGCCGCTGCCGGCATACTCGGTGACGCCCAATCCCGCGGCGATCGCATCCTGATAGTCCATCCGGGCCGACAGCATCGGCTCGGCAAGCACGCCGAGCGCGGTCAAACCCTTGGCTGCATCGCCGGCGCGCGAGCTGTGGTAAGTTGGCGGGCACTGGTTGAGAACAAACGCGGCTTTGCGCTTCGCCAAGAAGACGGCGCGGAAAGTGGCCGCCGTCGCCTCCACGTCCATAATGGTCGGCCGCGCCGGAAGCAGGCAAAGATCGGCGGCCTCGGTGATGAGGCGGACAGCCGGACCGTCGGCGCCAGCGGTGTCGAAAATCGCAAGCGTAAAGCCAGCGCCGGCAAGCCCGTCGAGAATGGCGCGCAGCCGCGAGAGGCGATCGCGTTCCAGCGGTTCGACCATGATGGTGTAGCGAGCCTTCGCCGCCGCCCGGCGTTTGCCCCAGCGGACCAGCGATGCTTGCGGATCAAGATCGAGCGCGATCACTCTTTCGCCGGTCTGTGCCGCCGCCACGGCGAGCGATGCCGCCAATGTCGTCTTTCCAGAGCCGCCCTTTTGCGTGAGAAACGCTATCGTGCGCATCAGCATAACCCATTGGTCCATTGCGAACGCGCTGACGCTACTTCGGCATCGATCATGAGTCGGTTGTAACGCGGAAGCGAGCCGGAGGGACGGCGGCGGTTCGGGATTTCGATATCGACGGCGAGCGTCGAGACGGTGGCACCGCGATCCATCGTGATCTGCACTTTGTCCGGATCGAAGGAGACATGACGGCTGATCGCCGCCAGGATGTCCTCGCGCAGGACGCCGAGCAGATCCGGCTGGTCGCGCGCCTCGCGCTCGTGCGCGAGCAGGATTTGCAGGCGCTCGCGCGCAATGGGCGCGGAGCCCCGGCGAAATATGCTGAGAAGGTTCATGCTGCTTTCCGTCCGAACAGCTTGTTGAAGATGCCGCGGCTTTCGTTGGGAATCTGCATGGGAATTTGCTCGCCCTTGAGCCGGCGCGTGGCGTCGAAATAGGCGCGCGCGGGCGCGCTCAGCGCCGCATTGACCGTCACCGGCGAGCCGACGTTCGAGGCACGCAGCACCTCTTCGCTTTCCGGGATGATGCCGAGCAGCGGAATCGACAGGATTTCGAGCACGTCTTCGATCGACAGCATCTCGCCGCGGGCGGCGCGCCAAGGATGGTAGCGCGTGATGAGCAGATGCTTGTCGACGCACTCGCCGCGCTCCGCCCTTTCGGTCTTCGAATCGAGCAGCCCGATGATACGGTCGGAATCGCGCACCGACGAAACTTCGGGATTGGTGACGATGATGGCGGCGTCGGCATGCCGCATCGCCAGCGTCGCGCCGCGCTCGATGCCCGCCGGGCTGTCGCAGACGATCCAATCGAACTTGGTGCGCAGTTCGGCGATCACTTTGGCGACGCCTTCTTCGCTCAGCGCATCCTTGTCGCGCGTCTGCGAGGCCGGCAGCAGATAGAGATTTTCCAGGCGCTTGTCACGGATGAGCGCTTGCTGCAGTTTCGCGACCCCGTTGATGACGTTGATCAGATCGAACACCACGCGCCGCTCGGCGCCGAGCACCAGGTCGAGATTGCGCAAGCCGACATCAAAATCGACGACCACGACCTTCTCGCCCAAATGGGCAAGCGCCGCGCCCATGGCGGCAGTCGAGGTAGTCTTGCCGACGCCCCCCTTACCCGATGTCACCACCAGCACGCGGGCCGATTTCCCCTCGCTCATGTTCACGACCTTTCGTTAGTTCATCGCGGAAATTTTCAGTGTGTTGCCGTCAAGCCAGGCCTGGGTTGGTCCGCGGCGCAGGCTGTCCTCAATCTCGTCCGCCGTCTTGTAATGAGAGCCGATCGCCAAAAGCTCGCCCTCGAAGCGATGGCAGAAGATGCGCGCGCGCGGGTTGCCGGCAGCACCCGCCATGGCGAGGCCGCGCAGCGTTCCGTAAATATGGATCGATCCGCCGGCGATGATCTCGGCGCCCGAACCGACCGAGCCCAGTATGGTGACGTCGCCGTCGATGAAGACGACGGATTGGCCGGAGCGGACCGGACTGTCGATCATCAGGGAGGCCGGCTCTGACTTTTTAAGAGTAGGACCGGGTGCGGCGGCTGCGGCAGGTTCGGGCAGTTCGATGTCCTGGGCGCCGCGTCCGCCGCGAAGCAGCGGCGGAAGTTTCGCCTCGCCGGCGATGGCCTCGACGCCCTCGATGCCGAGCACGCGGATATTGCGCGCCTCAAGCTCACTCACCAGTTGAGCGGCCGCGGGCGGGCTTAAGCGCGCCGACGAAAGGTCGAGCACGACCGGATGCCCGGCAAAGAAGCCTCTGGACCGCTCCAGCGTGGCATCGAGGTCGGCAAGCCAGTCCTCGATCGGCGGCTGCGGCGCGAAAGCGAACGCCATGTACGAGCGCGCCCGAAACGTGAGCGATTGGCGTTGACAGATGAAGCTCGACAAGCGCCTCTCCAATTTCGGATGAATCTTAATTAGTTAACAATCTGCGGAAACATGGTTAACGGAGGGTTAATAGGCGCACGCCGACCGCGCACTGGCGCCGCTATTTCAATACTGTTTCCTTAATGTCACGGCGCCACCGGTTAACGCGGCAGCGGTGGGCTGGGAAATTTGACGTCCACAATTCGCACGCGCCGTCCGGCTTGATGCCGACGTCGCGAATGACCTTGCGGTAGCGGACGTGGTCGGCGGCGGTTTTTTGGCGAATGAGTATCGGGCGCCGGGCGTGACCGGCGGCAGTCGATTTCCATCGCACCGATTGCGCAGTCGATCGCTCGTTCCGTCACAAATGGCCACGCGCACCGCGTATTTATCGCCCTCTCCACGTTTTTGCCGAGGTAGCGTGCGGCTGCGCACAGGACTGACCGCCGGCATTGCCCGGCCGCCGATAATGTCCTAAACAGCCGGCGCCGCGGCGGGGTGACCGGTCCGCGTACCAGGAGGACGCGCGGTAGCGCGCCCTTTTTTTGTGCCCTGCAAAGGAAAAAATGCCCAGGCGAACCGATATTTCCTCGATCCTGATCATCGGCGCGGGTCCGATTGTCATCGGTCAGGCGTGCGAGTTCGACTATTCGGGCACCCAAGCCTGCAAGGCGCTCAAGGCCGAAGGCTATCGCGTCGTGCTGGTCAACTCCAACCCCGCGACCATCATGACCGATCCGGATCTGGCGGACGCCACCTATGTCGAGCCGATCACGCCGGAGATCGTCGCCAAGATCATCGAAAAGGAACACAACGTCCTGCCCGGCGGATTCGCGCTGCTGCCGACCATGGGCGGACAGACCGCGCTCAACACCGCTTTGTCGCTGCGCAAGATGGGCGTGCTCGACAAGTTCAGCGTGACCATGATCGGCGCCACCGCCGACGCCATCGACAAGGCCGAAGACCGCAAGTTGTTTCGCGAAGCCATGACCAAGATCGGGCTCGCCACGCCGCGCTCGCATCAGGACAAGACATTGATCCAGGCGCTGCAAGCGCTCGAAGACATCGGGCTGCCGGCGATCATCCGTCCATCATTCACGCTCGGCGGCACCGGCGGCGGCATCGCCTACAACAAGGCGGAGTTCATCGACATCGTCGAGCGCGGCATCGACGCCTCGCCGACCTCCGAGGTGCTGATCGAGGAATCGGTGCTCGGCTGGAAAGAATTCGAGATGGAGGTGGTGCGCGACAAGAACGACAATTGCATCATCGTCTGCTCGATCGAAAATTTCGATCCGATGGGCGTGCACACCGGCGATTCGATCACGATAGCGCCGGCGCTAACGCTGACTGACAAAGAATATCAGATCATGCGCAACGCCTCGATCGCGGTGCTGCGCGAGATCGGGGTGGAGACCGGCGGCTCCAACGTGCAGTTCGCGATCAATCCGGCCGACGGCCGGCTCGTCGTCATCGAGATGAATCCGCGGGTATCGCGCTCCTCGGCGTTGGCCTCGAAGGCGACCGGATTTCCCATCGCCAAGGTCGCCGCGAAACTTGCAGTCGGCTATACGCTCGACGAGATCAAGAACGACATCACCGGCGGCGCCACGCCGGCGTCGTTCGAGCCGACGATCGACTATATCGTCACCAAGATTCCGCGCTTTGCCTTCGAAAAATTTCCCGGCGCCGAGCCGGTGCTCACCACGTCAATGAAGTCGGTCGGCGAAGCGATGGCTATCGGCCGCACCTTCGCCGAAAGCCTGCAGAAGGCGCTGCGCTCGCTGGAAACGGGCCTCACTGGTCTCGATGAAGTCGCCATCCCTGGCCTCGGCCAGGGCGACGACAAGAACGCCATTCGCGCCGCGCTCGGCACGCCATCTCCAGACGGCGTCCTGAAAATCGCGCAGGCGATGCGGCTTAACATGAGCGACACCGACATTCACAACGCCTGTCGGGTCGATCCGTGGTTTCTGGCGCAGATCCGCGGCATCATCGACGCCGAAGCGGAGATTCGGACAAAAGGTCTGCCGGAAGCGGCGGGAGCGTTGCGCCGCCTCAAGTCGATGGGTTTTTCCGACGCGCGGCTCGGCCGGCTCACCAATCTTTCCGCCGATGAAGTCTCCAAGCG
>JASHRW010000009.1 GCA_030037065.1 Xanthobacteraceae bacterium
CTGAGCTGGAGCGCGCCCGCGAAGCGCTGCAGGCGCATTTCACCGAGGAGGAGCAGATCAAGCTCACGCTGATGATCAATGTCATCAACGGATGGAACCGCATCGCGGTCGGTTTCGGCCTGTTCGCCGATCTGGCCGACATAAAGGCGACCGCCAAAGCGGCCGCCGCCTGATGACGGGCGCCGGCCAAGAGGACGGGGCGGACGCGGCGGCCAGTTTCGAGCCGCTGCGCCCGAAGCTCATGCGCGTCGCCTACCGCATGCTCGGCTCGGTGACCGACGCCGAGGATGCGGTGCAGGAGGCCTTCATCCGCTGGATGCGAGCCGACCGCAGCGTGGTGCGCGAGCCCGAGGCGTTCCTGCGTCGGTCGGTCACGCGGCTGTGCCTCGATCAGCTCAAGTCGGCGCGCCGCCGACGCGAGACCTATGTTGGCCCGTGGCTTCCCGATCCGGTCGTGGCAGAGGAGCAAGAGGACGACGTCACCTTGCCGCTGATGCTAGCGCTGGAACGGCTGTCGCCGCTCGAGCGGGCGGCGTTTCTGCTGCACGACGTGTTCGGGCTCGCGTTCGAGGAGGTCGCCGCGACCATCCAGCGCGATCCGTCGACCTGCCGACAACTTGCGGCCCGTGCACGCACCCATGTCCGCGAGGAAAGACCGCGCTTCCAGGTGGAAAAACAGCGCGGCCTGGAGCTCGCCGAGGCTTTCTTCAACGCGTCGCGCAGCGGCGACATGAAAGCGCTTTCGTCGATGCTGGCCGCCGATGTCAGCATTCATTCGGACGGCGGCGGCAAGCGTCCGGCGGCCACGCGGCCGATTATCGGGTACGAAGCCGTCATGAGGGTTCATCGAGTGCTGGCGAATCTTTTCCGGAAGAGTGCCTCGAAACTCGTTCGCACCGCTTTCGTCAATGGATTGCCCGGTTTCATTACGCTGGAGTCAGACGGCGAACTGCAGACCACCGCGCTGGATATCGAGGACGGCAAGATCGCTGCCATCTATGTCGTGCGCAATCCCGACAAGCTGCGGCACCTGCATTAATAGCGGGCTACCGTGCCGCTGTCTCACTCGCTGCGCCATTTGCCGGCATAAGGCAGTACGAACATGTACAGGCCGGTGAACATCAGCAGAAAGAGCACGGGCAGCGGCGAATAGACCACCCAGGAGGGAGGTTTCCCAAGCGCCATGGCGACAAGATTGGCGATGACGGTCAGCGTAAAGATGATGGACAGCCAGCGGTGAGTTTGCCGAATCCCTGTATTCCAGTTCAATGGAAGCTCCTTTGATGACAGGCGAAAACGCAGCGCGGCAGGTCCCAAATTCGACTTGTTACGCTCGCGCTTGTCGCCGGCATCCACGTCCTAAAGCGCAAGCCGAAACCAAAGACGTGGATGGGCCGGGACGAGCCGGCTATGACGACGCTGTGGGTTATGGCCAACTCCGTTGACCTTACTCCGCACGCGCCAAGATCTGCTCCAGCTTGGTCAAGAACTGCTGCCATCCTGCCTTGGCACCGCCGTAGGCCTGCTTCTGCTCGGTGCGGAAGCCCGACTGCTCCATGCGCAGGTGCGTGCCTGTAGGCGTCGCGGCGAGCGTAAATGTCACCACACTTTGCAGATTGAATGCTGCATCGTCGTGGGCAAAATTCCACGTGTAAGCCAGCGTCTTGTTTGGCTCGACGGCGAGAACCTCGCAATCCAGTACGCCGCCCCAGTCGCCGCGGAGATTGAAGCGGTGGCCGACGACAGCATTGAAGTCGTTCTTCATTAGCCATTCCTCGATGAGGTGCGGTTGGGTGAGCGCGCGCCAGAGCTTTTCCGGCGGATAAGGGAAGTCCCGTTCGACGACGACGGAGCGCGTTTCGGCCGGCGCTTCATTCATTGGTCCATCCTTTTGAGCAGATCTTCGAGGCGGTCGAAACGGTTTTGCCAGAAGCCGGTCATTTGGCTGGTCCAGTCGATCAGCGGCGCGAGCGCGCGAAGCTGCGCGCTGTAATGCGTCTGGCGGCCGGTGTGGCGGGCGCGCACCAGCCCGGCCTGCCTGAGAACCGCAAGGTGCTTCGAGACGGCCGGCTGCGAGATTTTGGCCCGCACCGTCAGCGCCCCGACCGTCTTCTCGCCCTCGCGGCACAGCCGCTCGAAGATAGCGCGCCGCGTCGGATCGGCCAGCGTTCGGAACAGTAAATCGTGGGCGCTTGTCATCGAACCCATAACTCAGTGGTTATTGATTTAATCAATAACTGAGTGGCTATGGGTGAGTCAAGCGGATAGGGTCGCGGAGCGTCGATGGACAGGCTACTCCAGCAATCCCTCCTGCAACGCCCACCGGCAGGCGAAAATCATCAGCCCGGCGACTGCGCCGATGGCGGCAATCATCAGAAAGAATTCAGGCTTCGCCATGCGGCTCCAAAAACTGCCGATATAGCCGGCCAAAAAGCCGCCGGTGAAGCTCGACGCGAGCCACACGCCCATCAGCATCGACAAGAGCCGGGCCGGCGCGAGCTTGGTCACGAACGACAGCCCGACCGGCGACAGATAAAGCTCGCCCAACGTGATGACGACAAAAAAGCCAAGCAACCATAGCCAGCTCGCATTGCCGCTGCCGGAGTGAAATGCGGCGAGCGCCATGATAAGATAGGCGACGGTGAGGCCACAGCAGCCCAGCGCCATTTTGCTGATGGTCGACGGCTCGCTCCCGCGCGCCGCCTGCCGTGCCCACAGCGCGACGACAAAGGGCGTGAAGACAAAGATCATGAACGGATTGAAGGCGAGAAACGAAGTGGTCGGAATTTGCGCGCTAAACCCCAAGAGATGAACGGTGCGGTCGGTGTCGGCATCGGCCCACAGTACGATGGTGTTGCTGATCTGCTCGTAGGCTGCCCAGAACAATGTGTTGGGCACGAACAAAACGAGCAGGGCAATGATGGCACGCCTTTCGTCGCGGGTGAGCGGCTGCTTGGGGCCGGCGGCTGGAGTTGCTCTTTCTAGCGCATCGTCCGCCGGCAACAGCGGCAAGGCGTACAGATAGATGCAAAGCCCGATACACATGCCGACACCGGCGGCGGCGAAGCCGTAATGCCAGCCGGCCTCTTCGCCCAGCGTGCCGCAGACGAGCGGTGCCAGGAACGCGCCGATATTGATGCCGACATAGAAGATCGAATAGGCGCGGTCGCGGCGGTGGTCGCTCGGCGCATAAAGCCCGCCGACTTGCGTCGAAATGTTCGGCTTGAAGCAGCCGCTGCCGACGATGATAAACAGCAAGGCGAACAGAAAAAGCTGCTCGACCGCCATCATGAAATGGCCGATCGCCATCAGCGCAGCCCCGATAACCACCGTGTGCCGCCGGCCGAGTACGCGGTCGGCGAGCAGGCCGCCGAAGATCGGCGTGAAATAAACGAGCGCGGTGTAGAAGCCCCAGATCTGCGACGACAGCGGCTGTACCGGCAGCGGGCCGAACGCGGCTTCGAGCGTCCGCCTGACGCTGGCAAGCCCGATCACCGCGCCGGAGTGTTCGGGCAAGAGCAAATATTTGGTCATGTAGAGTACGAGCAGCGAGCGCATGCCGTAGAACGAGAACCGCTCCCACATCTCGGTCGAGAACAGGAAGGTGAGGCCTTTCGGATGGCCGAAAAGTTCAACGCGCGCACTACGAGGCGTCGATTGGCTGCTTTCGGCCGAGGCCATGGCTCCCCTCAAGATCGTCACGCGGCCTTGTGCCGGGTATCCACGTCTTGCTAGCGATGAACACTAAAGACGTGAATGGCCGAGGCAAGCCCGGCCATGACGCGAGGCAGCACGGAGGACTCATGCCCGCCAGCTATCCCGAAGAAGCGAAAAACTTCCAGCTCATCGGCCACGATGCGTCGGCGGCGTGGGGCGGCGGCTCGCTGGTGCAGGTGCACAAGGGCCACGCTTACGTCGGCGCGGTGGGCGGCTCGTCCTATAACGGGCCGGAAGGCTTCACCGTGCACGACGTGCGCGATCCGCGAAGGCCGCACAAGGTCGGCGAATTCCGCGCGCCGCCCGGCATTCATTGCCACAAGCTGCGCGTCGTCGGCGACGACCTGCTCTACGTCAATTCGGAGCGACTCGCCGGCGACAAGGGCAAGAACGCGCGCGCCGGCTTCTTCATCTTCGACGTGTCGAGGCCGGCGGCGCCGAAGCCGGTCGGCTTCTATGACATGCCGGGCTCCGGCCCGCATCGCTTCGGCGTCGATCTTTCTCGCGGCCTCGCCTTCATGCCCAACGACGCACCGGGCTGGACACGGCGCGTGATCTGGACGCTCGACATCAAGGATCCGCTCAAGCCCGAGGTGATCTCGATCTGGGGCCTACCGTGGATGAAGACCGACTCCGATGAGCTCGGCAACGATCCGATGCCGGCCGAGGAGGCGACAACGCTGCACGGCCCGCCGATGATCCGGGGCAACCGCATGTACTGTGCTTGGTGGGGCGGCGGCGTTTCGATCATCGACTGCAGCGATCTGCGTGCTATGAAGCTCGTCGGCCACGCCAAATGGTCGCCGCCGTTTCCCGGCTCGAACCATACGTTATGGCCGATTGGCGACCGGCCGTATCTGGTCGCCACCGACGAGGCGCGGGCCAAGCAGAAATACTGGGACGCGCAGTTCATGTGGATCATCGACGCGCGGGAGGAGACGAACCCTGTGCCGGTCGCGACTTTCATGCCGGAACGCGAGAAATATTACGATCGGCCGGGCCGCTTCGGCGCCCACAACATTCTGGAAAATCTCCCCGCCAGCGGGCCGTGGAAGGACATCGTGTTCCTTACCTATTTCAACGCCGGCCTGCGCGCGGTGAACGTCGCCGATCCGCTGCATCCGAAGGAGGTCGGCTGCTACGTGCCGGAAACGCCGCAAGGCACGCCCGGCATCCAGTCAAACGACATCGGCTGCGACGGTGAGGGCCGGCTTTATCTGATCGACCGCTGGGGTCAGGGAATGCATATTTTGGAATATATGGGGTGAGTCATTCCGGGGCGCGCGAAGCGAGCTCGGAATCCATAACCGCAATTTTCGAAACTTGTCTCCTAAGCCGGCGTTACTTCGCGGCACGCCGCCGCAATAGATTCCGCGCTGCGAATATCGCCCCTCTCAGACATAGGCCATTCGAAGCGGCAAAACTCTTCAAGAGCTTTTCCTTGATTTCCGCAGGTAAAAAAATGAAGTTAAAAATCTCGGTTTGGCCCTGCGAGGCGCCCTCGCTTGCGGGGCATAGGCGGGTGCCGGACAACACGTATGCTGTATAGCCGAGCCGTGACAGGCGTTCAGTCACGCGCGCGAATATTCCAGGATTAAGTGATTCAGCAAGTTCGATCATCATGATCGGCCGTTGTTGTTCGATAAGGTGCATGGCCCCAGCCAGCACGTCCTCCTCATGGCCTTCGGTATCGATCTTTATGAAGCCGCAATTGCTGAAACGAAAAGCATCGAGCTGTGTTGTCGCGACTTCCTTCGCGACAACATGATCGAAGTCCAAAGGATTTTTCGATTCTATCGTGGCGAGGTCGTCCACCGTGTCGTTACGCCAACTGAGCGGAATCCGCAACGTGGTTTTGCCGTCCGTGGAAGATAATGCAACGTTGATGACTTCGACGCCGCGCGGCGCGACGCGACGGGCAAAGGCGGCGACGCTCGGGTTTGCTTCGAACGCAATGACCCGATTTGCGTATTTGGCCATCTCGCGCGAGAAAATGCCGATGGATGACCCGATATCGAGCGCGAGTTTATCGCCGGACAGAAGGTGGCGAAGCAGCCAAACTTCGGGTTCGCCCTTGTAAAATTTGTATCTCAGACACTTGAAATAGAACCAAGTCCGTGGGGCAAATCGGCGGATATGCCTGGATATTCCCATCGGTCGATCTCATATGTCTCTGTTCAGCCCGGCAGTCCGACACATTTGCGCGGTGACAGGCCGAGCGTCACCGTCTGCCCGATCTGAAAATTGTCCGTGCGCACGCGCGCGCAATTCGTGGTCGCCGAGATCGACGATGTAGTCAACCACCTCGCCGAGAAAGATGCGGTTGACGATCTTGCCGTTGAGCGTGTTCAACCCCTCGGTCAGCGCGCCGGGCGCGTGGCTGTCGAACAGCACGACGTCCTCGGGCCGCGCGGTGACGAACGCCTTTACGCCGACGCCGATCGGTTCGGCGAAGACGCATTCCATGAGCCCGTGTCTGGCGGTTTCGACTTGCGTCAAGCCGCCGGCGGACCCGCGCACCGTGCCGGGCAAAAAGTTCGCCGAGCCGACGAAGTCGGCGACAAACTGGCTGTTCGGCTGGCGGTAGATGTCTTGCGGCGTGCCGCGCTGGATGATGTGGCCGGAATCGAACACGGCGATCTCGTCGGAGAGCGCCAGTGCTTCCGACTGGTCGTGCGTCACGTAAACCGTGGTGATGCCGAGCGAGCGCTGCAGGCGCTTTAATTCCAGCCGCATCTGCTCGCGCAGCTTGGCGTCGAGATTCGACAGCGGCTCGTCGAGCAGCAAAATCGCCGGTTGGTGCACGAGGCCGCGGGCGAACGCGAGCCGCTGCTGTTGGCCGCCGGAGAGCTGAGTCGCCGGCCGCTGCGCAAAACCGCTAAGCTGCACCATGTCGAGCATGCGGGCCACGCGCTCGCTGATCTCGGCGGCTGCGTATCTCTTCGCCGCCCGCGATACCCGCAACGGAAAGGCGACGTTCTCGAACACCGTCATATGCGGCCAGATCGCGTAGGACTGGAACACCATGCCAATGCCGCGGTCGCTCGCCGGCACGAAGATACCCTTCGCGGAGTCGAAGACAGTGCGGTTGCCGATGACGATGCGTCCAGATTGCGGGCGCTCAAGGCCGGCGAGGCAGCGCAGCGTCGTGGTCTTGCCGCAGCCGGATGGGCCGAGCAAGGTGAGGAGCTTGCCAGTCTCGACCTCGACGCTGATGCCATCGACCGCGCGCACCTCGGCGCCGGAGGTGAAATAGGATTTGTGCAAATTCTCGATGGCGAACATCGCT